>CACCBF010000003.1 GCA_902544135.1 uncultured Pelagibacteraceae bacterium | reverse complement strand
CAATAAAACCTTTAACTTGAAAAAATTTTTCAAAAATTATAATATTTGGGTTATTATAAAAAGTTTTTGTAAATAATATTAAATCTTCAATATCTATAGACTTAGTTGAGATATCAAGATTTTTAATCACGAATTCATCTTTAAAAAAAGAAATTAAAGATATTTTAGTTTTGATGCTTTCGGTTTCTAAAACTTCTTTTCTACTTTTAATTTTTGCGCCTAAGATTTTTACATTTATTTTTAGTTCTAATGGGTTAAGCTTTAAATTTATTTGCTTTAATTCAAGGTCGAGATTCTTATTTAAACTTATTAATTTACTTTTTATTTGATTGTTAAGTTTATCTGTTTCAATTCCTACAAAACTAAAATAAGTTAAAAATATAATAGTAACTAGGGTAAATATTATTGTAATTTTTGAAATTATTTTCATATATCTTGGTACAATGATTTCTCTAGAAACTGATCAATATCTCCATTTAATACTTTATCTGGATCTGAACTTTCATGATTTGATCTATTGTCCTTAACAAGTCTATAAGGTTGTAAAACATAAGATCTAATTTGATGACCCCATCCAATTTCTGATTTTGTAGATTCATGACTTTGATTTTCTTTTTCCTTTTTTTTTATTTCATAATCATACAGTCTTGCTTTAAGCATATTTAAACATGTTTCTTTATTTTTATGTTGAGATCTCTCATTTTGGCACTGAACAACAATTTTTGAAGGTATATGAGTAATTCTAACAGCGCTATCCGTAGTATTAACATGTTGTCCGCCTGCTCCACTCGAACGATAAGTATCAATTCTTAAATCTTTATCCAATATTTCTATATTGATGTTTTCATCTACAACTGGATAAACCCAAACACTTGCGAAACTTGTGTGTCTTCTAGCACCAGAGTCGAACGGTGAAATTCTTACTAGTCTATGAATACCTGACTCTTTTTTTAACCATCCAAAAATATAATCTCCCTCAATTTTAATTGTAGATGATTTAATTCCTGCTTCATCACCTTTGTGTTCACTGATCAAACTTGACTTAAACTTTTTTTGAACAGACCATTTTATATACATTCGTCTCAACATTTCTGCCCAATCCTGACTTTCTGTACCACCCGCACCTGCATGTATCTCTATATAACAATCAAGAGAATCTGCTTCACTTGATAAAAAACATCTTATCTCATTTTTTTTTACTAATTCTCTCAAATCTTTAATATTTTTTAATAATTCATTTTGAAAATTTGTGTTTCTTTCTTCAATAGCCAATTTATTGAGTTCATCAAAGTCTTTTAAATTATTAATAGATTTTTCGTAAGAACTTACTAATTCTTCATACAATTTTTTTTCTTTAATAACTTTTTGAGAGTTTGATTTATCTTTCCAAAAATTTACATCAAGTATCTTTTTATTATGGCTTTCTAATTTTTTATAGATATCATTCTTTTCAAAGATACTCCTTCACTCTTTGATTAATCTTCTCAATATCTCTTTTAAAGTCTAAGTATTTTGAGTCCATTAATAAAACCTTAATATATTATTAGTATCTAATCTATTATTATTTGAATATAATATTTTACCATCAATTACATTTTTGCTTTTATAGGCCTCTAAAATTGTATTCTTTGATGTAAATTTAGCTTTTTGTCCAGTTAATTGATCAACTACCATCATTGTAATACCTTTTGATACTTTAAAAGGCCTCGCATCTGATTTTTTCACAGCTCTTTGAACAAATTTTTTAAATATAGGTAAAGCTGTTTTTGAACCAGTTTCAAACTTACCCAAGGTTTCAGGATTATCCATTCCTACATAAACACCTATAACCAAGTTTGATGTAAAACCAATAAACCATGTGTCAGTATTTTCATTAGTAGTACCAGTTTTGCCTGCTAGATTTAAGTTAAGATCTCTTAATTTTTTTCCAGTTCCTCTTTTAACTACTCCCTCTAATAATGAAGTAACTTGATAAGCTGTTTGAGGCGAAAAAATTTGTTTATAAGTATCTTTAATTTCAGGATAAGCGTTTCCGGTGAATGAAATCATATCACAATTACTGCAGTTTCTTTTTTCATTATTTAAAATCGTATTTCCCTCACTATCTTGAATACGATCAATTAAAATTGGTGTTACTAACTTGCCTCCATTAACGAAAGCAGAATAAGCAGAAGTAAGTTTTAATAGTGTGGTTTCTGCAGAACCTAAGGATATCGATAAAAGTTCATCAGGCTCATCATATATGCCAAGATTTTTGGAAAATTTAGCCAAATTTTTTATGCCTACTTTTTGCGCAATTCGAACCGTCATCAAATTTCTAGATTTTTCTAAACCCACTCTTAAAGTAGAAGGACCATAAAATTTTTTTCCGTAATTTTCAGGCTTCCACATCTTCAAATCTGATCCTTGATCTAAAACTAGAGGTGCATCTAAAACTAAAGATGAAGGGGTGAAATTATTTTCTAAAGCTAAAGCATATACAAAAGGTTTAAAAGCTGATCCTGGTTGCCTTAAGGCTTGTGAAGCTCTATTAAACTCACTATTTTTAAAACTAAAACCCCCTGAAATAGCCATTACTCTTCCAGTGTAGGGATCCATAACAACGATACCTCCATTAATTTTAGGAATTTGTTGGAGACTAAAATTATTTTCTGAAATTTGTTCGACGTAAACAATGTCTCCAACTTTTAATAATTCATCAAATTCTTTTTTAGTCCAAGTTATATCTTGGTATTTTATAACTCCTTTTAATTTATCTTTAGTTTCTATTTCAGCAGAAAATTTATTTATTTTTTTTATTATCGCTATTTTCCAGTTAATCGACTTTTCTATTTCGTACTTATCAAGATCATTAAACCAATTTTTGTTCAATTTTTTATTCTTAATTGGTCCTCTCCAACCTTTTCTTTTATCATACTCAATTAATCCCTCTCTTAGTGATGTAGTAGCAATTTTTTGCAATTCTAGATTGATAGGTGTATTGATATTAAATCCTTGTTTGTAAACCTTCTCATAAGTTAAGGTTTCAATTACATTTTTCCTCACATCCTCGATGTAATATTGAGCATCTTCAAGGAAAACTTTCTTCGCTTTTTTAAGTTGGATTTTTTGAGATTTAAAATTTTTATATTGATTTGAGTTAATAAAATTATTTTCTAATAAATTTTTTAATACTAAATCTCTTCTGAACTTAGCTAAGTCCAAATTGCGGTACGGGTTATATTTACTTGGTGCTTTAGGTAATGCTGCTAGCATCGCAGTCTCAACATAATTTAGTTCTTTTATTGATTTATCAAAATATTCCAAACTAGCTGCTGCGACCCCATATGCACCACTTCCCAAATAGATTTGATTCAAGTATAACTCAAGTATCCTTTCCTTCGAAAGCGCTCTTTCAATTCTAAATGCAAGAATTGCCTCTTTAATTTTTCTATTTATGCTTACTTCATTAGTTAATAAAAAATTCTTTGCTACTTGCTGTGTAATCGTAGATGCTCCCTCTAATCTTCTTGAAGTGAATATATTACTAACATTGTTAATAATTGCTCGAAGAACTCCTTTTGCATCTACGCCAGGATGTGAAAAAAAATTTTTATCTTCAGCAGATAAAAAAGCATTGATAACTTTTTGTGGAATAGAACTATAAGGAACAAATATTCTTTTTTCTTTTGAGAAGTCAGATACTAATTCACCATTTCCAGAATACACTTTACTCGATACTGGTGGTTTATAGTTCTTTAAAAACTTATAGTCAGGGATATTATTTGAAAAATTCCACAAAATTACTGTGATTAATGTAAAGGTAATTAGCGAAATACCAATAATACCAATAAATATTTTTTTTAAAATTCTACTCATTTTAATTCCATTATATACGGGAATTTGTTAAAGATATGGCATAAAGAATACACAAAATTTAAAATGAATTATCTAATTAAAAAATCAAATATGAAACCATGGAAAAAAATTTATATATCGATGCTTCGCATCCGAGTGAAACTAGAGTTGTACTTAAATCCAATGATAATATTGAAGATTACGAGTACGAGGGCTTAAAAAATAATTTAATTAAAAATAATATTTATTTAGGCAAAGTAAGTAGAATTGAGCCTTCTTTACAAGCTGCATTTGTAGATTTTGGTAGAGAGAGACACGGCTTTCTATCTTTTAATGACATTCAGTCAGACTATTATCAAATTCCTAGAAGTGATCTTGAAATAATTAAATTGGAGGAAGAAAAAGCTCGAGAAGAACTATCAAAAAAAGTAGAAGAAAAAGAAGAAGAGCGAATTGCTGAAGGAAATTTAGAGTTAGAGGATCCAATTGAGATAAAAAATCAAGATGAAAAAGAAAGTACTGAAGATTTTAAAGTTAAAAAAAATAATAATAAAACAAAATTTAAAAGGTACAAGATACAAGAAGTTATCAAGCCTAACCAAGTAATACTTGTTCAGGTAATAAAAGATGAAAGAGGTCAAAAGGGAGCTGCCTTAAGCACCTTTATATCTATAGCAGGTAAATATATTGTTTTGATGCCTAATACCCCTAAAGGAGGAGGAATTTCTAGAAAAATATTTAACCCAGCTGATAGGAAAAAAATTAGATCAATACTTAATGAAATTGAAATACCAAAACAAATGGGTTTAATAGTTAGGACAGCTGGAAGTAATAAAACAAAAAATGAAATTAATCATGATTTGACAACACTAATAAATACGTGGAATCAAATAAAAGAAAATGCAATTAATTCTATTGCACCCTCTCTAATACATCAAGAAAGTGAAATTATAAAAAGAACACTTAGAGATATGTACGATGAAAATACCCAAAATATATTCGTAGAGGGAAATGAAGGTTATAAAAAAGCACAAAATTTTATGAAAATGATGATGCCTTCACATGTGAAAAAAATAAAAAAATATAGAGGTAAAAATCCATTATTCATTGAGGAAGGAATTGAACAAAAACTTAATCAAATATTTGAAACAGAAATAAAATTAAAATCTGGGGGGTACTTAGTTGTAAATCCGACTGAGGCTTTAGTTTCAATAGATATAAATTCAGGGAGTTCAATAAAACAAAAAAATGTAGAAAGCACTGCTTTAGACACGAATATTGAGGCAGCTGACGAAATTGCCAGACAAATTAAAATTAGAGATTTATCAGGTTTAATAATTATTGATTTTATAGATATGCTTAGTTATGGGAATAGAAAATTAGTAGAGAGAAGATTAAAAGAGAAATGTAGAGCTGATAGAGCAAGAATTCAAATCGGAAGAATAAGTAATTTTGGCTTATTAGAAATGTCTAGACAAAGGTTAAGAGAAAGTGCTGTTAAATGGAAAATAAATCTTACTGATGAATCTTTTGCATTAAAAATTTTAAAATTAGTTGAACTTAAAACAGTTATAAATAAAGCTAAATATGTGAATTTAAAAGTATGTGAAAAAATCTCAAATTTTTTAAAAGAAAATTTTATTGAGGATTTAAAATATTTCGAGAAAAAGAATAAAATGAAAATAGATATAATAACTGATAACAGTTTGATTATACCTGAATATATAATTGATTTAAAAAATAAATCAAAAAAAACTCTTGAACTAATAGAGCATTATGAAAAATTAAAAAATATAGAAAAAATAACATTAAAGGAAAATGTAATTCAATTAAAGAATAAGAGAGTTTACAAAAAGAAAATTTATAAAAAAAAAAGATTTTATAAAAAAGCTAAATAATTCCTTTTGATGGAGATGAAGCACTACCCATTAAATTTTTTTGAATCCTACCAGAAAGATAAGATTGTCTTCCTGCTATCACAGCATTCTTGAATGCTAGAGCCATATCAAAAGGTTTCGTAGCTTTCGCTATTGCAGTATTAACTAAAACACCATCACACCCAAGCTCCATTGCAATAGTTGCATCTGATGCTTGACCAAGACCAGCATCAATAATTAAAGGCAATTTTGTTTGTTTTCTAATTATTTTAATATTTGTTTGATTCTGTATACCTAGACCTGAACCAATTGGAGCAGCTAAAGGCATAATTGCACATGCTCCTGCGTTTTCTAATCTCTTAGCCATTAAAGGATCATCGTTACAATAAACCATAACTTTAAACCCCTCTCTAGACAAAACCTCAGTTGACTTCAGCGTTTCAATCATTTCTGGAAATAAATTTTTCTTATCACCCAAAACTTCTAGTTTTACTAATTTCCATCCTCCAATCTCTCTTGCTAATCTTAGTGTTCTCAAAGCATCTTTTGAGTTGAAACAGCCTGCGGTGTTTGGTAAATAAGTGATTTTCTTCGGATCAATATAATCCATAAGTAGAGCTTTTTTTTTGTCGGTTATATTAACTCTTCTTACAGCTACAGTAACTATACTTGCACCTGATAATTTCACAGCCTTAGCACATTGCGACATACTTTTATATTTTCCTGTCCCAACAATTAAACGAGATTTAAAATTTCTTCCAGCAATTATAAATTTATCCTTCTTCAAACTAACCACCTCCAATAAAGTTAACTATTTCTATTTTATCATTATTTCTTAAAATTTGTTTATTAAGTTTTTTTTTATCTACTATTTCTTGATTTAACTCTATTGCCACTTTTTTTAATGGTATTTTTAAAGTTTTTAAAAGATCAGATAAATTGGTATTATATTTTACAAATTTAAAACTACCATTTATTTTAATTTTTATTTTTTTTATTTTTTTCATCGTATATAAAAGCTGAATGAATAATAAAATAATTATTATTAACGGTCCAAATCTTAATCTATTAGGTGAAAGAGAACAATCACAATATGGCTCAGTTACTTTTAAAGAATTAAAAGAAATCTGTGCTAAAAAATCAAATGAATTGGGTCTAAAAGTAGAATTTGCTCAATCTAATGTTGAAGGTGAATTGGTGAATATAATTCAAGAGTCCAGAAAAAAATTTAATGGAATAATAATTAACGCTGCCGCTTTTACTCATACATCAGTTGCCATAAGGGATGCTTTGGATATATTTAAAAAACCTATTATTGAATTACATATATCTAATATATATAAGAGAGAAGAATTTAGACAAAAATCCCTCATAAGTGATATAGTTACTGGTGGAATTTTTGGATTGGGAATAGACGGTTATATTTTAGCCATAATTTCTATGCAAAAGCTCTTGGAAAATGAAAATTGATAAAAAAATAATTAAAGAATTAACTGAATATTTAGATGAATTTAAACTCACTGAATTAGAATATACAGTTAAGGATACAAAAATTAAAGTTTCAAAAAATACTATATCAGTAAATAGTCAATCCTTTCCAAATCCAAAAGTTGTATCCTCATCAAGTCCAGATGCAAATATTTCAGATGATATTATTTCTGGTATAGAAATTAAATCCCCAATAATTGGAACTGCGTATCATGCACCAGAACCTGGAGCGAAAAAGTTTGTTGAAGTTGGAAAAAAAATTAAAAAAGGTGATACAGTTATGATTGTTGAAGCTATGAAAACAATGAATCATGTACCTTCGACTTCAGCTGGCGTTGTAAAAAAAATTTTGGTGAATGATGGACAACCTGTTGAATTTGGCCAAGCCTTAATCATTCTAGAATAATGTTTAAAAAAATCCTAATTGCAAATCGTGGAGAAATTGCAGTTAGAGTAATAAGAGCATGTAAAGAATGGGGAATTTCTACTGTAGCTGTCCATTCAGATGTTGACAGAAATAGCATGCATGTAAAACTGGCTGATGAAAGTGTTTGTATCGGCTCACATCAACCTTCCAGTAGTTATTTAAATATCCCTGCTTTGTTATCTGCTATAGATCTTACTGGGGCTGAAGCTGTCCATCCGGGCTATGGTTTTTTATCAGAAAATGCAAATTTTGCGAGAATGTTAGAAGAAAATAAAATAAAATTTATTGGTGCATCATCTAAACATATAGAGATGATGGGTGACAAAATTCAAGCTAAAAAAATTGCAAAAGAAAATGGTCTACCAGTTATTGAGGGATCAGAGGGTGGGGTTAAGAACGTAGTTGAAGCGAAAGATCTCTCTAAAAAAATTGGGTTTCCAGTTTTAATTAAGGCTTCTGGTGGTGGGGGTGGAAAAGGGATGAAAATAGTTCATAATGAGGAAGATTTTGATTTATTATTTGCAACTGCTAGATCAGAAGCAAAAAAATATTTTGGCAACGAAGAGGTCTACATAGAAAAGTTTTTTCAAAATCCTAGACATATTGAGGTACAGATACTAGCTGGAAAAAATAGAACAATTCATTTGCATGAGAGAGATTGTTCTATTCAAAGAAGACATCAAAAATTAATTGAGGAAACTCCAAGTCCAGTTTTAAATGATGAAATTAGAAAAGATCTTTTTGAAAAAACTGTCAACATGGTAAGTAAAATTGGATATGAAGGTGCTGGAACTGTGGAGTATATATATGAAGATGGAAAATTTTACTTTTTAGAGATGAACACGAGAGTGCAAGTAGAACATCCAGTTTCTGAAATGGTTACTGGAATAGATATTATAAAAGAACAAATATGGATAGCTTATACAGGAGAGACTGCATTAGAACAATCAGACATTAATCCAAGAGGTCATGCTATAGAATGTAGAATTAATGCAGAAGATCCAAGTAATAATTTTCAACCCTCTCCAGGAACTATCACAATGTGTAATCAACCATCAGGATTTAGAACTAGAGTGGATGGGGCGATTTTTCAAGGATACAAGGTTACACCATATTATGATAGCTTGATTTGTAAATTGATTTGCCATGGAAGAAATAGAACAGAGGCTATTCAAAGAATGAATAGATCTCTTGATGAATTTGTGATTGATGGAATTACAACAACGATACCTTTACACAAAAAACTACTAAATCATGAAAAGTTTATTAATTCAGATTTTAATGTGAGTTGGCTTGATAATGAAAAAATTGTTTAATAACATTTAATAAGCCATATATCATATACTGGATGATCAAACGGTGCTATCGATGGACTTGAAGAAAACATCCAACCATTGAATACAAATACATCATCTTTATTTTTATTGCTTAAATCTTTCACCTGAATATAAGCTGTGATTTCCGGATTATCATCGAATTCTGAATTTTTACATTTCATACTTTTTATAGAAAGATCTTTATGTCGGGTTTCATAACCATTATTTAGTTTAACTAATATATTTTTTGAACTTATCTTATCCAATACTTTAATTTCAGTTACAGATCCTTCCAAGTCAGAACTTGAATTTAAATTAGTATTAAGATTTAAAAGTAAAAATAAAGTTAAAAATAAAAATTTAAATTCAATTTTTCCAACTTTTATATTTTTTTTCATTAATGTTTTTATTTTTATTTGGATAGTAAGCAGAGTCCGTTCCTGTTAAATTTGGTTTATGTGGTTTTTGCCATTTGTATTTTCTCAGTTTATGATTTTTCTCGATTTTATTTGACGTGAAATGCATCCATGAATACCACTCCACAGGTATTTTGCTTGCATCAATTTCATCTGCATAAATAATCCATCTCTTTCCTTTTTTGCTTTCATAATATTTATTCCCAAAATCATCTTCCCCAACAAATTTTCCAAAAAAAATTGTTTTCAATCTCGTGCCAAATGTATCTCGATTCCACCAAGTGAAAATTTTTTTAAAAAGTGTCAACATATAAAATTCAAATATTTTCAATTTAAAATTGTATAAAATAAATTAGACTAAAATTTGTTTTTGTATATAAATAAATTGAATCATTAATCAAATTATTTTTTATATTGAGGTTTTATGGCAAAATATTTAGTCGAAACTTATTACACTTGCACATTTAAAGTAAATCATCATTTAGATAGTATAAATGAAACAGAATTAAAAAACTTAGAAAAAAGAGATGATGGGGAATTTGAAATATTAGATGTTAAACTTGATAACAGAAAAACAAAAAGTTTAGACCCAAATAATAAAAAAATTTTAAAAGATACTGGTATAAATATTAAATCTGATATCAAACAAACTAGTCAAAAAAATTTTGAAAAAATAATTAAAAAAACGCATAATAATTCAGATGTACATGAAAAAAGATTTAGTATGCCTGATAGAAGAAAAGGCTACATTCAAAAAGCAACAATAGGTGACCATAAAGTTTATTTACATACTGGAGAATATGAGGATGGTAAGATTGGTGAAATTTTTATTGATACAAGTAAAGAAGGTGAGTTAGTAAAGGCCTTAATGAATAATTTTGCAATAGCTATATCACTTGGACTTCAGTACGGAGTTCCACTGGATGAATTTATTAACGCGTTTGTTGGAACAAAATTTGAGCCATCTGGTAAAGTTTATGGAAATGATCGGATTTTAAGTGCCACTTCAATTTTAGATTATATTTTTAGAGAATTAGCTATTTCTTACCAAAATAGAGAAGATTTAGCTCATACACCAGCCATTGGAAATAATGATAACACTAATTTTGATGAAAAAAATCCTGAAGAACAAAATCAACTGTTAAAGATTGTCAAGGATATGACCAGCAAAGGCTTTGTAAGAAATAACTATAAAAAAAACCTAGTGGATTTGTCTGATGTAAAGATAAGTCTCAAAGGTAAAAAATAGCTATTTTTTCGTTTTTAGAGAAATGTTCAACTCTTTTAATTGGTCATTGCTAACTTCTGAAGGAGCATTCATCATCAAATCTTGAGCATTTTGATTCATTGGAAACATAGTAACTTCTCTTATATTTTTTTCATTTGCTAAAAGCATAACTATTCGATCTAAACCTGGGGCAATACCCCCATGTGGAGGTGCGCCATAATTTAAAGCATTTATCATCCCACTAAATTTTTGATCGACTTGGTTTTTGTCATATCCAGCTACAGAAAATAATTTGTACATTAGTTCAGGAATATGGTTTCTAATTGCACCAGAGGATAATTCTATTCCATTACATACTATATCATACTGATATGCTAAAATTTCTAGTGGTTTATTAAAGTCAATTTTATCTATATCTCCTTGAGGCATTGAGAATGGATTATGGCTAAAATTAATTTTTTTTGTCACTTCATCTCTCTCATACATTGGATAGTCGACAATCCAACAAAATGCAAAAATGTTTTCATCTATTAAATCTAAATCTTTAGCAATTTTATTTCTAGCCAATGATGTGATTGCCTCTAAATCTTTTTCTTTATTGCATGCAAAAAATATACTGTCACCTATGTTAGCACCTGTTTTTTTCATTAATTCTTCTAATGCCTCTTTAGTAAAAAATTTTCCAACAGGTCCTTTACCAAAAACTTCTTTGTCTTTTTCAAAAGTAAAATAGGCCATACCAGATGCTCCTTGATCTTTAGCCCATTTGTCAATACCATCAAAAAAACTTCTAGGTTTATTTTTTGTATTTTTGGTAATTATGCATCTTACCTTAGAACCAGATTTAACTAATTTTTTAAAAATCTCGAATTTAATATCGTCTCTTAAAAAGATCTCAGTTATATCATTAATTATAAGAGGGTTTCTAAGATCAGGCTTATCTGTTCCATACTTGATCATAGACTCCTTGTAAGGAATTCTTGGAAATTTTTTTTCTAATAAATTTTTTTTTGAAAAATTTTTAAAAGTATTTACTAAAAGTGTTTCTACTACATTGAAAACATCCTCTTGTTCAACAAATGACATCTCTAAGTCTAATTGATAAAACTCTCCGGGACTCCTATCTGCTCTAGCATCTTCATCTCTAAAACAAGGTGCGATTTGAAAATATTTATCAAATCCCGAAACCATAATTAATTGTTTAAATTGTTGGGGGGCTTGAGGAAGTGCATAAAATTTCCCTGGATTTAACCTACTTGGGACTAGAAAATCTCTTGCTCCCTCAGGACTTGATGATGTCAAAATTGGTGTCTGAAATTCTAAAAAACCAAGTTTGTTCATCTCATTTCTTATAAAGGAAATTACTTTTGATCTGAGAATAATATTTTCATGAATTTTTTTTCTTCTTAAATCTAAAAATCTATATTTTAATCTAATCTCCTCTGAATATTCTTGATCACTAAATATTGGCATTGGAAGTTCTTTACATGTTCCTAAAACATTAAAATTTTTTATAACAACTTCTACCTCACCTGTGTTTATTTCTTTATTTATAGTCTCATCTGATCTGCAGACAACTTCCCCATCAATTTTTATAACTGTTTCAAGTTGCATTTTTTCAAGAATTGAAAAGTGTTGATTATCTTTATCAATTATACATTGTGTAATTCCATAGTTATCTCTTAAATCAATAAATAAAAGATTACCATGATCTCTTTTTTTATTTATCCATCCAGAGAGCAATACTTTTTTACCAACATCTTTTTTTCTTAATCCATCACAATTATGACTTCTATAAATGTTCAATTATTCTCCTAAGATTTCCTTAATTAAATTTATATTAATAGATTTTTTTTTTTTTAAACTCATTTCGTCGATCTTATATATAAAATCAAATATTTTACTATATGATCTGTGAATCCTTTTAACTATGTAATTAACCAATTTTTTTTCTATTACAATCTGTCGATCTGATAAATTCTTAATTAAAAGTGCAAAAATCAACTCATCATCAGGTTTTTGAATATTTTGGATCAAAAAATTTTTAGCTCTTGACTTTAAATCATTTAGATTAAAATTAAACTCAGATACAGGTCTGTATGATGTTATAACAAGATATTTATTATTTTGTTCTATTGTGTTGATTAAAGTATAGATTAATTTTTCATTAATCTTATTATTCAAATTTTCTAAGACTATATTTTGATGACTGTCCAAATTTGACAAATCATTATTATCAAATGTCTCAGCGTTAAAAATAACACCTTTAAACTTTTTTATAAAAATATTAATTAAATGACTTTTACCTGAAAAGTTTTCTCCGCATATATTTACAAGATTTTTTTCCCAATGTGGCCAACTTAGTAAAAAATTGTAAATATGTTTATTACTTTTTGACACAAAAAAATCACTGTCTTTAAGATTTTTTTCGTGTTTAAATTTTATAATTTTCTGATCCATATATCTTAAGTCATCTAATTGACCAAGTTTTATTTTGAGTGTTAAAATTATAATTTTTTTCTTCCATCTTTTTTAAAAAGGTGCTTGGAGTTCCATTAAAAATTAATTGATAATAAGTATGATCTTTATCAAATTTAGTTATAAAAAAATAATTTATTAAATCTAGATCATTCAAATCTTTTTCAAAATCAGATAAAATTTTATTATTTTTATTGCTTATCTTAATATTTAGCAAAAGTTTAATCGAAGTGTTAATTTGATTTATTTTTTTCCAGTGATCTTCATAAACCAATTTTAATTCTTTAATTAATTTATTAATTTGATCTTTATCATCTAGATTTTTAAAAGGAAAAGACTTATTTTTTATAATTTCATTCTTATTATAAGTTATTCTTGACAAAACTCTTAGTCCATCGTTATCTCTAAAAATTAGCGATACAATTGAGTCATCCAGATTATATTTCGAAGTTACTTCTTTAAAATCATATTGTTCAATAATTTCATAATTTTTTTTTATTTGATCCAAATCCTCAAGATCTTCTGTTGGCAATATATATTCTATTAAATGCGTTTTTTCTAAATTTATATTCCAATTTTTTAATATTTCGTTCTTATCAAAGATTAAAAGATCTTTTTTATTTTCATCTATAATAATTGGAATAAATAAGAATTTTTTTCTATTTGGTATTGAGGGAAAAATATTTCTTTCTTCTAAATATTTGTAGATTTTTTTTTTGTTGAATGATACACCTAAATTTACATAGTATATTTCATTTATAAACTTTTCCTCTTGTATAGAAAATGACTCAATCATTCCTTTAAGTTCATTTAATTTAATCTTATTTATTTTATTTCTATCATTTGAACTTACTATTAATGAAATTAGTTCAAAAAAAGCACGCTCAAAACCTTCATTTATTACCTGATTTTTATCGAAGTTCATCTCAAATGGTCTTGATATATCTATGTTTTCTATATCAAAAGATTTGGCAAAGATCTTATCTGTGGAAAAAAAAAATATATTTAAAGATAGTAAAATAAAAAAAATATATAAGATCTTAGGTATACTTTTTTTTATTTTAAATATCATAATAAAAATTGATGAGTAAAAATATATTAACATATAAAAAAAGTGGTGTTGACATTAATGCTGCTGATAAATTCGTTAAATTCATATCTAACATTTCTACAAGAAAAAAAGGCAAAAAAAAGTTGAATAACATTGGCGGTTTTGGCTCAATCACTGGTATTCCTAGAAATTTAAAAAATCCTAAAATTGTAGCTTGTACAGATGGAGTTGGAACAAAAATTGAAATCGCAAATTTACTCAATAAATTTAATACTATAGGTATTGATCTCGTTGCTATGAGCGTAAATGATTTGATAGTTCAGGGTGCGAAACCATTATTTTTTTTAGATTATATATCAATAAATAAAATTAATTTATCAAAATTAAAATCAATTTTAAGTGGAGTTATAAAAGGATGTAAGATTTCAAAATGTAGTTTGGTTGGCGGTGAAACTGCCGAGATGCCAGGAACATATGCTAAGAATAAATTTGATATTGCAGGTTTTGCCGTAGGAATTGTTGAAGAAAAAAAAATACCTAATGGAAAAAAAATTAAAAAAGATGATTTAATTTTAGCAGTTCCATCTAGCGGATTACACTCAAACGGTTATTCATTGGTAAGAAGATTGATAAATATAAAAAGAATAAATATAAATAAGAATAAATTTCTAAAAGAACAATTACTTAAGCCTACTAAAATTTATGTTAAAGAAATCTTAAAACTTGTTGACAATAATCTTCTTAATGGATGTGCAAATATAACAGGTGGTGGAATAGTTGATAACTTAAAAAGAATTTTGCCTTACAATCTTAATGCTGAAATAAATTTATTTAAAATAAATCCTCTTAGAATATTTAATTGGTTAAAAAGTCATAGAATAAGTGATGATGAAATGTTGAAAACGTTTAATTGTGGTGTTGGTTTTTGTCTAGTTATAAATCCAAAAAATTTAAGTAAAGTTATCAAATTTTTTCCTAAAAAATATAAACCTTATATTATAGGAAAAATATGCAATGGAACAAAACAAATCAAATTACATGGTAAAATCAACTGGGATTAAAAAAAGAACAGTAATTTTTATTTCTGGTAATGGAAGTAATATGAAAAATTTAATTAAATTTTCTAAAATAAAAAATTCTCCAATAAAAGTTGATTTAGTTATATCTAGCAATAAAAAAAGTAGTGCAATTCAGTATTTAAAAAAAAACAAAATTAATTTTAAAATTTTCAACTTCAGACAAAAAAATAAAGATGAAAGAAAAATTATTAACATATTAAAAAAAAGAAAAACTCAGCTAATTTGCCTAGCAGGATTTATGAAAATTCTCTCAGGAAATTTCATTAAAAGATTTAAGGGTAAAATACTAAATATACATCCTTCACTATTACCTAAATATAAAGGATTAAAGACACATGAAAGAGCTATACACAACAAAGAAAAATTTTCGGGTTGTACAGTTCATTTTGTAAACTCAAAATTAGATTCCGGAAAAATAATTATTCAAAAAAAAGTAAAAATAAACAAAAAAGATGATCCAAACACCTTGTCGAAAAAAATCTTAAAACAAGAGCACTTGTTATATCCTAAAGCTTTAAAAAAAATACTTTCTAAGACTTAAAAAAAAAATCAATTTCAATTTTTGCATTCTCTGCACTATCTGAGCCATGAACAGAATTTTTATCAATAGATATTCCAAATTTTTTTCTTATTGTACCCTCTGCGGCATCCTTTGGATTTGTTGATCCCATTAATTCTCTATTAGCTATAATACTATTTTCCTTTTCGAGGATCATGACAACTATTGGTCCCGAGGATAAATAAGTGCATAAATCATTATAAAATGGCTTTGTCTCATGAACTTTATAAAATTTTTCTGCCTCTTGTTTTTCTATTTGAATTTTTTTTTCCTGAACAATTGTGAAACCATTTGTTCGGAACATCTCTTTTATTTGACCGTCTAAATTTCTCTCTACTGCATCAGGTTTAATGATTGATAGTGTTTGTTCAATTTTATTCATAGCAATCTTCAATTAATTGATTCAACAATCTAACACCATAACCAGTTGCTCCACCTGAATTTAAAGCACCTCCATATTTTGAAAAAGCCATTCCAGCAATATCTAAATGTGCCCAAGGGGTTTTGTTCAAAATGAATCTTTGCAAAAATTGTGCCGCAGTTGTTGAGCCTGCTCCTCCAACATAATTTATATTTTGCATATCAGCATTCTTAGAATTTATTAATTTATCAAAATTTTTATGCAAAGGCATTCTCCATAACTTTTCTTCGACTTTTTCACCTGCTTTAATTAATTCGTTTGATAGTTTGTCATTATTTGAAAAAAGACCTGCATATTCAGATCCCAGAGAAACTATTATTGCTCCAGTTAAAGTAGCTAAATCTATCATAAATTTAGGTTTAAATTTTTTTTCTGTGAATGTAATTGCATCAGCTAAAACTAATCTTCCCTCTGCATCTGTATTTAGAATTTCTATAGTTTTTCCACTATAAGATTTTACTATATCACCTGGTCTTTGAGCATTTCCACTAACCATATTTTCCACAAGTCCTACTACACCTACTGCATTAATTTTCGCTTTTCTTATTGCAAGATTTTTCATCAATCCAACAACAGCTGCTGAGCCAGCCATATCATAAGTCATGTCCTCCATAAATTTGGCTGGTTTTAAAGAATATCCGCCTGTATCAAAACAAACTCCTTTACCAATAAAAGCAAGGGGTTTTGAATTATTTTTAAGGCCTTTCCACTCCATAGTAACAAGGTATGAACCTCTTACACTTCCCTGACCCACACCCAACAAAGCATTCATACCTAACTTTTTTAATTTTTTTTGATCATAAATATTTATTTTTAATCCATATTTCTTTAACACTTTTATTCTTTTTGCATATTCGTCAGGGTGTAACACATTACCTGGCTCTGAAACCAAATCTCTTGCATAAAAAGTTCCTTCCTCTAGCGCTCTAAATTTTAATTGATCTTTGACTGAAGTATTATTTTTTCCAAAAACATTTATGTTGATTAATCTTTTTTTATTCTTTGTTTTGTATTTTCCAAAATTATACGATTTTAATTTAAGTCCATGAAGAAAATGTCCTATAAAATTTTTATTAATACTATTAATACTGTCAGAATTGATAAAATATTCATTGCTTTTTGCATTGCTAATCAGGCCATAAAAATCTGCTCCTAAATTTTCAATGTCATAATTCTCTATGTTTTTTTTGATTGATATTAAAACTACTTTCTTTTTTGAACTTAATTCAAAAATTAATAATTTTTTTTTTAGATCATTCGTTTTTAACAAATCAGATATGTAAGAAAATTCTGAACTTGAAATATATTTTTTAATCAATTTTGTATTGAACTTTTCATCCACAAATAATACCAAATTTGAGGAAATTTTTCTTAAAATGCTTTTTTTAAAGCTTATTTTTATTGACATTTTTTATATATGTGTACTTTAAGTTGTATATTAATTGTAAGCTAATATTTGAGTTATATAATTAGTATTTTGTAAGATTTCAATGGAAAAAATATTATTTAGAAAATTATTAATTGATTGTCTAACCTTTTTCTTAATTACTCTTTTTAGCGCAAGTATTATTATCTGGGTATTTCAGGCAGTAAATTATTTGGATATAATGATAGAAGATGGCAGAGACTATTTAGTATATATAAATTATTCATTACTCAACTTTCCAAAAATTGTTAGTAAAGTTTTACCTTTTGTATTTTTTTTTAGTTTTTTTTATGTGATAACAAAATATGAATTAAACAATGAACTGATAATATTTTGGAATTTTGGTGTTAATAAAATTCAACTTATAAATTTCTTATTAATTTTCTCAATTTTTTTAACATTTCTACAAATAACCTTAGCCGCACTTGTGGTTCCTAACTCTTTAGACAAAGCAAGATCTTTTTTAAGAACATCTTCTGTTAATTTTTTAGAGAGCTTTATTAAACAAAAAAAATTTAATGATACTATAAAAAACATAACAATTTATAGTGACGGTAAAGATGATGATGGGAATTTATTAAATATATACTTAAAGAAAGAAGAAAATATTAATAATTTTCAAATTACTTACGCAAAAAAAGGAAAATTTGTTGATAAAAGAGATGCTCAGATATTAGTACTACATGAAGGAGAGACAATTAATTTTATTAACAATAAGATTACAAATTTTAGATTTTCAAAATCAGACTTTAATTTAAAAAATTTAGAAACAAACACTACAACTTATATAAAAACTCAGGAAGTATCTACATCTAAATTAATTAGATGTTATTTAAAACTTAACAATATAAATTTTTTCGGTATAGACACAAATAATGTTGTGATTGAAAATTGTGTTTTAGCAAATTTGAATAATGTTATTAAAGAATTATACAAAAGGTTTATTATACCTTTTTATATACCATCTTTAATGTTAACTATTTTGTTTTTACTACTTAAATCAAAAGAAAGCATAAATTATTTTAATTACAGAATTTTTATTTTTCTATTTGGATTATCGCTAATTATTTCTTCTGAAATGAGTTTAAGATTTATAAAAAGTGATGTTCTTGAAAATTTTAAAATTTTCATAATTCCTATAATTATAATAGTTTTGATATATTCAATAATTTATTTCAATTTAAATTCTTATAAGGGGAAAAAATGAGGACCTATATAAAATTTTTAAGTAAAATTTATTTAAATTGTTTTTTTTATGTTTCATTGATAATGTTTAGTTTGATTTTCATACTTAATTTACTTAGCGAATTAGATTTTTTTAAAGACATAAATGTTAACAGTTATTTTCCAATATACTTATCACTTCTTAATTCACCAACTTTTATATTTGAAATGTTTCCTTTTATTTTTCTTCTTTCTACTCAACTTTTTTTCATTACATTATTCAGTAATAATCAATTAAGTATTTTTAAATATTCTGGTCTTAAAAATTCGAGAATTTTATTTATAATTAGTTTAATGAGTTTTATATTGGGTATAATAATTATAACTTTATTTTATAGCTTTTCATCAAGTTTAAAAAATTTTTATTTAGATTTAAAAACTAACTATACCTCAGATGGAAAATATCTTGCAGTTATCACTAAAAATGGACTTTGGATCAAAGATGTAATTGATGACAAAATTTTAATAATAAATTCTGTGAAAATAGATCAAAATTATTTGATTGATGCTTATATCTCTGAGTTTAATAATAATTTTGAAATAAAGAGAAATATTGTGAGCCCTAAAATTGATATATCTAATAAAAATTGGATAATATTTGATGCAAAAGTTTTTGACAAAAATACAAAACAAAAATTTAAAATTTTGGAAATGAACACAAATTTTGACTATTTAGTTATTCAAAGTCTGTTTTCTAACTTGTCCTCACTATCAATATTGGAGCTTTTAGAACTTAGGAAAAACTACAAATCTCTAAATTATTCTTTAATAGAAATAGATATTCAACTTTTAAAGCTTATATCTCTTCCAATATATTTAGTGCTTATGACTATATTTTCCAGCATCATAATGATGGGTACCAAACAACTCAAAAGTTCAATTCTTAAAATTTCAATTGGATTGTTCTTTTCTGTATTAATATATTATTTATTTAATTTTTTTAATGTTCTCGGAAAAACAGAAAAAATTGATTTATTTAGTTCGGTATTATTACCTATAGTATTATTAACAATTGTAAACTCTCTAATGATTAGAAGATTTAATGAAAAATAAGATTTTATTAACACTTATATATTTCTATCTAAATTTTTTCTTAATAGAATTATCTAATGCACAAGATCAATTCAATTTTGATGTTTCTGAAATAGAAATTTTAGAAAATGGGAACAAAATTATAGGTTCAAAAAGGGGTAAAGTCTCAACTAGTGATAGATTTGTAATTGAGGCTGATAATTTTATCTACCAAAAAATTGAAAACATACTTAATGCTAATGGTAATGTTATTATTAAAGATAAAATTAACAATTATATCATTTATTCAAATAACATCACATACGAAAAAAATAGTGAAAAAATATTTAGTAGAGGAAAAACTAAAAGTGAAATCAATTCAAGATTTATCTTAGACTCAATCGATGTTGTTTTTTTTAGAGATAAGAAGATATTAAGTTCAAATAAAGATACTTTGATATTAGATAATGATGAGCAAACCCATGTTAAATTAAAAAAATTTAGTTTTTCTATTAATGATGAGTTATTAAAAGGTGAAAAGATTCTAGTAAATTTAGATTATAATTTACCACAAAATGACAAATTATTTTTTAATAGTGGAATTTTTGATTTTAAAAAAAAGAGTTTTGTTGCAAAAGATGTTCAAATAAATTTAAAGAAAGATCTGTTTAACAACATAAAAAATGATCCTAGACTGAAAGGAGTTTCTGCTCAAAGTGAGGATAATATCACCACTGTTAAAAAAGGAGTTTTCACAAGTTGTGCTGACGATACTGATTGTCCTCCTTGGATTATCACTGCTAGTGAAATTAAACACGACAAAAATAAAAAACAGCTTATTTATGATGATGCGTTATTAAAAATTTATAACGTTCCAGTTTTATATTTTCCAAAGTTTTTTCACCCTGATCCAACTGTCAAAAGACAATCAGGTTTTTTAAAGCCAAGTTTAAACAATTCAAATGTTTTGGGATCATCTTTAAATTTGCCTTACTATCATGTAATTTCTCAAAATAAAGATTTTACCTTTAGACCTACTATATTTGATAGTGACATAAAAATGTTTCAAAATGAGTTTAGAGTCGAGAACAAAGATTCATCAGCAATAGTGGATTTTGCGTATGTTGACGGATATCAATCATCACTCTCAAGCAAGAAAAACAGCTTAAGTCATATATTTGCAAAATTTGATGTAAATTTAGCATGGGAAAATTTTAATCAAAGTGATTTGATTGTTTCTCTCAAAAAAGTCTCAAATGATACATACCTGAAAATTTTTGATGGAAATATCTTTAAAAATGTTACAACTCCTACAGACTATGATGTACTAAATTCTGAGGCAAAATTAATAGTTAATAATAATAATTTTAACTTTACTGCAGGCTTTCAATCATTTGAGGATCTAAAGTTATCTAGTTCTGATAGATTTCAATTTATCTTACCTTATTATAATTTTGATAGGCAATTATTTAGTAATTTGGAAAATGGATCAATTAATTTTAGTTCTAGTGGAAGTAACGATCTAAGAAATACAAATAATTTTAGATCAAAAATTATAAATGACCTTAATTTCCAAAGTTTAGATATTATAAACGACTATGGCTTTAAGAATGGATATAATATTTATTTAAAAAATCTAAACACCATAGGAAAAAATGACAGTTTGTATAAATCTAGTCCACAAATGGAGGTTATGAGTATTTTTGAGCTAAATACAAGTTTACCGATGATAAATCAGACTGAAAAAAATATAAATTATCTTACTCCAAAAGCCTCGATTAGATTTAATCCAGGTGATATGAAGGATTATACTTCTAGTGATAGATCAATCAATGTCGATGGTATTTTTGATATTAATAGATTGGCTATAGATGACTCTTTCGAAGAGGGAAAATCAATTACTTTAGGTGTTGATTATAAAAAGACAAAATTAAATGATATAAATAAATTTTTTGAGGCAAAAATTGCAACTGTTTATAGAGATAAAAATGAAAAATTCATACCTCAATCGAGTGGTATAAATGGAAAAGATACAAACATTTTTGGATCAATATCAAATAATCTCTCAGATACTTTAAATATTTCTTATAATTTTATTTTAGATAATGATCTCAATACTTTAGAATATAATTCATTAAATACATCGATTAATTACAAAAATTTAAATACTTCATTTAATTTTATTGAAGAAGATGGTCCAATTGGTGACTCAAATACAATTGAAAATAAAACATCTATTAAATTAAATGATAAAAATTACCTAACATTTAACACAAGACGAAATAGAAAAATTGATTTAACGGAATATTATAATCTAATTTATGAATATAAAAACGACTGCTTAATAGCTGGAATTAAATATAACAAATCATACTATGAAGATAGAGATCTAAAACCTTCAGAAAATTTGTTGTTTAGTATAACTTTAACTCCTCTCACAAATTTTGAGCAAAAAATTGATCAATGATAAGAGTTATTTCTGTGAAACTTATAGTAACTATTTTCATAATTTTTTTTTCAACAATAATAAAATTTTCAGTATTGGCAAGTGAAAATAAAATTCTATTAAAAATAAACAATGAGCTTATCACGACAATAGATATCTTAAATGAAATAAATTATTTAAAAACAATTAATGAAGATATAAACAGTCTAGGAAATGAGAAAATTATTGAGATCGCAAGAAACTCATTAATAAAAGATAAAATTAAAAAAATTGCACTTATACCAATTGTAAAAAAATTTGAAATTAACGATGATGATTTTAAAAGAATTTTGATTTCTACTTATGCGAATAGAGGGTTTACAAAAATTGAGGAAATAACTCTTCATCTTCAAGAATATAATGTTAAACCTGAATTAATAAGAGATAAAATGACTGTTAATGCTATATGGAGTCAGTTTATTTATGATAAATACTCAAAAAATGTCAAAATTGACACTGATAAATTAAAACAAGATATTCAAAAAAATGATAGTCAAACCGAGTACCTTCTTTCAGAAATTGTATTTGATTTAAAAGAAAGGCAGACGATAAATGAAAAATTTAATATCATTAAAAATGCTATATTAAAAAATGGTTTTGAAAATACTGCTTTAATTTACAGTATTTCTGAAACATCAACTTCTGGTGGAAACATCGGATGGGTAAGTGAAAATTCCATCAATAAAAAAATTCTAAAAGAAATTACAGAAATTAATATCAATACTTTTACAAAACCTTTAGTGATACCTGGTGGTTATTTAATTCTTAAAGTTAGAGAAAAGAGAGTTACAGAAAAAGATATTAAACTTGAGGATGAATTAAAAAAAATTATTCAAATTAAAACTAATGAACAATTAAATCAATTTTCAAACATTTTTTTAAATAAAATTAAAAAAGATATTATTATTAATGAGCCATAAACCAATAATATTAGTTGCAGGGGAGCCGAATAGTATTTTTTTTGAAATCTTATTTAAAGTGCTAAAAACAAAAAGAATTAAAAGCCCTTTAATTTTAATTGCATCACATAAAATTCTCTCACTTCAAATGAAGAAGCTGAATTTTAAGATAAACATAAAACTTTTAGATTTAAAGAAAATCAATGATTATAAACTAAATAACAGTTCAATTAATCTTATAAATGTTAGTTATAATCAAAAAAAAGCTTTTGAAAAAATCAGTGATAAATCAAATGATTATATAAGAAAATGTTTTGAAATAGCTATCATTTTAATTAAAACAAATTTCTCTAATAGATTGATCAATGGTCCTATTTCCAAAAAAAATTTTTTAAAGAATAAATTTTTAGGTATTACAGAATTTTTTGCAAAAAAATTTAAAAAAAAAAAAATTGCAATGTTAATATATAATAAAGATCTATCAGTTAGTCCTGTAACAACACATCTTCCCTTAAAAAAAGTTTCTAAAACAATAAATAAAAAATTGATAACTGAAAAAGTTTTATTGATTGATGACTTTTACAAAACATTTATCGGCTATAAGCCTAAAATCGCATTAACTGGTCTCAACCCACATTGTGAGAGTATTAGCAATTTTAATGAAGATGAAAAAATTATAAAGCCAACGGTTAAAAATTTGATGAAACGCAAATTTAGAGTATCTGGACCATATCCTGCAGATACAATTTTTTTAAGAAAAAATAGAAAAAAATTTGATGTAATTCTAGGCATGTACCATGACCAAGTTTTATCACCTATCAAAACTCTCTTTGAATATGATGCGATTAATATTACTTTAGGTTTACCCTTTGTAAGAATTTCACCTGATCACGGACCTAATGAGAGAATGCTTGGTAAAAACATCTCAAGTCCTTTAAGTTTATATAAAGCGATTTCTTTCCTTGAGAGACTTAAGTGATAAAAGCCAAAAAAAACTTAGGTCAAAACTTTTTAATAGATGAAAAGGTCCTAAAAAAAATCACTGATATAACTGAAATTAAAGGCAAGACTATACTTGAAGTTGGTCCTGGAACTGGAAATTTATCATCATTTATATTGAAAAAAAATCCTAAAAAATTTTTGGTTGTGGAAAAAGATCATAGACTTATTTCAAGTTTACAAAAAAAATTTCAAAACCAAATTGAAATAATTAATGAAGATATACTAAAAATTAATGAAAAAGAATTTTCCCAAGATAAGTTAATTGTTTTTGGAAATTTGCCATATAATATTTCTACCGAAATATTATGTAAATGGATATTAAATCTAAATGATAATAATTTTTGGTTTGAAAACATGATATTAATGTTTCAAAAAGAAGTTGCAGATAGAATTGTAGCAAATGTGAATACTTCCACTTATGGAAGGCTAGCTATACTAGCGAAATGGAAATTGGAAATTAAAAAAATCTGCGATGTACTACCTTCATCATTTCACCCTAAACCAAAAATAGATAGCTCTTTATTGTTTTTTACACCGAAGAAAAGATTTTTTAATATTAATGAGCCTAAAAATATTGAGATAATTACTAGGTTTTTTTTTAATCATAGAAGGAAAATGATTAAAAAACCTTTTAATCAATTATTTAGTGCAAATACAGAAGTTCAAAAAAAATTAAAATTAAATTTGAATTTAAGGCCACAAAATTTGGATTTCAATACATATTATAACTTGGCTAAAGAATATGAAAACTTAAACAGTTAATTTTTCTACATGCTTTCTTATAAAATCTTTATCATAATCTTTTGAACCATTTTTTAACTCTGCATCAATTAAATTGATAATTTTTGAAAAACAATTATTCAATGTATCGTTTATCACAACATAATCATAATTAATCCAATGTAAAACATCATGGCTAAATTGATTCATTCTTTCCTCGACCATAGTCCTATCTCCCATGTGCCGATTTGATAATCTTTGAAATAAAACCTCTTTACTCGGGGGTAAGATAAAGAAAGTTATAAGTTTATAATCTAATTTTTTATTTTTTATTTGATCAGCACCTTGCCAATCAATATCAAATAAAACATGTTTTCCTTTGTTTAATCTCTCAATAACTGGTGTTCGAGTAGTTCCATATAAATTGTTAAAAACTTTAGCATATTCTAAAAATTCCTCATTTCTTATAAGCCTTTTAAATTCATGTTCACTTACAAAATAATAATCTTTATTTTGTATTTCATTTTGTCTTGGTTTTCTTGTTGTATGAGATACTGAAATTTCAAATTTAGGATTTTGAGATAACAATCCGACCAGTGTAGTTTTTCCAGCTCCAGAAGGAGAGGAAAGAATAATCATCACCCCATCATTATTCGTGGGCATTAATTGTTAGTTAGCTTTTCCTTCAATAAATTTTACAGCATCTCCAACTGTTAAAATTTTTTCAGCCTCACTATCAGAAATTTCTGAACCAAACTCCTCCTCAAAAGCCATAACTAACTCCACAGTATCTAGACTGTCCGCTCCTAAATCATCTATAAAACTAGATTCCTCTGTTACTTTTGCTTCATCAATACCTAAGTGATCTGCAACTATTTTTTTAACTTTACTTGAAATATCTTCTGACATTTTGATCCTTTTTTGTTTTAAATTCTTATTAGTTTATATACTTATTTTGTCAAGCCATATACATGCCTCCATTAACATGCAAGGTTTCTCCATTTATATAACTTGAGTGACTAGAACATAAAAAAAGTACAGCATTTGCAATATCATCTGGCTCTCCTAGTCGAGCAGAAGGAATTTTTGATATTATAGCCTCTTTAAATTTATCGTCCAATTTATCCGTCATAGTTGTTTTAATAAAACCAGGTGAAATACAATTTATATTTATATTTTTCTTAGCATATTCTATTGCCAAACTCTTAGACATTGCAATTATACCTGCTTTAGAAGCTGTATAATTGGCCTGTCCTAAATTACCTGTGTGTCCGACAACTGAAGTAATATTAACAATCTTTCCAGATTTATTTTTAAGCATTTTTTTAATTGCTGATTTGCTCATCAAAAAAGTTGATGTTAAGTTAACATCTATAACTTTTTTCCATTCATCTAGGCTCATCCTTATTGCTAAATTATCTTGGGTAATGCCTGCATTATTAACGATACAATCTAAACTGCCACCAAGTTCTATAGTTGCGTTTTCAACAAACTCCTCAATTTTATCACTTTGAGAAATATCAAACTTTAATATTTTAATATTTTCATATTTACTTTTTAATTCCTCAAGTTTTTCTATTCTTGTACCTGAGGCTAAAATATTTGCTCCTGAGTGATTTAATTTTTCAATTATTGAGTTCCCTATCCCACCTGAAGCACCAGTAACAATAATATTTTTACCTTTTAAATCAGTCATATTTTTAGACCTTCAATATCGCCTTGAGAATTAATTGTATCAATTTTAACATTTCTATTAATTCTTTTTACCAAACCTGACAAAACTTTCCCAGGTCCAATTTCTATAAAATGGTCTACATCATTTTCTATCATATTAATCACGCTTTCTCTCCATCTAACTCTATTTTCTATTTGCTTAATTAAGAGATTTTTAAGCTCATCTTGGTCTTTAATCTCATTAGCAGTAACGTTTGAAATTAATTTATTTTGCCCATCTTTAAAATTAAGTTTATTTAACTCTTCTTTCATAATTTTTGTAGCATTATTCATTAGTTCGCAGTGAAAGGGTGCGCTTACAGGAAGTTTAATATTTTTAATTGAACTAACCTTAAAAATTTGAATTAATTTTTCTAAGTCTTTATTTTTTCCGCTCAAAACAATTTGACCTTCAGAATTATCATTTGCGATTTGCGCTTTTAAATTTTCTTTATTTTCCATTAAAATTCTCTCAATCTCATCAACTGTTGAACCCAATACCACAACCATCCCTCCCTGTCCTTTAGGTACGGAGTTTTGCATAGCATCCCCTCTAATTCTTAATATTTTTAAAGTATCTGAAAAATCCAGATATCCTGCACATGATAATGCCGAATATTCTCCTAAAGAGTGTCCCGCAAAATATTTTGCTTTATTTAAATCTAAGTTGAATTCATTTTTTGCTAAATTAAATATTGAATAACTTATTAAAAATATTGCTGGTTGTGTATTTGCTGTTAAATCTAATTCTTCTTTTGGCCCTTCCAGGATAAGCTTAGAAATAGAAAAATTTAATGTGTCGTCTGCCTGTTTAAAAAGGTCTTTTACTATATTAAATTTATCATAGAGCTCTTTTCCCATTCCAACTAATTGAGACCCTTGACCTGGGAAAATTACTGAAAACATAAAAAAAACCTATTTTTCAAAACTTTTAACTATTGTAATTAAAGATTTATAATAGTATATCCTCATTTTTTTAGAAAGTTTAAATGAATTTATACGAACATACAATTATAGCAAGACAAGACGCTTCACCAAGTGATATTCAGCAACTTACTGAAAAATATTCAAAAATTGTTGAAAAAAATGATGGTGAAATAGTTAAAACTGAAAACTGGGGTTTATTAAATCTTTCATATTTAATTAAAAAAAATAAAAAAGGTAGCTATATACATTTTAAGATCAAATGTAATGGTCAGGTAATAAATGAATTAGAAAAAAATGAGTCTCTAGACAAGAAACTTTTAAGATACCTAACAGTTAAAGTTAAGAAATTTGATTTGAAAACCAATTATTTCAATAAAAAAGAAAATTCAGAAAAAGAAAATAAATAAATAGATCATGCCAAAAAAACAATTAGGAAATAAAAAAAATAAACAAAGTAATTTTGCTAAACTTAGCATTTTTCAACCGAATAAATACAAATTTAAAAAAAGCTGTCCTCTTTCTGTTAAAGGTGCTCCAACTATTGATTATAAAAATATAAAATTATTAAAAAAGTACACTTCTGAAAACGGTAAAATCCTTCCATCACGAATTACTAATGTTAGTCAAAAAAAACAAAGGGAGTTATCGTTATCTATCAAAAGAGCTAGAAATTTAGCGTTAATATAATATGAAGGTAATCTTGCTTGAAAATTTAAAAAAAATTGGCTCTATAGGTGAAATAATAGATGTTAAAAGAGGATTTGCTAGAAATTTCCTAATTGCAAACAATAAAGCTTTATACGCATCCAAGGAAAATGTTACCAAAGTAGAAAAAATTAAGTCTGAACTTTCAAAAAAAGACAACGAAAAAAAACAAGAAGCGAAAAAAATCGAAGAAAAGATAAATAAAAAAGAATATAAAATTGAAAAATTATGTACTGAAAATAATGAATTATACGGTTCGGTTAAACCAACAGAAATTTCAAAATTAATAAAAGAAATAGATGATCAAGAAATTAAACCATCTATGATTCAGCCAATAAAAGATATAAAATCAACTGGAAAGTTTAAGGTAAAAATAAGCCTACACTCAGAAGTTGATGCTGAGATAATTATTAATGTAGTTTCATCGGAGACAATTCAATAATTATACAATTTTCTCCCCAGCAAATTTTAAAGATAAAATTTATACAATATTTGTTATATTTATCTAATGGAAAAAAGTTTAAGTATTCTAAAAGACAGTTTTAAAGAATTACCTAACAATATTGAGGCGGAGCAATCTGTTATAGGATCGATCTTAGTATCTAATGAAATATTTGATGACATCAATACAATTATATCTAGTTCAAATTTTTATGATCCAATGCATCAAAAGATTTTCAGTGCAATAGAAAACTTAATTTATAAAGGGATGTTAGCAAATCCAATAACACTTAAGAATTATTTTGTATCTGACAAAGATGAAATAAATATACCAGAGTATCTTGTAAAAATCACTAAATTCTCAACATCTACAAGACAAGCCACTGAATACTCAAAAATAATTTATGATATGTTTGTTAGACGTGAGTTAATTAAAATCTCAGAACAAACTATAGATACAGCTAAAATCAATGATCTAAATATAAATGGTCAAAACATAATTGAAAATTCTGAAAGATTGTTGTTTGATTTAGCTGAAAAAGGATCTTTTAGTTCATCATTAGTAAAATTTGATGAGGCCATGCAAAAAACAATTGAGATGGCCTCTGCTGCGTATAAAAATGAAGAAGGGATTGTTGGAGTTCCGACTGGTTTAAAAGATCTAGATGATAGACTCGGAGGTCTGCATCAATCTGATTTAATTATCATAGCAGGTAGACCATCAATGGGTAAAACTGCTTTAGCAACTAACATAGCATTCAATGCAGCACAAAAACTACAAGAAGGTCAAAGGAAGTCATCGGTCGCTTTCTTTTCTCTAGAAATGTCCTCTGAACAATTGTCTACCAGAATATTAGCGGAACAATCTAGAATTAAATCAAATGATATAAGGCGTGGAAGAATTTCTGATGAACAATTTGACAAATTTATTGAGACCTCAAAAAATATTGCAGAGCTTCCATTATACATTGATGAAACTCCAGCTATAAGTATTGCAGCCATGAGCAACAGAGCTAGGAGAATAAAAAGATTATTTGGTTTAGATATGATAGTAGTTGACTATATCCAATTAATGAAAGGATCCATCAATAACAAAGATGGCAGAGTTCAAGAAATTTCTGAGATAACACAAGGTTTAAAAGCTATAGCTAAAGAGCTATCAGTGCCAGTTGTTGCATTATCTCAACTTTCAAGAGCAGTAGAACAAAGAGATTTGAAAAAACCTCAATTAGCTGATTTAAGAGAGTCTGGCTCAATCGAGCAAGATGCAGATGTGGTTATGTTTGTTTATCGGGAGGCATATTATTTAGAAAGACAAGAACCAAGGCCTGCTACTGTGGAACATGCTGAATGGCAAGCGAAAATGAACGAGGTATCAAATTTAGCAGAAATAATTATTGGTAAACAAAGACATGGTCCAACTGGAAATGTAATGCTTGAGTTTGAGGCTATGTTTACTAAATTTAAAGATACTCAAAATACTTAAATTAAAATATAAATAGGGTAAATGTTCACCCATTTTTATCAAAATTTTATACTTAAAAATCCCAAGTTTATATTTGCTCTTTTGATAATTGCGTTAATAAGTTTTGGTTATCACTCAAAAAACTTTAGGCTAGATGCCTCTTCTGATACTCTATTAATTGATGGTGATCCTGACCTTAAATATCTTCAAGAGGTAAATGAACGTTACGGATCAAAAGAATTTTTAATTTTAACTTATACGCCAAATGAAGGTATGATTACTGATACCTCAATAAATAATCTTTTAAGTTTAAAGTATAAAATTCAAAGTTTAGAGTGGGTAGATAGTGTGGTTACTTTGCTAGATATTCCCTTGTTAAATAATTCTGAGGCTCCTTTACAGGAAAGATTGGAAAATTTCAAAACTCTTAAAGATGAAGATGTGAATAAAGATAGAGGTTTTAAAGAAATTATTAGTAGTCCAGTTTTTAGAAACTTCGTTATTAGTGAAGATGGTAAAACTAGTGGAATCATTGTTTATTTAAAAAAAAATAAGTCTTTAGATGATATTAAAAATAAATCAAAAAAGGAAATTGAAATTTATAAAGACCAAATAAAAAAACAAAATCATAAAAATATTATTGAAATAAGAGATGTAATTAAAAGTTATGAAAACATAGGCAAGATCCACTTGGGCGGTATACCTATGATTGCAGATGATATGATGACATTTATTAAAAGCGATATAGTTGTTTTTGGATTAGGTGTTCTTTTATTTATAATTGCAACATTATGGTATATCTTTAGAAAATTAATTTGGATATTGGTTCCAATAAGCAGCTGCTTTTTCTCAGTAATAATAATGACAGGTTTACTCGGCTTGCTAGGATGGAAAGTGACAGTAATCTCCTCAAATTTTATTGCACTGATGTTAATTTTGACTATGGCAATGAATATTCATATGAGCACACGTTTTTTACAACTAAAAGAAAATTTTCCAGATAAAAATATTTTAGATCTTTTGATTTTAACTACCGAGAAAATGTTTTGGCCAATCTTATATACTGTAATGACAACAATTATAGCCTTCTTGTCTTTAATTTTTAGTGAAATAAAACCTATAATAGATTTTGGCTGGATGATGACAATGGGTTTGGTGATCTCATTTTGTATTACATTTACACTACTACCAACCCTTATTAATTTTGTTCCAAAAAAAAATGTTTCTTTTATTAAATATGAAAAATCTAAAATTACATCTCTACTTTCAAAGCTTTCACGAGATTATCAAAAGTCAATTTTTGTGCTAACTGGAATTGTTATTTTATTTAGTATCATTGGCATTAGCCGTCTTGAGGTTGAAAATAGTTTCATAAATTATTTTAGTAAAAAGACTGAAATTTACAAAGGTATGAAACTTATTGATGAAAAATTAGGTGGTACCACACCGCTGGAAGTAATTTTAAAATTTCCAAAAAACAAAACTGAGACTAGCGATGATGAATTTGATGATTGGGAAAATGAAGATAATGAAGAAGATGAAAAGAAATATTGGTTCACAAAAGATAAGATTAATAAAATTGCATCAGTTCACAATTATTTAGATAGCCTACCAGAGATTGGTAAGGTTTTATCTTTTTCCTCGATTATTGATGTTGCAACTTTGCTTAATAATAATAAACCATTGGGAACTTTAGAAATGGGAGTTCTTTATTCAAAAATTCCCGAAAATATTAGAACAGAAATTGTCGATCCATATATTTCTATAAAAGATAATGAAGCCAGAATAAATCTCAGAATTATAGACTCTAAAAAAGACTTAAGAAGAAATGATTTAATAAATAAAATAAATGATGACTTACAAAAAAAATTAGGACTTGAAAAAAAAGAGTTTAAACTTGCTGGAGTTTTAATTTTATTTAATAATTTACTTCAAAGTCTATTCAAGTCACAAATTTTGACCCTGGGATTTGTTATGATTGGTATTTTTATGATGTTTATAATTCTTTTTAGAAATATAAAACTCTCACTTATTGGTGTGGTACCGAATTTTATAGCAGCCTTTTTTATCCTGGGAATTATTGGCCTACTTGGTATTCCTTTAGATATGATGACAATTACAATAGCAGCTATAACTATAGGAATAGCTGTTGATAATAGTATTCATTATATTTATCGTTTTGAAGAAGAATATAAAAATCTGAATGACTATAATAAAACAGTCGAAGTCTGTCATTCAACAGTTGGTAAGGCAATTTTAAATACATCAATCACCATTGTTTTTGGTTTTTCGATCTTAATTTTATCTAATTTTATTCCTACTATTTATTTTGGTATTTTTACTGGAATTGCAATGTTGCTTGCGATGATATCTGTTTTGACTCTTTTACCATCCTTAATCTTATTGATTAAACCTTTTGAAAAATAAAATTTAAAATGGAAATTTTAAAAGAGTTTTATAATTCAATGTCAGTTTTAGATTTTGTTTACTTAATAATAACAATATTATCTCTGATCAAATGCTATCTAAAAGGTTTCGTATTAAGTGTGCTGGCTATGGCCAAATGGTTATTAGCATACATCTTAACTTTAATTATTTTTCCTAGAATTAAACCTTATGTTAAAGATATTATAGATAATGAATATATTTTAGATATTGCTCTAGGTGTAAGTATTTTTATAATTTTAATATTCTCCATCTTATTGATTAATAAAGGGATTAGTAAAGCTGTTAAATATACAGGACTTGGAAATTTAGACACAATATTCGGCTTTTTTTTTGGATTCGTAAGATCTTACATAATTGCTGTTTGTATATTTTCTGCGGTACATATTGTTTATAATCATGATAAATGGCCCATAAATCATAATAAATCATACATCTTTCCATATTTGAAAAAAGGTAGTAATTATTTATTAAAAGAATTTCCAGATGAAAAAACTTATCAAGACTCTAAAGAAAAAATTAAAGAACTTTAATCCAAAACTTAAAGAGGAATGTGGAGTTTTTGGTATAAGTGATAGCAAAGATGCTGCAGCTCTAACTGCATTAGGTTTGCATGCACTACAACATAGAGGTCAAGAAGGTTGTGGAATAGTATCATTTGATGGATCACATTATTTTTCAGAAAAAAGATTCGGTTTAGTTGGAGATAACTTTAATAAAGAAAAGATATTAAATAGATTAAGAGGAAATTATGCAATCGGGCATAATAGATATAGCACCACTGGTGAAAATACTTTAAGAAATATACAACCTTTTTTTGCTGATACCAATGCTGGTGGTATTGGTGTTGCTCACAACGGTAATCTTACAAACTCAATTTCATTAAGAAAAAAATTAGTCGATGAAGGCGCTATTTTTTACACAACATCAGATACTGAAACTATCGTTCAATTGATAGCAAGATCAAAAAGAAAAAAAACTATCGATAAAATTGTGGACGCGATATTTCAAATCCAAGGAGGTTACTCTCTAGTCATGCTAACTCAGACTTCGTTGGTAGGTGTGAGAGATCCCTATGGAATAAGACCCCTTGTAATTGGTAAGCTAAATAACAGTTATGTTCTTTCGTCAGAGACTTGTGCTTTGGATATAATTGATGCAAAATTTGTAAGAGAGGTTGACAATGGAGAAATTGTTTTAATTGAAGATAATAAGATTCAAAGTATTAAACCTTTTCCTCCTAGAAAAATAAGACCATGTGTTTTTGAATATATCTACTTTTCAAGACCTGACAGTATTTTAAATGGTAAGAGTGCTTACGAATATCGAAAAAATCTTGGTAAAGAGTTAGCCAAAGAAAGCAATTTGAAAGCAGATATAGTTGTTCCAGTTCCAGATTCTGGTAATGCTGCAGCTCTAGGTTTTGCTCAGTATCTTGGTATCAATTTTGAATTAGGGCTCACAAGAAATCATTATGTTGGTAGAACTTTTATAGAGCCGATTCAAAAAATAAGAAGTTTAGGGGTAAAATTAAAATTAAATGCGAACCAATCAACTATTAAAAATAAAAAAATAATTCTCGTGGATGACTCTTTAGTCAGAGGAACTACTTCTCATAAGATAATAAAAATGCTCTATGACGCGGGTGCAAAAGAAGTTCATATGAAAATTGCTTGTCCTGAAATAAAGTTTCCAGATTTTTATGGAGTCGATACACCTACGAAGAAAGAATTACTCGCTGCAAATAAAACTAATAATGAAATTTGTAAATATATTGGTGCTAAAACCTTAACTTTTTTATCAATTGATGGGCTATATAGAGCTATAGGTTTTAATAAGAGGAATGATACTTATCCTCAATTGACAGACCATTATTTTACTGGTGATTATCCAGTAAAACCAGTTGATGAACTTGGAGATAATAAGATTACACAACTTTCATTGCTAAGTTCAGCATCAAATAATTGATTTATGAAAAAAGTTAGTTTTACAGAAATGAAAAATGGCACAAAAGATGATTATCTTTTTTTAGATAGACATGAAAAAAATTTTGCTAGTAAAACAGCGGATAGAATATTAAAGTTTATGTCGGGTTTAACCGAGACACTAGAAGGTTACCAAATTTCAAGGTTGGAACATTCACTTCAAAGTGCAACTAGAGCATATAAGAATGGGGAGAGTGAGGAAATGATTGTAGCTGCTTTATTGCATGACATTGGAGATGAACTTGCTCCAATGAATCACTCTGAATATGCTGCTGCAATTTTGAAACCCTATGTATCAGAGAGAACACATTGGATAGTTGAAAAACATGGGGAATTCCAAATGTTTTATTATGCTCATCATCTAGGTGGAGATAAAAATAAAAGAGATAAATACAAGGGACATAAATACTACCAAGCAACTATAAACTTTTGTGAGAAATACGATCAAAATTCATTTGACCCTAATTATAAATCTCTTCCACTTGATTTTTTTAAACCAATGGTTAAAAAAATTTTTTCAAGAAAACCATATTCATTAGTTTGAATTTAAAATAAAATATTAATTGAGATTTACATGATTGATACAAAAGATGAAATTATTAAGTATTTTAAATCAGGTTTAAAAGAATCCAAAAATTTTAAAATCGGAATTGAACATGAAAAATTTTTATTTGATGATAAAAGTAATAAAAGATTAGATTATCTAAAAACAAAAGAGATGTTTTCAGCTCTCATTGAATTTGGCTGGAACCCAATAATTGAACAAGATAACATCATAGGTCTTAATAAAGGCGGAAAAAATATCACTTTAGAACCTGGTAATCAAATAGAGCTATCTGGTGATAAGCTTAATAACATTCATGAGGGTTGTGCAGAGTCTCAGGATTATTTATTTGAATTAAGACAAGTAACAAAAAAACTTGGAATTAATATTGTCAGTGCTGGGTTCGATCCGATCTCGAAACTTAATGAAATACCTAATAATCCAAAGCAAAGATATAAATTGATGACAAAGGATATGCCTCTGGGGGGTAGCTTAAGTTTGGATATGATGTATAGAACTTGTGGGACTCAGATAAATTTAGACTACAGTTCAGAAGAAGATTTTATTAAAAAATTTAAAATTGTTAATTCAATAGTCCCAATCTCAATAGCATTATTTGCTAATTCTTCTATAGTTGAAAAAAAACAAACAAGATACTTATCTTATCGCTCTAAAGTTTGGCAAAATACTTCGAGGGGAGGATTGCCGAAAATATTTTTTGAGGATTTAGATTTTGAGAAATATGCTGATTTCATAATCAATTTTCCAATTTTATTTATTCAGGATGGATTGAAATATATTTCCGGTAAAAATTATAAATTTAGTCATTTTATGAATGGAGAAATAAATGAAATTGATAACAGACTTCCCTCTCAAAAGGATTTGTCTACACATTTAAGCACGATATTTACAGAAAATAGATTAAAGAAATATATAGAAGTTAGGTCTATGGATACCTGCGGATGGGATTGTTTATGTTCAGGTCCAGCCTTTTTTGTTGGCATACTTTACGGAAATTTGAACGAAGTTTATGAATTAGTTTCTAAATGGGATAAAGATAAAATCATTAATGCTTATTTAGAAGCACCTCATAAAGGTTTCAATACTCAATTAATGGGTAAAGATCTTTTTTATTGGTCGTCAACTTTATTAGACTTATCAAAAAAAGGACTTGAGAAAAGGGACATTCTTAACAAAGGTGGAAGAAATGAAGTTATATTCTTAAGCCATTTAAAAAAAATCATCAATAATAGAACAACAAATGCTGATCATATGATAAGTAAATTTTCTAAAAATGAAGATTTAAATGAATTATATGACAAATAAAATAGTTGCTATTCAGGGAAACCATCCAACGAGTCTCAACCCTTTGACAGATACAACTATATTTTTAGCGAATGAGATACAAAAAAAAAATTATAAAATTTTCTATTATGAGCCAAAAAATTTATCAATAATAAACTCAAAAGTTTTAGCAAATGGTTTTTTTATTAAATTTGAATATAAAAAAAAAAGTTTTTTTAAGATCTTAAAAAACAAAAAATTAGATCTTTCTAAGTGTAAATTTGTATTAATTAGGCAAGATCCTCCTTTTAACCTAGAATATATTTCATCTACTTTCATTTTAGATACAATTAAGAATAATGTTAAAATTATTAATGATCCAACTTCAATCAGAAATGTTTCTGAAAAACTTTATTCCACTAACTTTCAAAAATTTATGCCTAAAACAATATTTACTCAGGATATTCATGAAATTAGAAGTTTTTTTAATAGAAACAAGAAAATTGTTATAAAACCAATACACAGTTTCAGCGGTAACGATATTCATCTTATCAAAATTTTTAGATCCAAATTTATAATTAAATTTATAAATAAACATGGATATGTCATGTGTCAAAAATTTTTACCTAAAATTAAAAATGGCGATAAAAGGGTGTTTATAATTAATGGCAAGGTTTGTGGAGCTATATCTAGAATTCCAAAAAAAGGGTCTTTTTTGAGCAATATGAGTAAAGGCGCTAAGCCAGTGAGTATAAATTTGACAAGAAATGAAAAAAAAATATCTAATATTGTTGGAAAAGATTTAAAAAAAAAGAATATTTTTTTTGCTGGTATCGACTTTATTGATCAAAAGCTTAATGGTGATATCAATATTACCTCTCCTACTGGGTTAAAAACTTATTATGATCTTTCAAAAATTAATCTTGCTAAAACTTTTTGGAAAGAACTTAAAGCGTGAAAAGTTTGAGTGATCAGCAAAAAGGCTCTTTGCTTGCTTTTGTAGCTGTAATGTTTATCACACCAGATTCATTATTTATAAGGCTTTCAAATCTTGATACTTGGGGCCTAGTTTTTTATAGAGGTATTATACCTTTTTTTACTGTTTTTTTTGGAATGTTGTTAATTTACAAACTTAATTTCTTTAAGATTCTTTTTAATTCTGGTTTTCATGGAATAATATACATTGCAACCTTTAGTATAACGAATATTACTTTTGTTGTTTCAATTCAAAATACTAATGTTGCAAATACTCTTGTAATGATCGCAACTGCACCAATGTTGTCCGCAATTCTTAGTGCTATTTTTTTAAAAGAGTCGCCTGATCGCAAAACATTAATTTCTATAGTAATAACTTTTTTTGCTATCGTTTACATTTTTTTCGACTCTTTAAGAGTTGGAAATTTTTATGGGGATATTTTAGGTTTTGTAACTGCCTTTGGTTTAGCTTTAGGTGCTATAACTATTAGATCAGCTAAAACCAAAAACTTAGTACCTGCAGCTGTTGTGGGTAAATTATTCGTTGCCTTTTTTGCCTTGTTTTTTATTGAAAGTTTTACACTTATAGATAATGATTTATTTATTGTTCCCCTGATGTGTATTTTGTGTGTTGCAATACCATTTGTACTTGTGACTATAGCCCCAAGATTTATACCTGCGGCTGAAGTTAATCTTTTTTTTTTACTCGAAACTATTATTGGCCCTCTTTGGGTCTGGGTTATTATTAATGAGCAACCTAGTGTAGAAACACTCCAGGGTGGAGCAATTATAATTACTACCATTGCAATACATTCATTTTTAAAATTAAGAAAAAATTAATTTTGTCACAATTAAGACTTGATTTAATAATACATCGCAAATAGTTAAATCTTCTTATGAACAAAGTTTTAAAAAATTCCTGGGCACTATTTTTAGGTATGGGATGTATTATGATGGCCTACGGTTTTCAAGGTTCTCTCCTGGGAGTAAGAGCAGTGCAGGAAGAATTTAGCTTAACCTCAACTGGTTTCATGATGTCAGGATATTTTGTTGGCTATTTTATAGGTGCAGCAACTATTCCCAATATTATATCTAGAGTCGGGCATATAAGGGTTTTTGCTGCATTTGCATCATTATCATCTTTGGTAATTTTAATGCACTCGATAATTGTTAATCCTTTAGTGTGGTTTTTTTTAAGAGTTTTGACTGGGATAAGTATGGTTTGTATCTATACAGTTGCTGAAAGCTGGCTTAACGATAGATCAAGTAATAAAAATAGAGGAAGTGTTTTGTCGATCTATATGGTCATACTTTATGGAACAATGGGAATCGGGATGTTTTTACTAAACTTTAGCAGTCCTTTAAATTTTGAACCTTTTATTCTAGTTTCTGTAATTACATCAATTGCATTAATTCCCATTTTGCTAACTAAAAAAAAACCACCAACATTTAAAAGAATTAAAGTTATGACACTCAAAGATCTCTATGAGTCATCCCCTTTTGGAATCGTAAGTTCTTTTTTTTATGGAACTATACAGGCTGCACTATTTACCCTATTAGCTGTGTACGCGACCTCAATGAATTTTACTATATTAGAGATTTCAATTGTAACTTTTCTGTTGGCTATATCTGGAGCTATTTCTCAATTTCCAGTAGGAAAAATATCAGATATGTATGATAGAAGAAAAGTAATAGTTTTTTCTAGTTTTGGTGCAGCAGCTTTTGCAATTATAACAATTTTAGTTACTAAACAAATGTATTTACCAGGTGGACTTGCAACAAGTAAAACCTGGTTCTATATTTTTTTGGTTCTATTTTCATTTTGTAGTTTGCCAATGTTTTCTTTAATTTTAGCACATACTAATGATTTCATTCCAAAAGAAAAATTTGTGGCTGCTGGAGCGGGTCTTCAATTTGTATTTGGTTTAGGTGCGATGAGTGGTCCATTTTTATGCTCGATATTCATGGATTTAGTTGGTCCAAATGGATTTTTTGTTTTTTTATTTTTTTTTCATTCTGTAATTGGTTTTTTTGGTATGTACAGAATGAAAGTAAGAAAAACTGTTGAAAATCCAGACTCTCAATTCGTAGCAATGCCCCAAACAATTACGCCAGCTGGTATTGAGCTAAATCCATCGACAGAACACATTGAAGAGCCTTATTCTGACAAGGTTAAAGAAATACTTGAGAGAAAAGGTGTAAAATATAAAAAAGAGAGTAAACAAGTTTAAAAAGATAATCAGCTCAATTAATTATCCCTTTCAGGTTGTAGCTTTGAAACATAATTTTTCAATAATATTTTTAAAAATTTTTATTGAATAATAATTATTTCTCTAGTGAAATAAAGTTTTTACAAATGAAAACAAAAAAAAAAGCTCGGACTAGAATAGGTAGAGAAAAGCTTGGACTGTCAAAGATTGCTTCCTTTACTACAAAATCTATTGCCTCTGCAATAACAAATTATAAAAAAAATAAAGAACAAAACAAAATTAAGGCAATAAAATTACAGAAACTTGAGGAAAGAAATTCACTTTTAAAAGAAAAAAAAGATTTAAAAGCCTGGGAAGACAAATTGAATAAAGAAAATAATAAACTAAAAACAAGCGAAGATGAAATTAGATTAAAAGAAAAAGAAATTAAATTAAAAGATGAAAAACAAAAAATTGAGAGTGAAAGATTGGTTAGGAAAGATGAAGAATTAGTTCTGGTAGCAAAAGAATTAAGAGAAAAAGAAAAGCAATTAAAAACACGAGAAGAAGAACAAAATAGAAAAGATATTGACTTAAAAGTAAGAGAAGATGAATTATACCAAAGAGATCTTAAAGATCAAAGACGTAAAAATAGAGAATTAAAAAGATTAAAAGAATTGGAAGATAAAGAGAAAGAAATTGAATATATAAAAATTAGAGAATGGGAAGACAAATTCGATAGAGATCAAAAACTAAAGGAACAAGAAGAAATGAGAAGAGAGCAAAAATTGTTACAAAAAGAGATGGAAAGACGTGCTAAATTCGAAAATTTAAATGATAATACCAAAAGCTCTTTAAGCCAATTGGAAAAATTTGATATCGACAAATCGAAAGAAAACTAAAAAAAATTAATTTGTTTATTGTTTTGGAAAATAATCTTTTAAATCCCCTTCTCTAAACACGTCTGCTGTAGAACAATGAAGTCCACCTCCAAACGCATATGCATCTCTTAAATCAATCGGAATAACTTCCATCCCTAATTTATCAAGTTGTTCTGCTTGATATTTTTCACTTTTTTCTACACAGACTGTTTTTGGATCTAAAACTAGTACATTCATTGAGAGCCAAACTGAGGAATAACAAAGAGGTGGTGGTTCATTGTGTGCCGGTTGGGCAGCATCAATTATTTCCCATCCATTTTTCTCAAAAAGTTTTCTTTGCTCCTTTGGTAATCTTCTTTGAGGGTTATTAATTATCAATCCTTCTTTAATAGGAGTAAAAGTAGCATCTATATGTATTGGATATGGGTCCCCTGGAAAGTTTACAGCGTGAACTCTATGGTCTTTATAATGTCTTTTTAGCCAATCTATACCTTTTAAATTTGTAGTAAACCCATGTTGAACTATTAAATCTTTTCCAAATCTTAGGACATCTGCAGCATCAAATAAAGGTTCCTCCTCAGTAGTTACAAAAAATTTTTCTTCAGTCCATTGAAGTCTCTTTTGTATGCCAATTTTATCTGACAAATAATCTTTTCTATAATCAGCATCAGTCAATCTTGGCTTTGGAGCAGACTCATGTCTCATATTTAAGTCCTCCTCATAATACTTTTTTAAAAGAGGTCGATAACATAAATATTCAAACCATCTACATCTATAGCTCATCGTAGCTTCTAAGATTTCATTTCCTACTGTTAGGAGAACATCCCTTGGAGGCATACAGCCAAACATTGTTTCTGCTTTCCAATCTGGTGTAGAAATTTTTTGGTTAAAATTAATTGGTTCTGGTCTATCGACTTTGATACCCCTTTTTTCTAAAACATTTGAAAAATTATTTAATAGTTCGTTTGCTTTATCTATTGAATCTTTCGTTCTTGGACCAAATTTTCCTTTCATGTCCGAGTCCTCTGGAACTTTTGCGTCTAAAGCTGGTTCGGGTGCAGGTATACAAGTACCATCTGCCCTACCCACTATTACATGTTTTAGTGGATCCCACTCATTCCAACTATTAACTACTATATTTTTTTTGTCCATTTCATCAAATGACTAGTGATATAATATTTTTTTTTTCAATGAAATTTTAATTTAATGCTATGTATCTTTTATTCCATCTCATTATTAAACTGTAATAAAAAAGAGAAATAAAAAGAAAAAATCCACCAACAATTGTGTTTGTTGTAGGAATTTCATTTATACCAAATAGTGGTAACCAAACCCAAAAAATTCCACCAATTACTTCGGTCAATGATAGTAAAGTCAACTCTGCTGCAGGAATTGCTTTTGATCCAATTGCATATAAAATCATTCCAATACACACCAAAGTTCCATGAAGAGAGAACAATGATGAGTTATAACTCGTTGAAAAAAACGGTTGGTTTTTGAGTAGTATTACTGAGGCAGCTATAACAAAACAAAACAAACCAGCAATAGCTACTGTAGTAAACTTGGGAGTTTCTTTTCTCCATCTTAAAGTCACAGAAAATATTGAGAAACCAATAGAAGATGTGATACCAAAAATAAATCCTACAATCGAATTTTTTTCATTATTTCCAACAGCCATAATTACAATTCCTACTGTAGCAATAAATATTGAAATCCATACATTTAAGGTAATTTTTTCTTTTAAAAAGAGGAATGCAAGTAAAGCAGTAAAAAAAGGCATCGCAGCTAAACATAACAAAGTGATTGCTGCACTAGTATTTGTTATTGAGTAAATAAATGAAATCATAGCCACACCTAACCCGCAACCACCAATTATCCCTGATTTACCCACCTTTTTATAATTTTTATAAAAATTTAGACCTTCCTCAAAATATAAATAAAGATTTAAAAGAATAAAAATCGTTAAACCCCTTCCGAAGATATACTGCCACGGCACTAGATTAGGATCATCCATATATCTTACGACTAGCGGACCAAATGACCAGATAAGACCTGCAAATAATACAATAGGAACTGCTATTTTTTCATTTTTAAGTTCTAACATTTATAGGTATTTAATTCTATTTAGTTTCAAGTACAACAAAAATAAATATTGTGGAAAAAGAATCTTTCCTTTTTTGATGTTTTTTAATATTTAAAAGGTATCGGTAAAGATTATACTTTATAATATATAAATAATTATATGAATTTAGAAATAATAAATATTGCAGCTAATTCAAAAAATAATAAGGATATTAAAAATCATACTCACTATTCAAAATTAAAAAATTCTATATGCGGAGATGAAATTCAAATAAAATTGATAATAAAAGAAGATAAGATAATTAATTTTGGTTATCAAACAGCTTCTTGTATATATTGCCAAGCATCCGCGAGTCTACTTTCAATGATTTCTATAAATAGCAAAAAAGATAAAATTGTTAAGTTATGTGATGATGCAAAATTATTCTTTAATAAAGATAAAAAAAATTTTAATGATAATCTAAAATTATTTTCAAATTTGTTTATTAAAGAGAACTTTGCCCGAAAAGATTGTATATTATTACCTTTTAAAGCTCTTAAAAAAATAGTATCAAACTAACTTTTATGAGTAATATCAAACAATCTTTCTTAGCTGGTTTATTTTCAATAATTACAATTGGCGCACTAACTGGGCTAACTTACAAAACTGAAATGGGTATTTTTTTACTAGCCTCATTTGGATCATCGATGGTTTTGTTATTTGGATATCCCGAAAGTCCGTTCGCTCAACCCAAAAATGTTTTTTTTGGACACTTCACAACTACTTTAGTAGGATTATTTTTTCTATATCTAGTCCCACTTCCAATATTTTTGATAATCCCTTTAGCTGTAGGTTTAGGGGTTGGTTTAATGATATTGTTTAATGTTACTCATCCACCTGCAGGAGGGAACCCAATTATTGTCATAATTGGTAGTGTCTCAATTGATTATCTTTTTAGCCCAGTGATAACTGGCTCAGTTATAATTTTAGTTTTTGCGATAGTAATTAATCGTTTTATTTTAAAAAAAAAATATCCAAGTAGAAAATAATTTATTTGCTTGATCCTTAAAAATAGGGTTAGATGTAATAATTTAATTTAAATTACAGAGGAGATTTAATGAAAATATTATGTATCTTATATGATGACCCAAAGGGAGGGATGCCAAAATCATATGCTTTATCGGAACTTCCAAAAATAGATAAGTATCCGGATGGTATGACACTTCCATCACCTAAAGGAAGAGATTATACGCCAGGCCAGTTACTAGGATGTGTTTCTGGTGAACTTGGTTTAAGAAAATTTTTAGAAAGTAACGGACATGAATTTGTTGTTACAAATAGTAAAGATGGAGATGGTTGTGAGGCTGATAAACATATAGTTGATGCAGATATAGTTATATCTCAACCTTTTTTTCCTTACTACTTAACCAAAGAAAGAATAGCTAAAGCTAAAAATTTAAAAATGGCAATAACGGCAGGTATCGGCTCAGACCATGTTGATTTACAAGCAGCAATGGATAACAAAATTGATGTCGTTGAAGTAACTTATTGTAATTCAAGGTCAGTTGCTGAGCATATTGTGATGATGATTGTGTCAATGGTTAGAGATTATCATAACCAACACAGAATCGTTAATGAAGGTGGTTGGAATATTGCTGATGCTGTTCAAAGATCTTATGATGTTGAAGGTATGCATATTGGAACAGTTGCAGCTGGAAGAATAGGCTTAGATGCATTAAGAAAAATGAAACCATTTGATACACATTTGCATTATTTTGATAGACACAGATTGCCTGAGAGTGTTGAAAAAGAGCTTAATTTAACATTTCATGAAACTGTAGAATCAATGGTTAAAGTTTGTGACGTTGTAACAATCAATTGTCCACTTCATCCAGAAACAGAAAACTTATTTGATGATGCTATGATAAGCAAGATGAAGAAGGGTGCTTACATTGTTAATACAGCTCGAGGAAAAATTTGTAATCGAGATGCAATTGCAAAAGCTCTTAAGAGTGGTCAGCTAAGTGGTTATGCTGGTGATGTTTGGTTCCCACAACCTGCACCAAATGATCATGTGTGGAGAAGTATGCCGAACCACGGTATGACACCTCACACTTCTGGTACATCTTTAACTGCACAATCAAGATATGCAGATGGTGTTAGAGAGATATTAGAATGTTTCTTCGATGGAAAAGAAATTAGAAATCAGTATTTAATTGTCAAAGATGGTCAGTTAGCTGGTATGGGAGCTCACTCATACAGTAAAGGGTCAGCTACTGGTGGATCTGAAGAAGCAGCGAAATACAAAAAAAAATAATTCTTAAATCAAGTTATTAAAGGTAGCCTATTTTAAATTGGCTACCTTTAATACAATGGACTTATCATAACAATTTTGTTTATGATATTTAATGAGATATTTTATAATAATTTTTATAATTCTTAATAATATCAATTATTCATATTCAGCTCAAAAAGATAAAGCATATTTTGCTGGTGGTTGTTTTTGGTGTATGGAAGAGTCTTTTGAAAAGTTAAATGGTGTAGAAGAAGTAATTTCAGGTTATTCAGGTGGAGTTACTGAGAACCCAACATACAAAGAGGTGACATATGGAAATACCGGTCACTTTGAGGTGGTAGAAGTTGTCTATAATAAAAAAATTATTTCATATGAAAAGTTACTTGAAAATTTTTGGATTAATATAGATCCGTTTGACTCTTACGGACAGTTTTGTGACAAAGGTTATAGCTACAGATCTGTTACATTTTATCAAAACACTAATGAAAAGAAATTAATAGAAAAAGATATTAAAGAATTAGAAAACAGATTTAACAAAAAAGTTGTTACATACATTCGAAGTTTTGAAAAATTTTATAGAGCTGAAGAGTATCATCAGGACTTTTATAAGATTAAGCTAGAAAGGTATTTAAGATACAAAAAGGCATGTGGTAGAGAAGAAATTTTAAGAAGGATTTGGAGTCAATAGTTTTTTATGGAAAATAATATAAATTGGAATTTTGATAATTCTTTTTCAAGATTATCTGATGCTTTTAAGGAACATATTAAACCTGTAGCTGTAAAGAGTCCTGAATTAGTAATTATTAATGAGAGTTTAGCTAAAGAATTAGATCTAGATCTAACAAAAATTGATAAAGACAAGCTGTCATCTTTATTTACAGGAAATACTCTTCCTGAAGGTAGTAATACAATTGCTCAAGCATATGCAGGCCATCAATTTGGACACTTTACAATGCTTGGTGATGGTAGAGCAATATTAATAGGTGAACATATAACTAATGATAATAAAAGATTTGATATTCAATTAAAAGGATCAGGCAAAACATCATTCTCAAGAAATGGTGATGGTAGAGCAGCATTAGGTCCAATGTTGAGAGAATATATTATAAGTGAGGCAATGCATAATCTCAACATCCCTTCAACAAGAAGTTTAGCCGTAGCAAAGACAGGTGAAAAAATAATGCGAGATACTTTTTTAGAAGGTGCAATACTAACTAGAGTGGCTTTAAGTCATATTAGGGTTGGAACTTTTCAATATATTGCAGCAAGAGATAAAAAAGATGAATTAGAGATATTATTGAAATATGTAATTAATAGACACTACCCAAAACTGATAAATTCAAAAAATAAAGCAATAGATCTTTTAATTAATCTTATGAATGAACAAACTGATCTAGTAGTAAATTGGATGAGAGTGGGTTTCATTCATGGGGTTATGAACACTGATAATATGTCTATTTCAGGAGAAACAATTGACTATGGCCCATGTGCATTTATGGATACTTATGATCCGAAAACTGTTTTTAGTTCTATTGATCATATGGGAAGATACGCTTACTGCAATCAACCAATTATTACAAAGTGGAATTTATCAAGATTTGCAGAATGTCTAATACCTATGATTGATGAAAATCAAAAAAAGGCAATCGAGATTGCTACTGAAATAATTAATACTTTTGAAAAAACTTATGAGGAAAAGTGGCTTGAAATGATGAGAAAAAAAATTGGTTTACTAGGAAATCAGAGTACAGATAAAACTTTAATCCTAGATTTATTAACTTGGATGCATCAAAAAAAAGTTGACTACACAAATACTTTTTGCCATTTGATGAAATTCAAAGTTCAAGAAGAAGAAAAATTTCAGGATAAAGTTTTTAAAGATTGGAAAAAGAGATGGGATGAAAGACTAATAATGAATAATAGTTCTAATGAAAAAAGTATAGCATTAATGAGAGCTGTTAACCCACTTGTAATCCCAAGAAATGATAAAGTAGAAGAAACTTTAGATCTAGCAAATAAAAATAACTTTAAAATGCTTTTTGAGTTTTTAGAAATTTTAAAAACCCCTTACATAGAAAAGAAAAATACATATAAATATCAAATTCCAAATGAAAATAACAAAGAATATAAAACTTTTTGTGGAACTTAATTAAAGAACATAAGGCTCAGGTCGTGCTTTTTTTCCAAGAACCCTCTCGACAGCCATATTAGAAATATCAATTGACTGATAAGCACCAGTGGTTATTAATTCAGTTAAGGCTCTTCCTATGCCAGGTGCTTGCATCAATCCTCTACCAGTAAAGCCTGTAGCCAAATAAATATTGTCAAATTTAGGATGTTTGCCTACAACAGCATTGTTATCTAATCTGTTACAATCATAATATCCTGCCCATCCTCCTGTTAATTTTAATTCCTCAAAAATTGGAATTCTATTTGCGAGTGCAGGCCAAACCAATTCTTCAAAATCATCCCATGCAGGTTCTAAATCTTTTGCATCAAACACTGATTTTGGTGAACCGGCTAAATATTCTTTTCCTTCAGGTCTCCAATAAACTCCTGATGGTAAATCTCCAGTTAAAGGCATTTCAGGAATATGTTTAGGGCACTTCACACGAAATACAGTATGTTTTTGAGGTTCTACCGGTATATCTTCAAGTAATTCTTTAGTCCAACAACCGGCAGCAGAAATAATAGTTTTGGCTTTTATTTCTGAAAGAGATTTTATATTCCCCTTGATAAATTCTGCTCCGAGTTCTGTAGCTTTACTTTTTAACGCGTTATGAAACATAAAGGGATCTATCCAACCTTCACTTTGATTATCAGTAAACGTGGCTGTTTCTATTCCATCAGCATTTATGTAAGGAAAATGTTTTGATAATTCAGAACCTTTAATATTTTTCGTACCAGCTTCACATGCTTGATGATTTTCTAGAGCCTTATATTGTTCTTCTGCATGTTCAGGCCCAAACATTAATAGATAGCCATTGGGCACCATACTTGCCGTAGGATTTGGGTTTTTTTCAGTCTTGAGCAATTCTGGAATTTGAAAAATAAACTCTCTTGCAAATTTTCCTAATAGAATATTTTCTTTTTGAAAAAATTGTCTTCTAAAACCACCTAATGATAATGGAAATGATGCTGATTTATAGGTTGGATCCCTTTCTATAACTTTAACTTTTCTACCTTCTTTTGACAAAAAGTAAGCAGTTGCTGCGCCAATAATACCTCCACCAACTATTACAACATCGTCCATAAATTAATTTAATATAACCAAGTTAATATTTAGAAATAGTGCATAGAAACACCAAAGTAAATAGGGAATCATTAAATAGTAACTTAATTTGTTAACTGATTTAAATCTTATGATTAACAAAAAAATAAATAATATTAATATTATTAGAACCAACATAGCTAAAAATATTTTGTGCAATGCAAAAAAAACAATACTCCAAGTTGTATTTATAATTATATGAATAAAATAAATGTAAACTGTATTCATATCTCGATTTTTACTATGCCAGAAGTTCCAGACTGCAACAGTCATCATAAAGTACAAAATTGTCCAAACAGGAGCAAAAACCCAATCTGGTGGATTTAAACTTGATTTAATAAGTGTTGAATACCAAGGTTCTTTTAAATTAATTGATACTGCACCTCCAATGAATGAGGCTGAAAAAGTTACTATAAAAAAAAGAATAAATGATAAAATTTTATTTTTAAGCATAAAGGTATTATATATCTTTAAAAAATGAATAAAAAAACAATTTGGATCACAGGTGGAAGTACAGGTATTGGTAAAGCACTAGCATTAAAATTCGCTAATGAAGGTTGGAATGTTGCAATATCTGCTAGGAGAGAGAATCTTCTAAAAGAAATAGCTGATACCAGTGCCAATATCAGCTCATTTCCATTAGATGTCACAGATAAAACTAAATGTAAGCAAGTCTTCGAGGAAATAAAAAATAAATTTGAAAATATCGACATTTGTTTTTTTTCTACAGGTACTTGGAATCCTAAAAAAGAAAAAGATATAGATGTTGAACAAATTGAAGATGTATTTAAAATTAATTTTTTTGGAATATTAAATAGTATCAAGGCTGTAGAAGAATATTTTAAAAATAAAAAAGGTGGAAAAATTGCTATAGTTTCATCTATTGCAGGCTATAGGGGACTACCTAATTCGACAGGTTATGGCCCATCAAAATCAGCTTTGAATAATTTGGCTGAGAGTTTATATTTTGATTTTGGTCGTTCAAATGTACGCGTCTGTCTAGTTTCTCCTGGTTTTATCAAAACTCCTATGACAGATAAAAATGATTTTAAAATGCCTTTTTTAAAAACTGCAGAGTATGCAGCTGATAAAATATATGATGGGTTAGTAAACAAAAATATTTTTGAAATCCATTTTCCAAAATCTTTGACATTAATACTTAAATTTTTTAGTTTTTTACCGAGTAAATTATATTTTAGTTTAATAGGTAAAATGACAAAGTATCAAAAAAAAAATTAGTCTTTAACAAAAACGACTGTTAATTCTGCTACCTTAAAACCAAACTTAGTCATTGTTGCTTTATTTATAGCTACTCTATCATCTTGTTTAAAAATCCAATCATCGAAAGTAATTTTCATTTGTTTACCTTTTACAGGAACTAATAAAACATACTCAAATTTGAACGCTGGACCATATGAGTACCCCTTTGCTTTACCAACTACATCACCAGCTGTACCTTCATAATTATTTTCATCGATTTTGGTAATTTGCCATTGTCTTGTTTGGATTTCACCATCATCCCAATTAAATTTTTCATCAAGGATTAATTGATTTCCATTCCATTTACCATCTAGATCTGCTGAAAACTGTCTTATAACTGTTCCAGATCTATTCTGTAAAACACCCCAAGCTTTTACATTGCCTGACAAATATTCCTCAATTATTAATCTAGGTTTTTTATTTATAAAATCTTCTGGTTTCATTGAACTATTATTTGTGCAGTTTGTAATTAAGAACAGAGAAATTATCAATAGAATTGGTTTAAAAAATTTTATGTCGCGCATTGTCTCCTTTGCTATTTGTTTTGTATTGAAAATTGAATTAAATCGATATTTTTAGACTTAAACCCTGCTTCACAATAAGATAAATAAAATTCCCACATTCTTTTAAATGTTAAGTCAAAACCTTGTTTCTTAATTAATTCCCATTTCTTGTTAAATTCATTTCTCCAAATAGCCAGTGTATTTGAGTAATGATCAGCGTAAGACTCGTAAGATTTTATAGTTAAACCGTTGTTAGAGACATATTTATCTATACTTCCTTTATTGGGAAGAAAGCCACCAGGAAAAATATATTTTTGAATGAAGTCTTGTTTATATTTGTATCTGTCGAAAAGATTATCATCAATTGTTATTGCTTGAATAGCAGCACTTCCATTGCTTGATAAATTATCTTTAATTGTTTTAAAGTAACCTTCCAAATAATTTTGGCCTACCGCCTCGATCATTTCTATGGATGCAATAGAATTATATTTTTCTTTTAAATCTCTATAATCTTTTATTTGGATATTAACTTTTTCATTTAGTCCGCACCTATAAATTCTTTCTTTTGCATACTCGAATTGTTTTTTTGAAATTGTAATACAATCTAATTTAACATCGTATTTTTTTCCAAGATATTCAGCAAAACCTCCCCAGCCACAACCTATTTCTAGAACTTTATCTCCGACTCCAGGCTTTATTAAATCTATCAATTTTTGATATTTATTATTTTGAGCGTCAGATAAATTTTTATTCTTCTCATCAAATATCGCGCTTGAATAAGTTAGAGTCTTGTCTAACCATAAAGAAAAGAATTCATTACCAAGATCATAATGTTTTGAAATATTTGTTTTACTTCTATTTTTCGTATTCTTTACAAAAATACTTTTTAAGTAATTAATGAAAGAAAGATCTAACAATCCAGAGAATTTATGAATTTGTTTGATATTTCTTGCGGTAATCTCTATCAAATTAGATAGATTGCTCGTCTCAAAATGGTCATTCATGTAGGACTCTGCAAGACCAACACTACCTGATCTAATTAAATTAAACATAAAATTTTTATTTTTTATCTTCACATCTGCATGTAAAGAATCTTTGATGTTCCCAAAACTATAGTTTTTACCATCGTAATTAGTTAGCTCCAAATGACCAACTTTTATATCTTTCAAAATGCTAAAGACAATTTTATCTGAAACTGTACTTAAATTCATTAGCTCTCAAAAGTAATATTATTTTTAATTTTTAATTTTCTTTGAATAAATTTAATACCTTTAGTCCACAGTTTAAACGCTTCAAAATGTATCGCAGATATTATTTTAAAAGTCATAAGTGGGTGTTTTATGTATGATTTTAATAATTCTCTACTATTTAAGTCTTTTCTTTTTCCATCCTGAGATGCATATAAGATTTTTTCATTAGACTGGTATTGATCTATAATGACGGATATTCTTTCGCAGGGTTTTAGAATTCTAAAAAAATAATTACAGTCCATCTCTATGAACGGTGACACATGAAATTTTTTCGAACAGTTATGTTGAAAAAGTTTGGAGTCGTCTTCAACTTTAAAAATATATGTGTGTTGTTCACCAAATGTATTCTTAACTTCGTATAAAATAGCAATTAATTTATCATTAACATCGTAGATAAAAAAAACACTTAAGGGATTAAAAACATATCCAAAAATTCTTGGATAACATAATAGTTTTATTTTAATATCTTTTGAGTTGATTTTATTTTCATCTAAATTTTTTTTAACCCATGAGGTTAATGAAGTCCCATCTCTACTCCCATGATCCTTTTCAAAAAAACTTATTAAGTTAAATTTATTAAACGAAAAAAACTTAATATTTTTATCTATCTCATCTAACTCTGATAAATCTATTAATAATGAAAATACACTATATTTAAAAAAATGAGTTTTAGGTTTAAATCTTTTGTGAATTACCGTACCATTATAAATTGAACTAATCATTTAAGTTTTTTAACATTTCAATTGATGATTTTATGCCATCCTCATGAAAACCGTAACCGAAATAACTTCCACAAAATAATATATTTTCTATGTTTTGAATGTTTTTCAAATTTTTTTGATTATCTAAAGCTTTTTGATCGTAATAAGGATGTGTAAAATTAATTTTCTTTAAAATTTTATCCTCAGATATTTTTTTAATAGGATTCAAAGTCAAAAATATATTTTTTTCACTTTTCAAGTTTTGAAGAAGATTTAACCAGTATGAAAGTGAGTTTTTGCTTGTATTGTTTTTATCAACAAAAGAATTCCAAGAGGACCATATATCTTTATTTTTAGGCATTATATTTTCATCTGTATGCAATATTGCTAAATTTTCTCTGTAACTAAAATTTGATAAAATATTTCTTTCCTCATCTAATGGATTATCTATTAAATTTAACGCTTCATTCGCATGAGTTGCAAGAACGATCTTGTCATAATGAAAAAATTCATTATTGCCACCATAATAGACTTGTACTCCTGATGAGATTCTTTTAACAGATTTTATCCTATAATTTTTGTAATACTGACCACTGATTAGAGATAAAACTTTATTGACATAAGTTCTACTTCTTTGGGTGACAGTGTACCACTGAGGTCTGTTTTTAAGTTTAAATAGACCGTGATTTTGAAAAAATTTTAAAAAAAAACTCATAGGCATTTTACCTGCCTCATATGGTGGCATAGACCAAATCGCAGACACCATTGGAATAATGTGGTAATTAATAAAACCTTTAGACCATTTATTTTTTTTTAAAAAATCATCTAAAGTTATTTTTTGATCAATTTCTGAGATATTGTCACAAGTTTTATAAAATTTCAAAATATCAAAAAACATTTTGAGAAATTCAATATTCAATAAGTTAGATTTGTTGGCAAAGATACCTGGTAAACCTTTACCACAATACTCATAATTAGTGTTTTCTACAGAGACAGAAAATGACATATCACTCTTTTCAATTTCAATATCAATCTCTTTAAAAAAATTAATTAAATTTGGATATGTTTGATGATTAAATACAATAAATCCCACATCAACAGATACTTTTTTTTTATTAAGAATTACATCAATGGTATAAGAGTGTCCTCCAAAGTGATCTTCTCTCTCAAAAAGATCCACTTGATGTTTTTTTGATAAATAATAAGCTGCGCTTAAGCCTGATATGCCTGAGCCGATTACAGCTATTTTCATTAATTAAGCTGCGTCTTCTTTAAATTCATCCATACTCGGACAAGTACAAAAGATATTCTTATCTCCATAAACATTATCTACGCGTGCAACCGGAGGCCAAAATTTATTTAATTTTAAAAATTTAGCTGGATAGGCTGCTTCTTCTCTAGAATATTTATGCTTCCAGTCATCTGAAGCAAGCTCCATATCTGTATGAGGAGCATTCTTAATTGGATTATCAACTTTATCAAATTTTCCAGATTTAATTTTATCTATTTCTAGTTTTATATTAATTAATGTATCACAGAATCTGTCAAGCTCTGATAAACTCTCACTTTCAGTTGGTTCAATCATCATTGTACCAGCAACTGGCCATGACATTGTCGGAGCATGAAATCCGTAATCAATTAATCTTTTTGCAATATCTTCTTCAGTAACTCCAGTCTCAGACTTAATTGTTCTAATATCAATTATACATTCGTGCGCAACGTTGCCTTTTGAACCTTTATACAAAATAGGAAAATGATCCTTAAGTCTATTAGCAATATAATTGGCGTTTAGAATTGCAACCTTAGTAGCTAGTTTAAGTCCTTCAGACCCCATCATCTTAATGTACATCCATGAAATTGACAAAATACTTGAGCTTCCCCATGGTGCAGCAGAAACTGCACCAATTCCAGTTGCAGGGCCACAATCTTTGACAACCGGATGATTAGGCAAATAAACTTGTAAATGTCTTTTGCATGCAATAGGTCCCATTCCAGGTCCGCCTCCACCATGTGGAATACAAAAAGTTTTGTGTAAGTTAATATGACAAACATCTGGACCAAAATTTCCAGGTTTTGCGATTCCTACTAGAGCATTTAAATTTGCCCCATCCATATAAACTTGACCTCCATGTTTATGAATTAAATCACAAATATCTGATATTTTTTCCTCAAAAACTCCGTGTGTAGATGGATAGGTGACCATTAATGCTCCAAGATTTTCAGAATGTAATTCTGCTTTTTTCTTTAAATCTTCAAAATCAACATTACCCTCTTTATCGCAATTAACTACAATAACTTTCATTCCAACCATTTGAGCACTTGCTGGATTAGTCCCATGCGCTGAACTCGGTATTAAACATATATTTCTATTATTATCACCTCTATCTAAATGATATTTTCTTATTACCATTAAACCTGCATATTCACCTTGGGCACCTGCATTAGGTTGAAGCGAAACTCCTGAAAAACCAGTGATTGATCTTAGCCAATTCTTAAGATCTGTGAACATTGTTCTATATCCTTCCATCTGTTCAATAGGCACAAATGGGTGAGGCTCTGCTAATTCTCTCCATGAAATAGGTATCATTTCTGCAGTAGCATTTAATTTCATTGTACATGAGCCAAGAGCAATCATAGTTCTATTAAGAGCTATATCCTTATCTTCTAACTTCTTAAGATATCTAAGCATTTCTGTCTCTGAATGAAATGAATTAAAAACAGGATGTTCTAAATATTTAGAAGTTCTTAATAAATTTTTTGGTAGATTAGGTAAACTTACAGTGGGATCTTCTTTTTTGATCGATTCTGCAGCGTTAAAAATTTTTAATAATTGATTTACTCTATAAACATTTTTTTTTTCATCAAAAGAAACAGCAAGCATTTCTGAATTTACTTTTCTGATGTTCACTTTTTGAGCTAAAGCATTTTTGAAAATTTGATCAGTTTTTTCTTTAGTAATAATTGTTACAGTATCGAAAAAATAATCTGAATATAATTCATATCCAGATTGCTTTAATTTATCTGCAAAATTTTTTGCTAATTGAGACACTCTTTCAGAAATATTTTTAATACCATTTGGGCCATGATAAATAGCATATGCTGCAGAAACTATTGCTAATAAAGCTTGGGCAGTACAAATGTTGCTTGTAGCTTTATCTCTTCTGATATGTTGCTCCCTAGTCTGTAGTGACAATCTGTAAGCTTTATTTCCATGTCTATCCACTGAAACACCAACTATTCTTCCTGGCATAGATCTTTTATATTCATCTTTCGTTGCAAAAAATGCTGCATGAGGTCCTCCATAACCCATTGGAATACCAAACCTTTGAGAGCTACCAACTGCAATATCAGCTCCGAGCTCCCTTGGTGTTTTTAGTTTAGCAAGGGCTAGAAGATCACATGCTAAAATTGCCTTACCATTTTTTTTATGAATCTTGCTTATTGACTCACTAGGATCCTTAATATCACCTAAAGTTCCAGGGTACTGTAAAATTCCACAAACTATATCTTCTTTTAATTGTTCTAAAACTTTATCCTCATTTCCAACAAGAACTTTTAAACCCATGGGCTCTGCCCTAGTTTGTATAACATCAATTGTTTGTGGATGACAATTTTCTGAAACAAAAACTAAATTACTGTCACTTTTATTTAGTCTATGACTTAAACCCATAGCCTCTGCTGCTGCTGTACCTTCGTCAAGCAAAGATGCATTTGCAATATCCATTCCTGTAAAATCAACAATCATCTGTTGGAAGTTTAACAACATTTCTAATCTTCCTTGAGCTACCTCAGGCTGATAGGGTGTATAAGAAGTATACCAACCTGGATTTTCTAATATATTTCTTAAGATAACATACGGCGTATACGTTCCATAATAGCCCATACCAATAAAATTTGAGTAAATTTGATTTTTTTTTGAAATTTCTTTTAATTTTCTTAATGCCTCATATTCTGAATTTGACACACCAATATTTAATTCACCCTTAAACTGTATTTTTTCTGGCACAGTATTGTCTATTAAATCATCCAGAGATTTATAATTTAATTTTTTTAACATTTTTAATTGATCATCCTCTGAGGGACCAATATGTCTTTTTAAAAAATCTTTTTGTGAATTTTGTAACATTATGAGGAGCTCTCCTTTGCAAATATATCGTATTCATCTTTATTCATTAAAGTATCCATCTCTGACTTATCTTTAATTTTTAATTTAAAGAACCAAGCAGAGTTTTCTGGATCCTGATTTATTTTTGATGGGTCATCAACAATAGATTGATTTAAATCAACAACCTCACCACTTACCGGTGTGTATACATCGCTTGCAGCTTTTGTAGATTCAACTACCCCAGCTGTTCCGTCCTTTTCTACACTGGTTCCTTTTTCTGGAAGTTCCGCAAAAACTATATCTCCAAGCATTTCTGTTGCATGCTTAGTTATCCCAATAGTAGCTGTATCTCCCTCTAATTTAATCCATTCGTGTTCTTTAGAATATTTTACTTCGCTCATTAATTAACTCCCTTTACATAACTTTTTTTATAAAAAGGCAACTCACAAATTGTAGCTGGATGCTTCTTACCTCTAACCTCTAAAAATATTTTAGTGTTTTTTTTTGAAAATTCATTTTCCACGTATCCCATGGCCACAGGGCCATTAACACTTGGTCCAAACGTTCCACTTGTTATTTCACCTATTTCTAAATTAGATTCATTGTATATCTTAGTCTTTTCTCTGGCAATTATTCTTCCCTCCGGTTTTATGCCCACCCTTATCTTACTCACTCCATTGTTTAATTGTTTAGTAATTATATCTGATCCAATAAAGTTTCCTTTTAAAATTCTTTCTTTTGAAATAGCCCATTTCAAATTTGCTTCAACTGGTGTCTTATCTTTACTTAGTTCATGACCGTATAGGCACAGACCGGCTTCCAATCTCAATGTATCTCGCGCTCCAAGACCGATTAATTTTGCACCTTTATCAATTAATCTTCTCGTAAACCTGTCTGCAAATTCATTAGTAAGTGACACCTCGAAACCATCTTCACCTGTATATCCTGATCTCGTAATGTAAATATTGTGATCATCCAGTGTAAACCAATTGCCTGACATAAAATTTAAATTTTCAACACCTTGAATAACACTATTTAAAATTTCTACAGATTTAGGTCCTTGGATTGCAATTAAAGATCTTTCTTCATCCAAAATCATTTTATATCTATCAGTTAATAGTCCCTTTAAAATTTTATAATCATTTTCTTTACAAGCGGCATTCAGAATTATTAAAAAGCCATCTTTGATTTTAGTAATAATTAAATCATCATAAATTCCGGCAGTGTCACTCATTAAAAAACTGTATTTTGAGTGATTTAGTTTTAAATTTTTTAAGTCTAATGGAAAAATTCTTTCTAAATCATCAACTAAATCCTCTTGGCCATAGATAAATAATTGACCCATATGCGAAACATCAAAAATGCCTGAATGGTTTCTTGTGAACCTATGTTCTTCAACAATACCCTCAGAATATTGAATTGGCATTTGATATCCTGCAAATTCTACAAATTTTGCTTTGCTGTCTTGATGCAATTGATAAAGCGATGTTTTTTTTATATCCATATTAACTCTTTTTACCCATCTGTATATTTGCCTGAGAGTTTTGCTCCTTCGGCGAGAATTAAATCTCTTTCCAGAGTTAATATGTTACGGTCCATTTTGCCTGAGAGATTCCTGGGTGGTTGCTCCTTCGGCGCTACAAGAATTAGTAGTCTCTCCCGTAATTAAATCCTGTATATCACAAATTAATATAAACATAAATATTAATATGCTCTCTTTTTAGTTAAAAATTTATTCAAAAACTGCAAAACAACTGCTGTAATAACAATTGAGCCACCTATCAAAACAAAAAGAGGCGGATTCTCATTCACAAACATCCAAGCCCACAACGGACCTAGAACAGCTTCTGTTAACATTATTATACCAACGAAAGCGGAAGGAGTTGACCTTGCACCAATTGTAATAAGTATAAAACCAAAACCTAATTGAAAAAAACCTGCTAAAAAACCCAAAAAAATGTCTTTTGAGGATATAATTATTGTTGGCGACATTAATAATCCAATTATCATTGCAAATATACCTGCCACTAATTGAAGTGGAATCATATCAACATCAGGAAACTTTCTTACTATTAATATTAAAATTGCAAAAGAGATTGGCATTACGAATGCCACAAGATTGCCTGTCATTTCACCAGGAGATATGGAAGTTCCAAGCATCAAAAAAATACCTGAGATAGCAAGCAATATACAAAAGAAAGTAAGTTTAGATATTGTCTCCTTCAAAAATACATAACCAAATATTGCCAAAAAAAGAGTTTGTGTTTGAATAATAAAATTTGTATTTGCCACAGTAGTTTCGTACATAGCAAATACATAACTAGCAAAACCTAAAGATAAAATAGCTCCACCAATAAATCCAGGAATTCCAGATTTAGTCAAAGCACTAAAAAATTTTTTTTTATAAGTCAACAGAAGAAAAAAACTAACAACAATTATAAAAAAAAATGATCGCCAAAATAAAATTTGCCAGAGCGTTGAACCTTCAAAGGACTTAACAATTAATCCTCCGAAACTTAAGCTTACAGCACCAAAAAAAACTAGAAAAGGCCCAGGTATTGTTTTGATTATGTTCATTCAATTTGAGAAATTAAATTTTGAGTTTCTAAGTCATATAACTTAAATAAATTTTCTGCGCTAGATAAATCAACCTGCTTAAACTTTACTCTAGAACCTGGTGATAGTTGAACTAATTTGTCATAATCAGCACTTATCACTACTCCTATTTTTGGATAGCCTCCTATTGTCCCATGATCTGAAAGCATAACTATAGGATTACCATCTGCAGGCACTTGTATTACTCCTTTTATTAATCCTTCTGATTTAATGTTGGTATCAATGATATTCTCTATTTTCGGTCCTTCTAACCTCATACCCATTCGATCAGTTAACTTTGAAACAACAAATTCTTTTTCTAGAAAGATTTTTTTTCCTTTATCTGAAAAATAATCAAAATTGGTTCCTTTAATTATTCTAATATTTTCTATTTTAGTATGTATATAGTTTAATTTTTTTTCCACTAAGTGATCATTCAATTTTGAAATATTTATCACTTGTTCATTTTCAAACTTTTTACCACCATTTGCCCCAATAATCGCTTTTGTATTTGTAGAACAACTAGACCATTGATATTTTAAGTCTATTTGACCACCAATAGCCAAATATCCATACACAGACTTATTGGTAGATAAAATGTCTACTTCATCACCATCTTCTAAATTTAAAGATTGATAGCAGTTACCATCAATAGTTATATCTTTTTTTTTAATCCTAAAATTTACATCTCCTGTGATTGCAATATTAATTTTATTTCCAAAATATTTTAATAAAGGGCCTTGGTACGCAAATTCTAAAGCAGGTAAATTTATCTTATTACCAACAAGCTTATTTGATAATAAGTAATTTCTTTTATCCATTGCTCCACTAAAAGGAATTCCAACATGATAAAGATTTTTTCGACCCTCATCTTGAAAAGTAGTATTAATTCCTGCTCTGATAACTTGAAAATAATTTTTACTCATTATAATTTTCATACTGATTTTTTGATATTTCTTTAAATAAGACAATATCACCTGGACTTATTAAATTTGGGCTTTCTTCTTTTGAGCCATCAAATATTCTTAATGGACTATTTCCTATAACATTCCATCCACCTGGACTTTCAAAAGTATAAATATTTGCAAACTGTTCGGTCAAAGCTACTGATCCCTTTGGAACTCTGACTCTAGGAGTTTCTAGACGCTTTGCTCTCATATCTTTAGATAAATCTCCTAAAAAAGGCATTCCCGCAATAAAGCCCGTCATATAACAAAAGAATTCTTTACTAAAAAAATTTTCATAAATTTTTTCTCTTTTAAGATTAAGTTTGTTCTCCAATCTCACTATATCTAAAGCAAAATTTTCGTCACAGCATACTGGAACTTCAATTTTTTTATTTTTTAGATCATCTTCATTCGTAATATTAAGGTTTTCTATTAACTTTTTTAAATCTTTAAAATTCGTTTTTTTTAAATCAAAAGAAATTATTAATTTATTATAAGAGGGAGATAAATTATTTATTGATGGTATATTTTCTTTCTGAATACTTTTGAAATATCTAATTACTTGAGTATTAGTTTCTCTATTTACGTCTTTACCAAAGTCACAATATAATGCTGCGTCACCAAGATTTAATATATTTTTTATCATGCCATGATATACTTAACACTTATGACTATGGAAATTAATATAAATTGTGATTTAGGAGAAAAATCTAAATACCACTCAAATAAGCATGATCCAGAATTATTAGAAATAGTAAATTCTGCAAACGTTGCCTGTGGATACCATGCTGGTGATGAGGAAACTATGAGCCAAGTCATAAAAATATCAAAAAAAAATGGTGTAAGTATCGGTGCACATCCATCTTTCAATGATCCAGAAAATTTTGGAAGAGAGAGAATGAATTTATCTGACTTAGAAATTAAAAAACTTATAATGGATCAATATGATATTCTTCAAAAGATAGCATTAGAACAAGGAGAAAACGTTACACATATTAAGCCTCATGGAGCTCTAAATAATATGGCATGTGAAAATATTGATTTAGCAACAATACTTGCAAAAAGTATAAAAGGTATTAGCAAAGATTTAATTTATTTGGTTCCAACTGGATCCAAAATGGAGGAAGCTGCAAAAAAACTTGATATGAAAATAGCTTGCGAGATATTTGCGGACAGAAATTATGAGGATGACGGCAATCTTGTCTCCCGAAAGAAATCTCATGCTTTAATCACAGACCCAGAGCAAGCAAAAATACATGTTTTAAGTATGGTTAAAAATCAGTCGCTTAATTGTCACAGCGGAAAGCAAATACCTTGTGAAATCGACTCTGTGTGTATACATGGTGACAATATGAGTTCATTAGCAACAGCAATATCCATCAAAAATAACTTTATAGATAATGGGCTTGAACTTAGACCTTTAAACAAAATGAGGAAATTTATAAATGATTAAAAAAATATTTATCACAATTTTGTTATCTGTAACTTTAATATCAAATTCTTACTCTGCAGGATCCAGTAGCAGTGGCGGCGAGGGTGATGGTCCAGTAACCAAAACAAACTATGAAAAGGCAGTTAAACTAATAAAATCTGCAAATAAATATGAAAAAAAAGGAAAAAAAGATAAAGCACAATCGAGTTATGAAAAAGCTTTAAAACTTTTACTTAAATCAAACAGCAAAAAACCAAATAAACCAGATACTTTAAATTATTTAGGCTTTACTTCTAGAAAACTAGGTGATTTTAAAAATGGAGAGAAATATTATCTTCAAGGTCTAGCTATCAATCCTTACCACATTGGTATTAATGAATATTTAGGTGAACTTTACGTGGCAACAAATAGACATAATCTTGCAGTTGAAAGATTAGAAGTTTTAAAAGGTTGCGATTGTAAAGAGTACAATGACCTGAAAGCAATTATAGCTGGAGAAAAAATTTCTAAATATTAGTTAATATTTTTAATCATCTGCTCTGGCAGCCACAAGGCAATCTCTGGAAAAATCACAACTAATATAACTGCTAGAACCATTAACAAAAACAATGGAAACGCACTTCGAGCAATATAACCCATGTCTTTGTTGGCCATACCTTGTAAAACAAATAAATTAAAACCCACAGGTGGTGTTATTTGAGCCATCTCTACAACAATAACTAAAAATATACCAAACCAAATCATGTCAAAACCTGCTTGTCTAATCATTGGTTCTATTATAGCCATAGTCAATACAACAGCTGAGATACCATCAAGAAACATCCCTAAGATTATATAAAAAATCATTAAAACAAAAATTAATACATAAGGCGATAAATCCATATTTTGAATCCACATTGCTAAGTTTCTTGGTAAACCTGTAAAACCCATTGCCAAAGATAAGAATGTTGAACCTGCTAAGATAAATGCAATCATACAAGATGTTTTTGTTGCACCTAATAAGGATGTTTTAAAAGTTTCTAAAGTTAAACTTTTTTGAAAATATGACAAAATTAAAGCCCCAACAACTCCTAAAGATGCTGCCTCAGTAGCAGTAGCTATACCGGTATATATTGAACCTATAACAGCAGAGATTAAAAATATAACAGGTAAAAGTTGTTTAGATCTTTTAATCTTCTCAAAAATTGAATATTCTTCAACAATTTTGGGCATTTGTTTTTTGTTAATCAAAGACCAAAAAATAACATATGACATAAAAATTAATGCAATCATTATCCCGGGTAAGATTCCAGCTATAAATAATTTTGCAATAGACTCTTGAACGGCTACTCCATAAATAATCAAAATTATTGATGGAGGTATCAATAAACCTAGTGTTCCAGAACCAGCAAGACTGCCAAGTAAGATTTTCTCAGGATAATTTCTTTTTCTTAATTCTGGTATAGACATCTTACCTACAGTTGCAACTGTGGCTGCAGATGAACCTGAAATAGCAGCAAATAAAGCACATCCGACTATGTTTACGTGAATTAAACCTCCCGGTAATTTTTGCATCCACGGAGATAAACCTTTAAATAAATTTTCAGAAAGTCTTGTTCTAAATAGAATTTCTCCCATCCAAACAAATAAAGGTAATGCTGTAAGTGTCCATGAGGATGATGTTCCCCATATTGTTGTTGCCATTGCATCTCCAACTGGTCTTGATGTAAATAACATCATACCTATTGCAGATACTCCAATCATACTCAAGGCTACCCAGATACCTGAACCAAGAAAGAACAATAAAACACTAATAAAAAAAATTGTTAATAAAATTTCTGCCATTTAACTTTTTTTAAAAATTAAAATGAGTTGATGGAGAACACATAAAAAGAAAATAGTAGAACCAACAGCTACACTTGTTTGAGGTATCCAAATTAAAATTTCATCTGCACCCTCGCTTCTTTCTTGAAATTTATAAGAAATAACTAACATCTTAATAAAATAAAATGCCAAATACCCAGAAAAAAAAGTTGCTACACTTAGGCACCAGATTTCAATAAATTTTCTTTTTAACCCTGATAATTTTTCTAGAAAAAGAGTAATCCTTATGTGGCCATTTTCAACAAATGTATAAGCTAATGCAAAAAAAGAGGCTGCTGCCATGCAGTAACCTGAGTATTCCGCAAGACCTCTAACATAGAATCCAAATATTCTTGATGAAATACCTATTAAAATAAATACTGCTACTAAAATAAGAAATGCAGCTGCAATATATCCAGAAAATTTATAAATTTTATTTAAATTCTTATCTAAGATTTCTAACATAATAATTTAAGGCCACCCAATATTTTTAAGTGGCCTTAATTAAAATTTGATTATTTATAACTTGATAAAACGGCTGCTCCTCTTGAACCAGCTTTTTGAGACCATTCCTTTGCCATAGTCTCACCCACTTTTTCAAAATGAGCTTGTAGAGATGCATTTACTTTACCTACTACCATTCCAGCATTAGCTAAAGCTTTTTTATCCCCAACATTCCCTTGTTTTGATAACTGCCAGCCTTTTCTCTCTGCTAAAGCTGCTTGTTTCATTACTAGATCTTTTGTTGCTTGATCAAGTTTATTCCAAGAATCTTTATTTACAATCACCATATTTTTTGGAAACCAAGCTGCTATATCATAAAAATATTTCACACCGTTTTCCCATATTTTAGAGTTTTTTCCTGTCGTAGGAGATGTGATCATACTTTCAACAGCTCCTGTTGAGAATGCTTGGCTAATTTCAGCGGCCTCAATTTTTGTTGGCGCCATACCTGTTAACTCAGCAATTCTAATTGTTGCAGAATTATATGCTCTAAACTTTAAACCTTTAAGGTCATTGACAGAGTTGATTTCTTTTTTACTATATAAGCCTTGTGCTGGCCATGGCACAGCGTAAAGAAATACCAAACCCTTTTCATCCAAGCCTTTAATGATCTCAGCTTTAGATGCTTTGTATAATTTCATTGCATCTGAGTAAGATGTTGCCAAAAATGGCTGTGAATCTACTTCCAGTAAAGGATCCTCTTTACCTAAAGCTGACATAAATCTTTCTCCAATCTGAGCTTGACCAGTTCTCACAGCTCTAAAGATTTCTCCACCTTTAAATAATGAGCCACCTGGATGAGTAACTATTGTAAGTTTTCCACCACTTTTTTCAGTCACATTTTTTGCAAATTCAGTAGCGTTCGCAGAATGAAAATTACTAGCACCATAAGCTAATGCCATGTCCCATTTTTCTGCAAAAGAAGAATTAATTGACAAAATTGATGAAACTAAAATAATTGATAAGTATTTTATGAATTTCATTTATCCTCCATTTTTTTTAAAAGCATTTCATTATGTATTAAAATAATTATCAATAAAAAAATTATACTACTTTTAATTGAATAATTTAAAATATCTAATACTATAGGCTCACTTTGTTAGAAGAAGCACTCATATTAGTTCAGATTATTTTCATTGATATAATCTTGGCAGCAGATAATGCGATCATTATTGGATTGATTGCAGCTAATTTTGCGCCAAAAAATAGAAGACAAATTATTTTATGGGGTGTAGCTGGAGCATTAATATTTAAAATTGTTTTTGCAATATTTGCTACATATTTATTTGAATTTTACTTTATAAAAATCTTAGGTGGTTTGCTATTAATTTGGATTGTTAATGATTTAAGAAAAGATCTTTTTGAAATAAAGAAAATTAAATCTCCTACTAAAAAATCAAAAGAACCTTCATACATTCAAAGTGTGTATAAAGTTTTATTTGCTGATATCACAATAAGTTTTGATAATGTAATTGGTGTAGTCGGAGCTGCAAAAGGTAATTTCGGTTTTATGATTTTTGGTCTTGTATTATCGGTTGTGCTTACAGGTGCTATGGCAACCTATCTTGCAAACTATATTCAAAAACATCTATGGATTGCTTATGTGGGTTTAGGGTTTATCTTACTTGTTGCTCTTCAACTGGTAATTGGCGGTCTAGTTGATCTAGATATATTGTCTATAAATGAAGAATTTAAAAAATATTTCTAATAAGAATGTTTTTTTGTAGGGTATTTTTTTTTCCTTACATCTGAGGCATACTTTTTAATACCATCATTAATATACTTTTTAACATTAGAAAATCTTTTAACAAATTTAATATTAGTATGATTTAATCCAATTAAATCATCGGTCACTAAAACTTGACCATCACAATACACAGATGAACCAATTCCAATAGTCGGAATATTTAATTTTTGGGTAATGAGTTTTGCAATTTCAGTTTTTACACACTCTAAAACAATTGCAAATACTCCACTGTCTTGAAGTAACTTTGCATCACTTATCAAGTTCTTTATTTCACTATTGGTTTTTCCCTTAGATTTGAATTTTTTTGTTGATTGAGGAAGTAAACCTATATGACCCATAACTTGGATTTTATTTTTAATCAAAAACTTTATTTGCTCGATAACCCTTTTGCCACCTTCTAATTTTACAGCATCACATTTAGTCTCTTTTAGAATTTTCTTAGCATTCTTTAATGCTAGAGACTTTGTGCTGTAAGTTTTGAAAGGCATATCAACAACCATTAAACTTTTTTTGATACCCAATCTAACACTTTTGGAGTGGTTAATCATTTCCGTTAAAGAGACTTTTTTGGTTGAGGAATAATTATATAAAACAGAACCTAAGGAGTCTCCAACTAAAACAATATCAACATGTTTATCAACCTCTTCTGCGATATTTTTTGAGTAAGCTGTAAGACAAACTATTTTAGATCTTCTTTTTTTATTAGTTATCTTTTTAATCTTATCCATCTAAATAACTCATCCAATCTTTAGCTAAAGTAGATAAATTTCTTTTATCGTAAAGAGATAAATAAAAGCAAGTTAAGTCAAGACTATTATAAATAGCCGCCAAAACACTAAGCTTTAATAATCTTTCATCGTCTAGATTTTGTAATTTGTTAATGTGCTGAATAAAAACAGCATCAGTCCACATATGTTGAGACGCAAAAAATTTATCTTTATTTGCTATCAATGGCTTAAGAGTTCTGCCAGATAATCTTAAAAATTTATTAAACATAAAGTTATACTGACTTAGGAACCTGGTTATGTCGCCAAAAAGAGGTTGATTATGATAAAGGGGCACAAATTCAACTTCACACACTATTTTAAGTACATTATTCAATAATTTTTTACTTCCTTTAAAAATATCTAACTCAGCACCTTGAACATCTATTTTAATAAAATCGATTGCATCGATAGAATATTCATCTACAAAAGAATCAAGAGTTATTGTTTCAATTTCAGTCTCTTTTTTTAAATCCATATATTGTAATTCATGATATAAACTAAATAATTTTTCGTTTGGTTTATAAAGACTAGTACACATTGGATCTTCTGTAATATATAATTTTCTTTTTTCGTTATTTTCCCCAAGTGCAAATGGAAAATATCTGATGCCTTTAGCAGCTTTAGAATTCATCTGATCGCATACTTCCTTTTCAACTTCAAATCCTATAATCTCACTAGTTGGAAAGTATTCCAGTATTTTATGGAATCTTGGCTTGGAATTTTCTATGGATAACGCACCAATATCTAGCAGGGTAAATTTACAATCAATTTTAGTTTTTTGAATAATTTCTATTAGTTTTTCAAAAGGATCTTTCATAAAAAAGTTATTATTCTAATTCAATTGTACTTGGTGGCTTAGATGTAACATCATAAACTACCCTATTAATCCCTCTTATGCTATTTACGATTTTATTTGAAATCATTTGAATAAAAGGCTTTTTAAATTCATAAAAGTCTGCTGTCATACCATCCTCAGAGGTGATAGCTCTCAATAGACACAAATATTCGTAAGTTCTATTATCTCCCATTACACCTACAGTCTTAACGGGAAGTAATGCAGCATAGGCTTGCCAAATCTTATTATAGAAACCATGTTCCTTTAAAGCAGTAATAAAATAATGATCAGCTTCTTTTAAAATTTTAATTTTTTCTCTTGTTATGATTCCGGGTATTCTTATTGCTAAACCGGGACCAGGAAAAGGATGTCTAGAGATAATTTCTTTATTTAAATTTAGATCTAAACCTAATTTTCTCACTTCATCCTTAAATAAAAATCTTAAGGGCTCTACTAATTTAAGTTTCATTTTTTTTGGAAGGCCACCTACATTATGATGCGATTTAATTTTAGAGGTTTGGCTACCCGTAACAGATTTACTCTCAATTAAGTCTGGATAAAGAGTTCCTTGAGCTAAAAATCTTACATTTTTAATTTTCTTGGCATATCTTTCAAAAATTTTTATAAAAAGATTTCCTATTATTTTTCTCTTTTTTTCTGGATCTGAAATATTTTTAAGTTTTTTTAAAAACTCTTTTTCAGCGTTTACATAAATTAGATTAATTTTTAATCTCTTTTTGAATGTATTAACTACTTGTTTTTCCTCATTTTTTCTTAAAAGACCTGTATTTACAAAAATACAGTATAGTTTTTTTCCTATTGCTTTGTTTATTAATTGTGCGACTACGCTGCTATCCACCCCTCCAGACAAAGCACATATTACTTTATTTTTGCCAACCTCATTTCTTATCTCTTTTATTAATTTATTTTTTTGATTTTTTACTGACCAATTTTTTTTAATCTTACAAATTGAAAAAATGAAGTTTTTAATTATTATTTTACCGTTCTCTGTGTGAGTTACTTCGGGATGAAATTGTACTCCATAAATTCTTTGCAGGCTGTTTTCCACAATTGCAAATTTTGAATTTTGACTAGATGCAATAACTCTGAAATTTTTTGGTAATCTGGAGATTTGATCAGCATGACTCATCCAAACTTTCACATATTTTCTATTTTTAAAATAATCTTTTATTAACGGACTATTATTTTTTTTGATGATATTAGCTAAACCGAATTCTCTATGTTTTGATTGTTTTACTTTTCCACCCTTTATTTTAGACAAAATTTGATGACCGAAGCAGATACCGAGTATTGGTATTTCATTTTCAATAATATTTTTATCAAATGAGTATTTCTTAATATCGTAAACATTTAAAGGTCCACCTGATAAAATTATTCCTTTAATTTTTTTATTTATATCTTTATTCTTTATTTTTTTATGACTAACGATATCTGAAAATACACCAAGCTCTCTTATTCTCCTTGCAATCAATTGAGTAAACTGTGAACCGAAATCAATAATTAAAATTTTATCAAGACCTTTATCAAGAGTCATTTTTTGGCTCTAGATTAGCAAGTGTCTCTAAAATTTTTTTATTCTCACCGCATAAACTTTTACAAACCTCAGAAAATGTTTTTGATAAATCTTTAACTTGGGAATAATTTGATTTTTCCAATCCTATTTTTATTAGCATTAAAATAGCTTCTTCATTATTGGGATCTATCAATAAAGTAGCATCTAAATTTTTCTCTTCTTTATCTTGATCTTCTTTAGCATTGTAAATTTTAGCTAAATATAAATATGAATTTGAGTCTTTCGGATTAAAAACAATACTTCTTTCAAACATAAACTTTGCATCATCGAATTTTTTATTTTCATAAAGAGTCAAACCTTTCTCAAAAAAGCTCTCGCTTGCAAATGAACTAACAAATATGTTTGTAAGAAAATAAATAATTATAGTTTTTTTAAAAATATTTTTCATTAGTATCTATTTTCATCTTTAACAATATCGACATTATGTACCATACTTTCATAAAATCCAGCTTTTGTAATTTTTATAAAGTGAGGTTTTTTCCTTAAATATTTAATTTGTTTAGATCCAAGATACCCCATAGATGATCTTAAGCCACCTACCAATTTAAAGATAACTTTACTTACTTTCCCTTTGTATTTAGCAAGACCTTCAACTCCCTCAGGGACATATTTGGAATTATCTTTTTGTTTAGATTGAAAGTATCTATCTGCAGACCCTTTATTCATTGCTCCAACGGATCCCATACCTCTGAAGCTTTTAAATAACTTTCCATTTTTTTTTATAAGTTTACCTGGTGTTTCATCAGTACCTGCAAACAAAGATCCAATCATGACCGCATCAGCACCAGCAGCAAATGCTTTCGCCAAATCTCCAGAGTACTTAATACCCCCGTCAGATATTATTTTAACTTTGCTTTTTTTTATAGCATTTCTAACATTTAATATTGCAGTTAATTGAGGAACTCCAATACCTGCAACCAATCTTGTAGTACAAATTGAGCCAGGTCCTATTCCAACTTTAATTATATCAACTCCTAATTTATCTAGGTATCTTGCTGCTTCTGCTGTTGCAATGTTTCCTGCGCAAAGTGCAGTTTTTGAATTTTTTTCTTTTTTAATAAACTTAATCATTTCTGAGACTTTTTTTGTATGTCCGTGTGCGGTATCCACAACTATCATGTTTATACCTTCTTTTAGTATTGCCTTTGCTCTATCAAACTCATTCAAACCAGTGCCTACTGCAGCTCCAACTAATAAATTTTGTTTTTTAACTTTTTTTATTTCCTCAACTTGTTTTTTTATATTTAAATTACGATGTATAATGCCAATACCCCCAGCTTTAGCTATAGCAATAGCCATTTTGCTCTCGGTTATTGTGTCCATAGCTGAGGTTAATAACGGAATTTTTAGTTTAAGAAATTTAGATAATATAATACTGGTATCAACTTCCGACGGAAGTATATCTGAGTATTTTGGCGCTAATGTAACATCATCAAAGGTTAGAGCTTCTTTTATAGGATCCATATTCATTTATATATGATTCCTTAAAATATTAAAGTAGCTATCTAATTTTTTTACAAATTATAAAACTTTCTTTAGATTCTTTTCGACTTGATAAAGGTTTAAAAACCTTAACTTCTTTAAATATTTTTTTTCCAAGTGCGACAATTTCATTAAAGGTGCTGCCCATAAAAATTTTTGAAATGAAATAACCTTTTGATGAAATTACTTTTTTTGAAAATGTCATTGCCTCTTTGCATAATTCTCCAGTTTGAATTGAGTCGAGATTCTTTATACCAGTAGTATTTACAGCCATATCAGACATGACTACATCAAATTCTTTTGTTAAATTTTCTTTAATTTTTTCTTGAATATCATGCTCTGTAAAGTCACCTTTAATATGGATTCCATTATAAATCGGTGATATTTCTTTTAAATCAATTGATATTATTTTTCCATTTTTTATTGTTTTTGAGGCATATTGAGACCAGCTTCCAGGTGCTGCACCAATATCCAAAATAAACATTCCGTTCTTAAAAATCTTAAATTTTTTATCTATTTCAATTAATTTATAAGCTGATCGCGCTCTATATCCGTCAACTTTTGACTGGCGTACATAAATATCTCTCTTTTGTTTATTGATCCAGTTTTTAGAAATTTTATTTTTTTTCAATTAAATATTATACCTTAAGCTCTTATTAATTTTTTTATCTCTTAATGTTTCGATCTCGATTTCAATACTTTTGTTTGTCCTCATATCCTTACCATCTTTCCAAATACCAGCTGCAAGATGCATTATACCTATTTTATAATTGGGTAAGTATGGTTCAACGAAAGTGTTATTAACTTCATCATATTTTGGCAGTAGATTACTAGCAATCCAATTACAATTAAGCGGTAAAAATTCTGTAGCTAAATCATCAATATATACTGACATATTAATCGCTAACCCCTCAGAGCCGAAAATATTTCCTGCTTTTAAAGTTTGCTTAAGATTATTCTGCCAGCTTTCCCAACCAGGAGAATTTTTTTCCAAAGAAAAAACACCAATGTTTATATGCGGTGCAAAGGCTAATTTTCTTGCTTTATCATATGGTATTTTAGATTTCACTGCATGTTTAAAGTTTTGTGATTTAATAATTGCTAATTTTCCAAATAGCCAATTAACTTTTGACATTATTTTGTATCCAGGGCCAAGTGTCTGTGTGATGCCTAATTTACCATTGTTACAAGCTTTAAAATATAATTCTACACACTCCCAATCATTCACCCAAGCATCACAATCAATCCATAAATATTTATTATAGTTTGGGAAGTACTTTGGCAAAAAAGCCCTTGAGACTTGACTTTTTAACCATTCTTTACCTTTTACTTTAAACTCTGGAACTTCAATGTCCCAATCTGCTTTTTTAATTTCATCTACTTTTCTTGACAATAAATCTTTTTGATCTTGTGTTAATCCCGCATCTAAAACACAAATAGCTATGTTTTCACTTTCTTTAAATTTTTTTATAGAATTAATTAGCTCATCTAATAGAGGAAAATAATTAGCATCGGCTAATGAAACAATTACATTTTTTTTCATTAAAGTATATCTTCAAGATCATCTTCATCTTGAATTCTGTCATTTTCATGTTGCTTTTTAATTTTTTGATAATGAAGAAAACTTATAGGCAACAATAATACATAAATGACAGCACTCAATGCAATTACATTAAATGTGTATATAAGTAATAAGCCAAAAAATAGAACAATACCAAATAATAGAAATATAGTTGTTCTTCTTGGAATAACTATTTTTTTAAAAGAATAAGTTGGAAATTTACTTATCAATAGAAAAGAGGTTATTATAAAAAAGAACGGTGTGACTATGTCATAATTTAATTTGTACAATTCAAATCCGCTTAAACTTATAATTAAAGGTGTAAGAACTAAAATTCCCCCAGCTGGAGATGGTACACCCTCAAAAAAATTGTCTCTCCACGAAGGCTCACTAACTGAATTAACATTAAATCGTGCGAGCCTTAAAGCAACACAAATTACATATATTAAACATAATAACCATCCAAACTTTCCAAGTGCATTTAGTTTCCAAAAAAACATGATAAACGCAGGTGCAACTCCGAAACTTATCATGTCTGTTAAAGAATCTAATTCTTTACCAACTTTTGATGTTCCCTTAATTAATCTGGCTATTCTTCCATCTAGCCCATCTATTAAAGCTGCGATAATAATTGCTACAATAGCTAATTCATATCTGCCATCTAAAGCAAATCTTATAGATGTTAATCCAATGCAAACTCCTATTAAAGTCAACATGTTTGGCAAGATCACTCTCGCACTTTTTTTATCACTTACGATTTTAAATTTTTTTTTTTGTGGTTCCATTATTTTTTAGCTAGTAAAGTTTCTCCAGCTATTGAAGTTTGACCAATTTGAACAAGGGGTTCATAATTTTCATAGTATACATCTGCTCTACTTCCAAATCTTATCATTCCAATTCTATCACCTTGTTTTAAATCTTGATCCTTGCTCGACTCACAAACAATTCTCCTTGCAACTAATCCTGCTATTTGAACAACAACAACATCATTACCGTGACTATCTTTGATTTTGTAATAATTTCTTTCATTGTCTTCGCTTGCTTTATCTAAAGATGCATTTACGAATTTTCCTGGTTTATATAAAATTTCTTCAATTTTTCCACTACATGGAGTTCTATTTACATGACAATCAAAAACATTCATGAATATACTAATTTTTTTAAACTTTTTATTTTCTAATCCAAGTTCTTTTGGACCATCTGACTCTTCAACCTTAATCACCTCTCCGTCTGCGGGACTTACAAGATAATTGTCATCATTAATAATAATCCTATCTGGATCTCTAAAAAAATAGTAAACCCAAATAGTTAGAACTAAACCAAGTAAACCTAAGAAGCTGCTAAAAATATAAAAAATTATAGTTATAATTCCTGCAATAACTAGGAATTTATACCCTTCAGCGTGAATTTTTGGAAATATCTTGCTAAACATATTCATCTATTTGATAATTTTTCATTAATATGTATATAAAATTGCGAAATTCAATTATTAAGATAGTTAAATAAAGTGAGCAAAATAAAGGTAAAAAACCCAGTTGTAGAGTTAGATGGTGATGAAATGACCAGAATAATCTGGGAATTTATCAAAAATAAATTAATTCTTCCCTACATAGATTTAGGCATTGATTATTACGATCTCGGTATGAAAAGCAGAGACAATTCAGATGATCAAATAACTATTGATGCAGCAAATGCAATTAAAAAAGTTGGTGTAGGAATTAAGTGTGCAACAATCACTCCTGATGAAGCTCGCGTAGAAGAATTCAAATTAAAAAAAATGTGGAAATCTCCAAATGGTACCATTAGAAATATTATTGGAGGCACAGTTTTTAGAGAGCCAATTATTTGTTCAAATATTCCAAAACTTGTTCCATCTTGGACTGATCCTGTAATTATTGGAAGACACGCTTTTGGAGATCAATATCGAGCTACAGATTTTAAAGTACCGGGGAAAGGTAAAATGGAAGTAAAATGGACTTCTGAAGATGGCAAAGATGAAATCAAATATGAGGTATTTAATTTTACAGGTCCAGGAGTTGCTCTTTCAATGTATAATTTAGATAAATCGATTGAGGATTTTGCTAGATCTTGTTTCAGCTATGGATTGATAAAAAAATGGCCAGTATATTTATCAACTAAGAATACAATCCTAAAAAAGTATGATGGAAGATTTAAGGACATTTTTGAAAAAGTATTCAATGAAGAATTTAAGAAACAATTTGATGTTGCTAAAATCACATACGAACACAGATTAATTGATGACATGGTTGCATGTGCGATGAAATGGAGTGGTAAATATATCTGGGCATGTAAAAATTATGATGGTGATGTACAGTCTGATACAATGGCTCAGGGCTATGGTTCTTTAGGCCTAATGACTAGTACGTTACTAACTCCAGATGGTAAAGTAATGGAGGCCGAAGCAGCTCATGGCACTGTCACTAGACATTATCGTATGCATCAACAGGGGAAAGAAACATCCACAAACCCTATTGCATCTATATTTGCGTGGACTAGAGGCTTAGCTCATCGGGGTAAATTAGATGGAAATGATGAACTTATAAATTTTGCTAATACTATTGAAAAGGTTTGTGTCGAATGTGTTGAAAATGGTTCGATGACTAAAGATCTTGCAATATTAATAGGACCATCAAGTAAGTATTTGACTACTAATCAGTTTTTGGATGTAATTGATAGTAATTTGAAAAAAAGATTAAATTAAAGACTTTATCTTTTCAAAAGCTTCATCAATTTTAGTATGATCCTGACCACCAGCTTGTGCGAAATCTTTTCTGCCGCCTCCACCTTTACCACCAATAGTCTCCGAACCTAATTTAGCAAATTGAACTGCATCATATTTATCAACTAATTTTTCTGTAATACCTACAGCTAATCCAACTTTATCCTCATTAGTAGCAAATACAATTATTATGCCATCACCTAATTCTTTTTTTCCATTATCAACAAGTTTTCTTAAATCTTTTGGTGGTAGATCAATAACTTTTTGAAATCTTACTTTTATATCTTTAATTTTTTGATCATTGATAATATTTTTTGTTTTATCTTTTAAGACTGAACTCACATTAAGTTGCTCTAATTGTCTTGTAAGATTTTTGATAACTTCCTTAAGATCTTTACTCTCTATATTTGGCTTACCACCAAGTTTTTTTATTTGGGATGATAATTCTTTAATTGTCTCCTCATCTTTCTGAATTGAAAGCGTTGATGCCTTTTCTTTATTCTTTATGTATTCATCTAATTGTTTTTCTCTCAATGCTTCTACTCTTCTAACACCTGCTGCTATAGAGGACTGACTTACAGTTTTAAATTTTCCAATATCACCAGTGTTTTTAACGTGGGTTCCGCCGCATAATTCTGTTGAAAAATATGCTTCTTTTTCTTTGCCCATAGATACCACCCTTACTTCCTCACCATACTTTTCTCCAAAAAATGCTAGAGCACCTTTTTCAATAGCTGCCTTTGGTGTCATAATTCTAGTGGTCACTTCAGTATTATTTTTTACATAATCATTTACCAATTTATCAATAGTTTCTAGCTCTTTATCTGTGATTGGTTTCATATGACTAAAATCAAATCGCAATCGATCTGGTGCAACAAGTGAACCTTTTTGCATAACATGTTTTCCAAGTGTTTGTCTTAAAGACTCATGAAGAAGATGTGTTGCTGAATGATAAGCTTTTAGATTTGCTCTTCTTTCAATATCAATTTTTAATTCAACAGCATCACCAACTTTTATTGAGCCTGTTTTTAACGAACCATAATGAACAAATAAATTACCAAGTTTCTTCTGTGTATCCTCTACCTCAAAAACTGAGTTTCCTGAAACTATTGTGCCTTTGTCTCCAAGTTGTCCACCAGACTCACCATAAAAAGGAGTTTGATTTGTTATTATCATTCCTTCTTCACCGGTGGATAATGATTTAACCTCACTGCTTTCCTTAATCAAATTTAATATAACTCCCTCTGATTGGTTAGACTCGTAACCTAAAAATTCAGTTGGACCAATTTTATCTTTGATTGAAAACCAAATTGCTTCTTCTGAACTGTCACCTGAACCTTTCCAATTTTTTTTAGCAAGTTCTTTGCTATTTTTCATTAGTTGATCAAATTTTTTTTGATCAACTGTCAATGATTTATTTTTTAAAATATCTTCAGTAAGATCTAATGGGAAACCGTAAGTATCATATAATTTGAACGCTACATCTCCTGGTAAGACTTTATCTATTTTTGAAATTTCATCATTTAAAATTTTAATTCCTCTATCAAGTAAAACTAAAAATTTTTCCTCTTCCATTTTTAACGTTTCTCGAATTAACGACTCTGATCTTTCTAACTCTGGATAATTTCCTGACATTTCATTTTTTAAAGCCTCAAAAATTTTGAAAAATATTGGTTCTTTAGATCCCAATAAATGAGAGTGTCTCATACCTCTTCTCATAATTCTTCTAAGAACATATCCACGACCTTCATTTGAGGGTAAAACACCTTCAGCTAAAAGAAATGAGCTTGCTCTTAAGTGATCAGCAATTACTCTAAAACTTGATATATTTTTATTTTCTTGTTTGACTTTTGTTACTTCAGATATTGAACTTATTAATTTCTTAAAATGATCAGTTTGATAATTATCGTGCGTTCCTTGTAAAAGAGCTGCAATTCTTTCTAATCCCATTCCTGTATCAACAGACGGTTTTGGCAGGTCTATTCTTTTATCTTTTGAAACTTGCTCATACTGCATAAAGACTAAGTTCCAAATTTCAATAAAACGATCACCATCTTGATCTTTAGTTCCTGGCAATCCTCCTTTTAAATGATCACCATGGTCGTAAAATATTTCTGAACAAGGACCACATGGCCCAGTTTCACCCATTGACCAGAAGTTATCTGACGTTGCAATTCTAATTATTTTATCATCACTAAAACCTGCAATTTTCTTCCAAAAATTAAAAGCCTCGTCATCCTCATGAAAAATAGTTACATAAAGCCTATTTTTATCAAGGCCAAAGTCTTTAGTTATCAAATTCCACGCTAGTTCTATTCCTCTTTCTTTAAAATAATCTCCAAAAGAAAAATTTCCTAGCATTTCAAAAAAAGTATGGTGTCTTGGGGTATAACCAACATTTTCTAAATCATTATGTTTACCACCTGCCCTTACGCATTTTTGAGAAGTGGTTGCTCTTTGATAATCTCTTTTCTCTAAACCAGTAAATACATTCTTAAATTGCACCATTCCAGAATTAGCAAACATTAGTGTTGGGTCATTATTTGGCACTAAATTACTAGACTCAACAATCTTATGATCATTTTTTTCAAAGTATTTTAAGAACGTGCTTCTTATTTCATTTAATGATTTGTCTGCCATATTTTTAAAATACAGCTTTTTTGTTTTATGTCTAGTTAGGGATGAAGGGGGAAAGGCGCTTATTATAAGCGCCTTTATAATTTAAAGATGACCTTTAATTCTAGTTCTTTTTGGTAGGAGTAGTCTCTTTTGCAGCCTCTTCATTTTCGGCTACTTTCTTCTCCTTTTCGATTTTTTCAGGACTTAATGGATTTCCCTCAATTTTCTTTGAAATCACACCAGCTTTTTCTCTAATTGCCATTTCTATTTCTGCAGCAACATTAGGGTTTTGTGCAAGATAAGTTTTTGCATTTTCTCTACCTTGACCTATCTTTTCACCCTTATAAGCATACCATGCTCCTGATTTTTCAATAATATCAGCTTTAGCACCTAGGTCGACTAACTCACCCATTTTACTAATTCCTTTGCCATACATTAAGTCAAACTCAACAACTTTAAATGGTGGTGCAACTTTATTCTTAACTACTTTCACTCTTGTAGTGTTACCAATAATTTCATCTTTATCTTTGATGGCACCAATTCTTCTAATGTCCATTCTTACAGACGAATAAAATTTAAGTGCATTTCCACCTGATGTTGTTTCTGGACTTCCAAACATAACTCCAATTTTCATTCTAATTTGGTTAATAAAAATCATCATCGTGTTTGTGTTCGAAATTGAACCAGTTAATTTTCTTAAAGCCTGACTCATTAATCTTGATTGAAGACCAACATGATGATCACCCATCTCTCCTTCAATCTCAGCTTTTGGAGTTAAAGCTGCAACAGAGTCAATTACGATAACTGAAATAGAGCCTGATTTTACTAGCGTATCAGCAATTTCTAAAGCTTGCTCACCTGCATCTGGTTGTGAGATTAAAAGCTCTTCAGTATTTACACCTAATTTCTTTGCGTAAACTGGATCTAAAGCATGCTCTGCATCAACAAATGCACAAATTCCACCTGCTTTTTGAGCTTCAGCAACAACTTGTAATGCTAATGTTGTTTTTCCAGAAGATTCTGGTCCATAAACTTCAATAATTCTGCCTTTAGGTAATCCACCTATTCCTAAAGCTAAATCTAAACTTAAAGATCCAGTAGATACCGACTCGATATCCATAGCTCTTTTTTCACCGAGCTTCATTACTGAACCTTTTCCAAAATTATCTGTGATTTGGCTTATTGCAGCTTCTAAAGCCTTATTTTTTTCTTTATTTTCCAATTCTTGATTTTTAGCAGACTTAACTACTTTTAAATTATTCTTTGTCATTTAAAGCTTCCTTTTTATTAATTATTAACACTCGAATCATAATATTATTCTGTACTACTTTTGTTCTCATTTGCAAGCATTTTAAAAAAGATATGATTTAAATATGATAAATACGCCATTTATAATAATTTATGATAGAGAATAATTGGCGTATAGTTGGCGTTGACTTATCGTATTTAGTGTTTATATGATAAGATTATGAAAAGAAACGTAACACCAAACAAAGAGGCTATTAAAAAGCTGAGGGAGAAAGCTCAATTAACTCAGAAAGAGCTTAGAGGAAAAGGTTTGAATTTAAGTTATCGTCAATATCAGAGAGCTGAGGGTGGTGAAAAAATTAGCTTTGCTGATTTAGAGAGAATAGCTGAATTTTTTGATGGATATTTAAAAAATAAATTTGGAAATAAGGATAATGTTTATGTGGATGATATTACTTTAGATAAAATAAATACTGAACTTAATAAAGATAACTACAAAAATTTTTCAAATAAAATTTATTTACATAAAATAAATAATTATGAGCAAATTTCAAATATTATTAAACAATCTAAATTTCAAAATACATTTTACCCAAACAAAACTGATAAAGAGCAAATAGATATAATTAAGAAAATAGTTAAAGAATTTAAAAATATTTATTTTGAATTCAAAAATACCAAGAAAACTAAAAATATTAATGATTATGAAAATATAGAAAAAGATTTAGATTCTTTAGATGTTGCTTCAAATTTTTCTTTTCTTATCGAAGAGTTAAATGATAAGAAAATTTACTTATACGCAAATAACTATAATCACCATCATTTAGGTTGGTATTATCATGATGAAAGTGGCTTACTTGTTTCTGATGTTTTGTCAAAAAACTACGCAATTTTTTCCTTTAATGATTACAAAACTTCATCCCTTACATTTCAATATGAAACTAAATATCCAAAACAAAGACTTTTAAAATTAATTAATGATAAGCCATGGTCATCTGATGATTATACAGATGATATGTCCGAAGTTGAGAAAAATTTTGAGGATCATTATAAAGAATATGTTGAGAGTAACTGTCATAATTTTGATAAATCTAAAATTACTTTAGTAAAAACTAATATTGAAGAATTAGTAGATCAAGAGGAATTAGATAATTACGTTAATAAAGCTATTGATGAAATTGTAGAGGATGGGGAATTAATGTGGAGACCTGATATTTCAGATTACATTGACCCTAAAGACGATTGATGAATTTAAGAATTATGTTGGCTAATGTTGAGTGACTAATATTGTGTGTACAAGGTAGTTAATACCTCACAATTAAAAATAATCAAGCCTTAAAACTCAACAAAAGGAGAAAGCATGAAACATGCTAAGGGCATCCCTATGCCTAAAAAAAGGGACAACAGTTACGGAGCTAATTACGAAGAGTTAAGTTCTGTGAAAAATCTAGATGGTAAAGTTTTGATGATGCATTCAGTTGTAGTATCAGAAAGAACCGTTCTAGATAATTTAAACTGGAGGATGAGAATGTTTGAGTCTTTCAGAAAAAAAGTAGAAAATGTTGCTGAAGACTACACTGGTGGAATTGATTTAAATTCAATTCAAATTAACGATCCAGTTATTCTTGAGATGACTGAAATTGAGGGTGATCTTAAGCCTGAAGAGCCTCAAGTAATCGTTAATTTTTCTGCAACTATTCCAACCCCTATAGGTAGAAAGGAGTTAAACTAATGACTGAAGTCGTTAAAACTAAACTTAGAAGATTGAGGCGTATGTCTCATTTTCTATTAGATCGACCATCAATAACAATAAGAAGCACCGGTATATACTTTAGTGCAAGCGCAGTCGATGAGCTTGATATAAATAAATACCAAAATTGCATCTTATCAGTTGAGGATGGTATCGATATTCAGGAAGCCTTGAGGGTCTATGTTGAATTTAACAATGACCCTGTCAGTGATGAGAACTGCCCCATAAGAATGCATAAAGCTAATGGGTGCATGGTTTCAGCTACAAGTACAATCTTTAATCAGATACCGAGAGCGAAACTACTGGCCAGCAAGAAGAAGAGTGAAAGACGTATTTTCTTAGAAAAAGATAATACAATAAATACTTGGTATTTTCCTCTTGCACCTCAGTTTGAGACCAGAACTCGAAAAGTAGACAATCTTCCTGAGGTTAAATGTATCTATCAGCTTGTATTTCGCGAGAACATACAAAGGATAGGTGAAACTGGAAACTTACATCGAAGATGCAAAGAATATCAAAGGGATAACATTCCTTTTGATGAGGTAAGGTATTCTTTAATGAATAATCTTTCAGATGATGAAAGAAAATCATGGGAAACATACCATTTACAAAAATATCTGAGAGATGTAGGTCAGCTTCCCCCTTACAACTATCAAAATGGGAGAAGCACCAACTAAACATGCTGGAGGGGGAAGCGCGCAAACCCCTCCAAAAAAAGGAAATAAAATGCAAAATTATACTTATTCAGTTTTTGATATAGATAGAGTTGGAATGCCTGAAGATGAATTTTTAAATAAAATGGCTCATGAAGGTTGGGATTTATTTTTAATCAATAATGAACCGCAAAATGAATATCCAGGAACAATAGTAAAGTTTTATTTTAGAAAGAAAAAATTAAGCTTCCTAGAGCAGTTCTTTGATTTTTAAATAATTATTAATTAATCTTTAAATATTCACTATTAAGCAAGCCAATAGATTTAAGCAAATTAAATTGAGAAAGAATAAAGTTTCTCTCAGAATCGGCTAAAGAAATTTGAGCATTCAATAAAAGAGAATTAGATTGAATAACTTCAAGAGTAGTTCTGCCAGAAGAACCGCTATTATATTCTGCTGTAATACCTTCATTAGCAATTTCTGCTGCTCTTACTTGCAATTGAACAGAGTTAAGTAAACTTTTATTTGATTGAAAGTTTGACCATGCGCTTGCTACATTAGTTTGATTTTGTTTAATCTCACTATCTAAAGTTAAACGTGATCTATTTTCTATATTCTTATTTTTATTTAAAGATGCCAGATTTTTTCCACCTGAATAAAATGGCCAAGTAACAGTTGCTTTTAAAGTTTCTTTATCTCTCTCATCGTAAGTAGCACTTAAGTCGTCTGAATACGACTTTTCTAAAGATAATTTTGCAGTTGGTACTAATTCTGATCTTGCAATCGATGTATCTTTTTTCGATTGTTCATATTCCATTTCAGCAATAATTAAATCTGGATTACTTTTTTTAGATTGTTCAATAGCTGAATTTAAACTGCCTGGTATTTGGTAACTCATTATTGAACTTTTATCTAATGACTGAGCATTACCTAAAGGTCCAATAATATTTTCATAATTCAACTTGCTAGTTAAAAGGTCACTTTGTGCTTGAATGAAACTTGCTTCTGCACCAGCTAATGATGACTCTGATTGTGAAACATCCGATAAACTAATTTGACCTCTTTCAAGTCTAATTCTATCAGTTTCAACTTGTCTACTTAGAAGCTCAACGTTAGCTCTATTAATCTCTAATTTTTCTTTTGCTGAAATTAATCCAGTATATGCTGCTACAGTTTTATATAAAATATCTTGCTCTTTTTTTAAAAGTTTCGCTTTCGCTAAGTTGATACCAATTTTACTTTTTGACAAATCAGCGCCTCTACCAAAATCAAATAATGTTTGAGTAACTGAAATAGATTTAGTCTTTGTATCTACATCAGTAATTGAAGCATTCGACCCATTTCTATTGGTTAATTTGTCTGTATCATTTTGGCTTTTTGATCCCTCTAAAGTAATAGTTGGAAAATATGAACTCATTGAAATTTTGAGCTCTTGTTCTGAAATACTGATATTTTCTCTTTCAGCATTTAATTCAGAATTATTTTTATAAGCTTTTTTTAAAGCTGCAGTAAATGTTTCAGCATTTAAATTAGAAATTATAAATAAATTACTAAGAATGATAATTAAAAACTTTTTCATTTGTTTCTATATAATGCAGATTTGATCTGATGGTTACTATTTAAATTGAATATAATTGATGCATATTTAGGCATATTCTTGAACATATTTTGCGTAATTCTTTGATACGTCTGCATAAAATTAATTACATCCCCTCTACTCATAATCTTTAAGTTTGATTTTACTTTACTTTTTACCCAAAGTTTTCTCTCTTGTTTTAATCTCCATTTTTGGAGCAAACTGAAATTTTTTGCTTTTAAATAAATTAAACAATTCAATTGGGAATATAATTTTTTATATTTTGATTTCAATTGGTCGTTAACATATTTTCTCCAGATCTGTTTTTGATCCTTTGCCTTCTCCATTGAATTGATTGTTTTCTTTAATGAGCTATTTTTTTCAGATTTCGCTCCGACACACCATCCCTCAAATATAATTACATCTGGTCTGTCCTTTAAATCGTACCAGTATTTTTTATTAAATCTGTCATCTATGGCTTTATTAAATGTTGGTAATTTTAGTCTTTTAAATTTATTGCTTTTTGCTTTTTTAAAGAAATTTAAAATCATATCAATGTCATGAGTTCCTGGAACTCCTCTTGTTAAAAGCATAGAATGAACTCTTTTTGATAAATTTTTACGTTCTTTTCTTGTTTTATAAAAGTCATCTATTGAAATTCTAAAAACATTTAATTTAAAGTATTTTGTTAAGATAATTCTTATTAAAGAACTAATTGTAGTTTTACCTGTTCCTTGACCCCCTGCTAAACCCACAAAATAAGGTTTTTTCTTTTCGGCTTTTTTACTTATCCAAAAACATAATGGAATTAAGAACAATTTAATCATTCTTTCTTTATTCTTAAATTTGTCAGCTTTTGTCTCTTGAGATTTGATAAACTTTAGACAGTCTTTTTTTACCTTACCAAAGCATAAGCTAAATTGTTGCATGAAAATTATTTTTTATCTAATGGGTGATTTTGACCATCGTTTACCGTAACATCCTTCATTTCAAAAGTGTTTATTTCATCAATACATCCAACATTAAATCCTGTCATAGCTGGATTAATTCTTGGATTATGATGAGTATAAATTCCACACTCAGAACAAAAATAATGTTTAGCAACTTTTGAATGGAACTGATAGAGTTTTAATTTACCTTCACCTTTAGTAATTTTAAAATCCTCATTTTTTACCATCGACATGATTGCACCTTTTCTTTTACAAATAGAACAATTACATTTTATTACTTTAGCTAAATCTCCGTCTAAATTTATTTCTGCTTCAACAGCTCCACAATGGCATACAAGTTTTTTCACTATTCTCCCCATTTTCCATGAAACTCATAAACTACCGCAGGTTTATCACCTACCACCCAGCCATCATGACCTGGTTCAATTGAATATGCATCGCCAGCTTTATAAGTTAATTCAGTTCCATCATCATGTTTTGCGCAAACTGCTCCTGAAACAATTACACCTAGATGTTTTGCTTTACAGCTATCTGTGCCTACTGTTGGTTTGATATCTTGTGACCATTTCCAACCTGGTTGTAAAACTAATCTCATAACTCTTTGATCTCCTACTCTCACAATATCTATTTTGGCATTTTTAAAACTTGTGTTACTTTCGTCTGGATTATCAAAAGTTTTGACTTCAATTGAGCTCATTTTTTTTTCTCCTTTTTATAATTAAATCAGAATTTAAAACTATCCTTGGTTGAAGTTATCCACAAGCATACAAAATATAGTTTTGATGTTCACGTTTTGATTCACTTTTGATTCAATTACAGACTCAAAATACAACCTCTTGCGTGCATTGTATAAATGGGCTATAAATTAGAACAAAACAAGAACATGAAACTAACTATTCCCTATTATCTGCATAAAGCTGGCGCTGGTTTCCCATCACCTGCCACTGATTATATCGAAGAAGATATCGATCTAAACATGCATCTAATCAAAAACGTTCCAGCTACTTTTATTATCAGAGTACAGGGAAAATCCATGGTGGATGTTGGGATCAATGATGGAGACTTATTGGTTGTCGATAAAAGTTTAAAACCAAAAAACTTTTCAACTGTTATTGCAAATGTTCATGATGAGCTTGTGGTTAAAACTTTAGTTCAAGAAAGAGATAAAAAATTTCTATCATCTGGGTCTAAAGATTTTTCTAATAGAATTTTAATTAATGAAGAAGAAGATGTTTTTATCTGGGGGGTTGTGACTTATGTCATCCATTCAACGTACTAAAAAAATAGGCTTAGTTGATTGTAATTCTTTCTATGTTTCTTGTGAAAGATTATTTAATCCAAAAATAAGAAGAAAACCAGTTGTCGTATTATCTAATAATGATGGTTGTATCATTTCTAGATCCAATGAAGCAAAAGCGTTGGGGATCAAGATGGGTGAACCTTATTTTAAAGCAAAAGATATTATTGTTAAAAATAAAGTTGAAGTTTTTTCGTCAAATTATTCGTTATACGGAGATTTATCTAGAAGAGTAATGAGAACTCTTAAAAGATTTAATACTGAAATCGAAGTTTATTCAATTGATGAGGCATTTATAGATTTATCCAATTTTCCAGACTCAGAGGTTGAAAAAGTTGGAAGAGAAATTAGAGAAACAGTTTTACAGTGGACAGGTATTCCAACAAGTATCGGTATCGCTAAAACCAAAACATTGAGTAAAGTTGCAAATCATATCGCAAAGAAAAAACAATCAGGAGTAACGAGTTTGATTGGTATAGAAAATTTAGATCCAATTTTAGAAAAAGTTGAAATTAATGATGTATGGGGTGTTGGTAGACAACTTACAAAATTTTATCAAAAGAATGGCATCTATAATGCCAAACAACTTAAAAATAAGTCTAACACTTGGATTAAAAAATGTTCTAATGTTTTAAGCTCAAGAACTGCAATGGAACTTAGAGGAGTTCCTTGTATTGACTTAGAGACTACACAAACAAAAAGGAAAAGTTGTGTCGTTTCAAGATCATTCGGTAAAAGAATAGAAAGTTTTCAAGAATTAAAGGAAGCAGTTGCTAATTATTGTTTGAACGCTTCTGAAAAAATTAGATCAGAATCATTAGTTGCAAAAGCGATTACTGTATTTGTTAGAACTAGTCCGTTTCAAAGAGATTATGGTTATTATTCAAATTCAAAAACTGTCGACTTTCCAATTGCAACAAACAATAGTCTTGAGACTGTTAAAACTGCAATCGCAATACTTGAGAGTATATTTAGGAACGGCTGTCGTTATCAAAAAGCAGGAGTTATGCTTACAGGGTTACGAGATGATGATGGTAGGAAAAATTTATTCTCATCAGAAAAAGATGAAAAAATAAAAACTTTGATGCAATCAATTGATAATACTAATTATAGATATGGTAGATCAACCTTAAGTCTTGCAAGTGCTGGAGTTCATAAAAAATGGAATATGAGAAGACAATATTCTTCTAAAATAGATACCGCTGATTTTTATTGTTTGCCAACAATCAAAGCTATTTAATAAAATGGCAATTTGGTTCAACAACTGTCCATGATGAAGTACCAAATTTTCTTTTTGAAATATTTTCAAAATTCAAAACTATCTTAGCTTGGTAACTGTTAAGATTGCTACTATCTGACGACCATTGCTGAAGTCTTTTGATATTTTCATGATCTGGAAACCGAGTTGCATAAGCATAAAGCCAGCCCCAATTACTCCCTTGTCTTCCATCAAGATCTTGCATTTTATAATTTTTTGCAGGTCCAGGTGCTTTCATTTCTTTGGCGTATTTAAAGACTATTTCGTTATTTTCAGTAAAATCGATGAAAAACTTAACAATATTATGAAAGTTTTTGCCTTTATATTCATATTCCCAAATATTATAGCCCTGGTTTTCCGCAATAATTGCAATGACTGTTAAAGCATTCATTGCTCTTGCTTGGTAAAACATTGCTCTACCACCTCTTCTAGTTTCAATAGGTAAACTACCATCTTTTCTTTGATACCGAATTGTGGCTTCATAATTTTTAAAAGCTTTTTTAAAAAGCTTATTATCATTTAGCAGGACACCCAACTGCATATGACTTATTGCAGATGACAGTGCATGGTTATGAGCTCTTTTAGGAACGCCTCTTGCTTGAGTACCATCTTTGTAGGTCATGTCATACATAAGATGTTTGTTTTTCTTTACTATCTTTTTAAACCAATCTTTAATTATCTTATCCTCATTAGTTGGGATATCTATCACTTGTTTTACAAAAGAATAACCAGCCATCATGGGTGAAGCCACCCATAAATTTACGGTTAGAGTATCATTCCAATGTCTACCCTCATGATCTGATGGACCGGTTCTTTTTGCTGCATCTGCTTTAGCCCATTCCAAAATAATCTTTTTTACATTTTCACACGCTTCAACACTACCCCCACCACATGGACGTTTAAAATTTTCAAATCTTTGTAACGCTCTATTAAACCTATTATCTAATCCATAACCTTTAGGAGCTTTAACTTCTGGAATAGGTGTAACTGGATTAGTCATGGGATTGGAATACATTTTCGTCATACATCTATTTGGATTTTTTGAAACTGGAAAAATAATTTCAGGATTATTTATTTTTGCTTTTTTCTTAATTTCTTTAAAATTCGAAAAAGACGGTGTACAAAATAACAAATAAACTAATGTTGCAGAAATTATCCTAAACATCATCCAGTATTTTTCATTGCTGCAGCAATTCCTGCTATTGAAGTCAACAAAGTATCATTCAAATATTCTTTATCTTTTTTATTTTTAATAGTCTTAATTTTTTTTATTGCTATAGGCTGAACTATATTCAAAACTTCAGAATAAATATTTCTTACACCTATTGATGTTCTAAATTGTTTTCTTGTAGCAATTATTTCTTTAGGCGTAATTTTTTTATTTAGCTTTTTAATAACATCAAATTGAAATCTAAGTTTTTTTCCAACTCTCTTTAAACTTTCATCTGCTAAATGCTCTTCGTAAATTTTTGATATTTCAGGATCTGCTTTAGTAATCACCATGTCTAATATATCAAGCATTGAATTAAAAAATGGCCAATTTCTCTCCATATCAAATAAAGTTTTTCTGAATTGTTTAATGTATGAATATCTTAAAGCTTCTGCACTTCCAAGCCATGCAGGCAGCATAAGTCTAATTTGTGTCCAAGCAAACACCCAAGGGATTGCTCGTAAACTTTTTATAGTATCAATGTTTTTTCTTTTTGAGGGCCTTGAACCTATTGAAAGTTTACCAAGAGCTTTGTGAGGCGTAACAGTTTCAAAGTATTTTATAAAATCAGAACTTTGATTAATATTTTTTCTATAAGAATTTTTCGATATCTCTGACATTTTTTCAATTAAAGATCTCCAACTAGCTTTTGGAACGGGTGATGGTTTTAAGGTGGCTTCAGTTACTGCACCTATGTAACTACATAAATTATATTTTGCTAAAGGCTCATAACCATACTTTTGTTGAATTACTTCACCTTGATCGGTAATTCTTATTTTTCCTCTAACAGAGTTTGGAGGTTGTGATCTTAATGTTGATTGTATCGGGCCACCTCCTCGTCCAGGAGATCCACCTCTTCCATGAAAAAAAGTTACATTAATATTATATTTTTTACTCAATTTAATTATTTCCTCTTGAGCTTTATACTGATGCCAACTTGCACAAATTTTGCCTGCATCTTTGCTTGAGTCTGAATAACCAATCATGACCTCCTGCTGATTTTTAATAACTTTTCTGTACCATGATTGAGAAAATAATTTCTCCATTATTTCTTTGGCATTAATTAAATCATCTAAAGTCTCAAATAATGGGACTACTCTTAACTTGTTTTTAATATTGGCCTCTTTTTGTAAAAATATTACAGATAACAAATCTGAAGCTGAATTAGTCATTGATATTACATAAGCTCCGAGACATTCACTAGGTTCACTGGCTAAAATTTTAAAGGTTGACCAAACTTCTTTATTTTCTCTATTTGAAAATTGAAATTTGTTTAATTGATTTTTTTTAGAGAGTATTTGTTTCTTTAAAAATTCAATTTTTTCGTTTTCACTAAATTTTAAATAATTTTTTTTATATTTCTTTTTAACATATTCACTAATTACCTGACTGTGTCTTGAGGACTCTTGTCTTATATCTAATCTTGCAAGATTAATGCCAAAACACTTTGCCCTTCGCATTAAGTCTAATAATTCACCGCTGGCAAGATTTTCATTTTGATTTTGTTCTAAAGATTCTCTTACAACTCTTAAAGGCTTTAATATCTCCTCTCGAGAACTCAATAAATTATTGTGATCTAAAGGTTTTTTATTAACAAGGTGTTGTTCTATCGATCTATGTGTGATCCTCATTTTATCTCTTAGAGGCCTTAAAAAAACTCTATAGGGTTCAAAAGATTTACCTACACTTTTAAGAATTTTTTTCGAACATTTTTCCATAGAATAAGATCTTATTATTTTGGTAAGTGCTTTCTCGTACAACTTTGCAGCCTCCCACCTTGATAGTAAAATTACTTTTCTAGTGACATCAGCTGTAACATTCGGATTACCATCGCGGTCTCCCCCCATCCAAGATCCAAATTCAATAGGATTAAAATTTTTCGGCAAACCTTTATTCATGTTCTGTACAAAAATTGAATTTAATCTTCTATAAACTTTTGGAATTGTATCCCACAAACTATCCTCAATTATTGCAAGTCCCCATCTTGCTTCATCGAATGGAGATGGTTTAATTCTTTTTAAATCATCCGTATTCCAAATAATAGTTAACTCATCAAAAAGTTTTTTCTCCAAAACTACTAATTTTGATGGAAAATTTTTAAGCAAATCTCTTTGTTCAAGAATTTCAATTATATTATGATATTTTTGAATAAGAGTTCTTCTCTTTACTTCGGTCGGGTGTGCAGTCAATACAATTCCAATTTTCAAGTTTTTGGCGGTATTGTATATTTTTGTTTCTGAAATTTTTTTATTTCTAAAGAGATCCTCAAATATTTCTTCTATAAATATGTTGTTATTTGAAGTTTTCTTATTACTATTTTCATATTCATTTAGCTTTCTAGAAGCATCAATTAAATCAGCTAAATTTATAAAATTCATAAAATGTGTGAATGCTCTAGTTAATTTAAATGAATTTTTTGGGCTCAGTTTTTTAATTGCTTTAATTACTGTTTGATTAGTTCGATTATCTTTAGAATTTATTTTGTTAGCTTTTGATAATTTTCTAACTTTTTCAACTAATTCAAAAAACTTTTGTCCTTCTTGTTCTTTGATAACTCTACCTAAAATATTACCCAGATATTTGACATTTTCTCTGAAAAATTTAGTTGGTATTCGCTCGTAATAAAGATCTCTTTTTTTCATTTAATATTATCTATGCTCTCTATTTGACTTAGAGAATTTTTGAATTCATCCATATTTTCTCTCAATGCTAAATTTGATACGGAATAAACTGCTATTAGTAGGAATATCAAAGGTAACGCCGTTATCACAGAGGCATTACTTTTAATTAATAATATATATAAAACTATAAATACAGCAGAACGTATTAAAAAAGTTTTTTTAAAAACACTGATGATAGACAATGAATGTTTTATCAAATTTAAAAAACTCATTTTAGATGGTCCAAAATATCTAGTTCCTCTGATCGATGGCACTTTTATGAAATTTTTTTCTACTTTAGATAAAGAGCCAGAAAAACTATTCCAAGTGGCTTTTTCATTAATCATATTTTCGACTGTCTTTTTTGGTAAACAAGTAAAGTTTCCAAATTTTATTGATTTACCAGTGAAGGTTAAAGTTACCAACTTATGTAACTGATAACAAATTTTAAATAATAAGTTCTCTGATCTTTTTACTCTCTCTCCCACAACCGTAACACTATCTGTATCTTTGATTTGATCTAAAAAATTTTTTATTTCCTCTGGTCTGTCTTCACCGTCTCCATCCATTGGTATTGCATAGTCAAATTCATCTTTATCCAAAATATATTTTAGTCCAGTAGCTATACATCTTGCATGTCCTTGGTTTTTTTTCATGTTTAAAATCTTTATAGATTGAATATTATCAAAATTGATTTCCTCATTTGATCGATCATGGTTTGAGGCATCGTTAACAACAATAATAGATATCTCAAAATTTTTATCTATTTTTAAATTATCAATTTCCTCAAAAAGTTTAAACACTGACTGCCAATCGTTATAAATAGGGATTATAATTTTTACTTTCATAGTTTTTTAATATCTCCCTAAACAAATATCATCTAAACAAATAAATTGACTTGATTTATTTAAAATTTCCTTTTTAGTAAACCCTTCCCACTTTGGTCGTGATTTTAAGTGATAAGATAAATTGCCTGCCTTCCACTCATCTCCTGTAACAAACTCAATTTCTTTTTCAAAATCTTGTTCCCAAGTAAATTGAACCTTTGCTGCGATCTCTTTGCCTGGATAATCAGTTCTTTTGTCAGTTTTTGTTATAGAAATATATGCGTATAGGCTTGGAGATAAAAAAAACAAAAATAAAAACCCAACTAAAAAAGAATTTATTTTTTTAAGATTGATTTGAGACCTAAATAAATAGACAGAAAATATTCCAAGAGGCAAATAAAAAGGTGTCATCCACATTGTTCTAATTTTAGATCCTGTAATAACTGAAGTAATAAATATTAAAAAGATAGGTAAAATACTAATAGATAATAAAAAAAGAAACTTCCTATCATTAAAATTGAATTTAATTTCAATTTTTTTTATTAATAAAAACATTAAGAGGAAAAATGGTATTAATATTCCAAGTTGTTTAAATAAAAAAGTTATTGGATATTTTACATGATTAAGAATTCCTGTTTCCTCAAGGCCTGATCTTTTCAAGCCATATAAAACAGTTATAAAATCGTTATCAAGCAACCAAATTATATGTGGAACTAAGAGAACTAAAAAAATTTCAATTATTATCAAATATTTAAAATCAAAGTTTTTAAATTTTTTATAAATAACATAAATAAATAATAAACTAATTGACAATAATAAATAAACGAACAAATATTTAGAAAGAAAACCAATTGCAGCAAATAATCCGATTAGAAAACAATCATAAAAATGTATTTCTTTTGCATCATATATCTTCCAAGAATAATAAATAACCAATGACCAAAATGGTAACTGACAAACATTTACATTAAACTCTGGAGTGGTGAAATTAAAGAAATAAATAGCCTCTAACAATAAAACTGAAATTAAACTTAATTTAATATTTCCTAAAATTTCAAGAGCAAATTTGAATATAAAATAGAATGATATAACAACAAAAATTTGACTTAAAAGATAGTAAGCCCAATCTTGAGAACCAAATATATTAAAAAACACCTCAGAAAAAAAAGCGCTCATTGGTGGGTGTTTGTTGAAACCCCAATCTAAATTGCTTCCCCAAGCTAGCGCCTCTATTGTATCAAGAGGCAAATTTGAATTTGTCAATGAGGGAATCATTGTCCAAATGATTAAATGTGTAATAGCAAAAATAAAAAATATGTTATTAATATTCTTGTTTAAAACATTCATAAGTAAATATTTACAATAATTAAGGTTGCTTGACACCCATATTTTGCTGAATATACTCCCTCGCATTCAAATTTAGACATGCCAAAGATAGCTAAAGCAAAAAAAAAGGTTACTAAAACTAAAGCAAAGAATGTTTCTAAACCAAAAACAAAAGTGGTTAGTAAAACAAAAGAAGTCAAAAAAGGACCTATAAAAATATCAAAAACCTACATTCCTAAAGATACAGAAAAATACATGTGTGAAAAACACAAAGTTTTTTTCAGAATTAAATTGCAAGAATGGAAAAAAGAACTTGTAAAATCAAATAACGAAGCTCTCTATAATGGCTCTATGGATGATAATAGTATTTCTGCAGATATTGTTGATCAGGCAAGTTCATATACCGATAAAAATGTAGAAATGAAAGCAATCAATAGACAAATAAAACTTATCTCAGAAATTGATAAAGCTTTGGCAAGAATAAGGGAAGATACTTACGGGTATTGCCTTGATACTGCAGAGCCGATTGGACTAAAAAGACTAATGGCAAGACCAGTTGCAAAATATACAATTGCCGCACAAGAAAAACATGAGAAGGACGAAAAGGTTCACGCAGATGACTAAGAGAAAGAAAAAAACAAAAAAAGTGCATAATCCAGTTACTTATAATTTTACTAAAAAATATATTTACTATTATTACGCTCTGTTCTGGATAATTTTAATATTTTTTGTCTTTAGTAGATGAACCCAAAATTAATTTTAATTATTTTAGTGATACTTGCGATTGAAGCATCAGGTCATGGCATTTTTGCTTCATTATTTAGATTTCTTAACTCGATAAATTAATTATGGCTTGGGTGGTAATTCATTTTTATCCATAAAAGCAAAACCTTTTTTAACACCATCTCTTTCAGAGATATTCTCGTACCATCTAGTTAAATTTTTAAATTTTTTTAGACCAATGTCATGCCACTCATGTCTAGCAATCCACGGAAATGTTCCAATATCTGCAATTGTATAATTTTCTCCTGATAAATATTTTGATTTTGATAATCTTTCATCTAACTCTCGATATATTCTCTCAGAAATTTTAAAATATCTATCTTCACCAAACTTACTTTTCCCTGGATTATAATGATGAAACTGATGATGTTGACCTAACATTGGACCAACATAGCCCATTTGGGCCATAAGCCATTGATTAATTTCTAATCTTTCTTCCAAATTATAAAATTTTCCACTTACTTCAGCTAAGTAAATTAAAATTGCTCCAGACTCAAAAACTGTTTTTTTATTTTTATGATCGATAATTACAGGAATTTTACTTAATGGACTAATCTTTTTGAAATCTTGTTTGAATTGTTCACCATTATCTAAATCAATTTTGGTTACTTTGTAGTCGAGCTTGATCTCCTCGAGCATAATACTAATTTTTTTACCATTAGGAGTATTAGCTGAAAAAAGCTCAATCACTCTTTTTTACCAAGTCTTTTTAACAAGTTTGATGAGGTAGTTGTAAATTCAAATCGATATTTTTCACTAGGTCTTGCGAGTTTAAAACATGCCCTAGCAGCTAAAGCGCCCTCATGGAAACCAGAGAGAATAAGTTTTAATTTACCAGGATAATTACAAATATCTCCAACAGCATAAATACCTTTTTGATTTGTCTCAAATTTTTCTGTATCAACCTCAATTGTTTTTTTATTCAAATTAAGACCCCAATCAGCAATTGGTCCTAATTGCATAATAAGACCAAAAAAACCAAGCACATAATCAGACTTAAGGTTTTTAATTTCATTATTATCATGCTTTATATCTATACTCTCTAATGTTTGATCTCCATGAGCATTTGCCATTTGATATTTAGTAAATAAGTTTATTTTTCCTGATTTTACAAGTTCCTGCATTTTATCGACTGTTGCTTGTGCTGCTCTAAACTCATCTCGTCTATGTATTAAATTAATTTTACAATTTTTTGATAACTCAATAGCCCAATCTAATGCACTATCTCCACCTCCAAAAATTGATACTGTTTTACCATTAAATATACTTTTATCTTTTACTGAATAAAACAATGATTTATTTTCAAATTGTTCACATCCCTTTGGTACAAATTTTCGAGGTTCAAATGAGCCTACCCCTCCAGCAATTATAACATTTGGTGTTAAAAAAGTATTACCATTGCTAGTTTTTACTAACCAATTAGTATTCTCTTTCTTAACCTCTTCAACTCTTTCACTTAAATGAAATTTAATATCAAAAGGCTTTAATTGACTAATTAAATTATTTGTTAATTCCTCACCTGTGCACTCAGGTACAGCAGGAATATCATAGATTGGTTTATCAGGATAAAGTTCTATACATTGTCCACCTATTTTATCTAAATTATCAACTATTTCACAATCGAGCCCAATTAATTTTAATTGGTGTGCTGTAAATAATCCTGTTGGACCTGCTCCAATAATTAATGCATCAGTTTTATTCATTTAAGATTGTTTAGGTGGTATTTTTACTTCGAGCCCATCTATTTCATCTGAAACAATGATTTGACAACTTAGTCTACTATTTTTTTTAGGTTCAAAAGCCATATCTAACATATCATCTTCTCCATCTTGTTCTTTTGGTATTTTATTAAACCAGTCTTCTTTGACATAAACATGGCAGGTTGCACATGCCATTCCGCCCCCACAATCTGCATCTATTCCAGGTATGTTGTTTTGAACTGCACCCTCCATAACGGTGAGACCGTTCTTAACTTCGATAGTATATTTGGTATTATCATGCGTAATATAAGTAATTTTAGCCATTGTCAGCAATATAGGTGTAAAAAAAAATAGGGCAAGTATGTAAAACATACTCGCCCTATAAATTATTATTTTAAAGCGTAATTATCTTGCTCTTGCGCCAGCTCCAGAACTCATTGCAGCAGCCCAGATTACTAGACCAAATGCAATTTTGTTAATGAAGTCAGCTAAGTTGTAAACTACGTTTAATGTGTCAGCATCTACTCCACCAGTTAGGTAACCAAATACATAACCTAATGGATAAATTGCCCAACCTACAGTTACAATCATTCTCATTGCACCGAACGCAGTTACAAGAGCTTTGTTTCCGCTCTTAGCAGCAGCTTTACCTGCTTCACCTGAGAATACTTCATAAAGAATGTATACCCAACCTGCCATACCAATAATGAAACCAAGTGTAGCGTTGATGTATCCAGCTTCTCCTAAGTATCCACCGATTAACATTACTAATGAACCGATTAACAATCTCCAGAACATTCCAGAGTTTGCTTTTCTTACAGCTACTAGAATTAAATAAAATTCTACCATCTGTAATGGTACAGTAATTAACCAGTCAATATATCTATATACTGTTGGTGAGTCACCTGTAGCAACCCATACTTCTCTCATATACATATAGTGAATGAAAGCAATACCAGTTACTAGACCAGCAACAGTTACTGATGTTTTCCACGCAGGGTTAACAGTACCTCTCTCCATGAAGAAGAAAGCTGTAGCCGCTAACATACCCATTGAAATAATCCAAAAAGATATTCCAACAAAGTCATCCTGAGCTAACATCGTTGCGTCTGCTGCATTAGCAATTCCTGTTAAACCTGTTAAGGCAACAGCTGCTAGAGCAAACAGTTTAAGTTTTTTCATAAAAAACTCCCTCTTTAGTTAGTTTTTACTTATTAGTTTATATAAACTAAGCTTAGGCTTCCCTAAGCAAAGATTTGCGTTAAATAGCAAATAAAAATAGATTATTGAAGACTAAAGTGTCATTTATTTGCATTGATTTTACTCACTTTTTGAAATTAAATACAATTTATAATTTAAAAATCTAAAAAAAAGGCACTATCGAATCAAAAATAAGATGTCTAAGAAATTCAATGAAATATATCAAGAATCAATAAATAATCCTGAAAATTTTTGGAGAGAAGCATCAGAAAACATCTTCTGGTTTAAGAAACCTAGCAAAATTTTAAACAAATCAAATCCTCCTTTCTATAAATGGTATGAAGATGGTGTCACTAACACATGTTATAATGCATTGGATTTTCACATTGATCAAGGAAAAGGAGGCAAAACTGCATTAATTTACGACAGTCCTATTACTGGAAATAAAAGCAAGTTCAGTTATGAGGAATTAAGATCAAAGGTATCAAAATTTGCAGGAGCACTTAAAAATCAAGGGATCAATAAAGGTGATCGAGTAATAATTTATATGCCCATGATACCTGAGGCTGTTATAGCAATGCTTGCTTGTGCGAGAATTGGAGCAATACACTCAGTTGTTTTTGGTGGATTTGCCTCAAACGAACTTGCAAGTAGAATTGACGATAGTAAAGCTAAACTTTTAGTAACTGCCTCATGTGGTTTTGAGCCTGGAAGGACTGTTGAATACAAACCTTTAGTAGACGAGGCAATAAAACTTGCTAATCACAAAATTAGTAAAATGATTTTGTTTCAAAGAAAAGGTCATGAAGTCAAATTAAATGCTCCTATGGAGATCAGCTGGGATGAAGCTCACGCCAATGCCAATGACACAGATTGTGTGGAAATGAATTCAAACGAATTTGCTTATATTCTTTACACATCAGGAACTACTGGAACTCCGAAGGGTATCGTTAGAGATATCGGGGGTCACATCGTTGCTTTAAAATGGACTATGAAAAATATTTATAACATAGATGAGGATGATATTTGGTGGTCAGCTAGTGATATTGGCTGGATAGTGGGTCACTCATATATTGTCTATGCTCCATTGTTTAAAGGATGCACAACCGTACTGTTTGAAGGTAAACCAGTTGGTACACCCGATGCAGGTGCTTTTTGGAAAATTATTTCAGACTATAAAGTTAAATCACTGTTCACAGCACCAACAGCTTTTAGAGCAATTAAAAAAGAAGATCCCGACGGTAAATTTTTCTCTAAGTATGACTTAAGTAAATTTGAAAGTCTTTTTCTTGCAGGAGAACGTGCTGATCCTGATACAATTAAATGGGCTGAAAATTTATTAAAAGTTCCAGTAATAGATCATTGGTGGCAAACAGAAACGAGTTGGGCTATTAGTTCAAATTGTACTGGCATTGAAATGATGAAAACTAAGTATGGTTCAGCTTGTAAAGCAGTGCCTGGCTACGATGTAAAAATTATTAAATCAGATCAGACTTTAGCTAAACCAAATGAAATGGGTGATATAGTTGTAAAACTTCCATTGCCCCCGGGAACTTTTCCAACTCTTTGGAATGCTGATCAAAGATATAAAGAAAATTATATGTCAAATTATGATGGTTATTATCAAACTTATGATGCGGGTCATATAGATGAAGATGGTTATATCTGGATCATGTCTAGAACAGATGACATTATCAATGTTGCGGGTCATAGATTGTCAACTGGTGCAATAGAAGAAGTTTTATCTGAACATCAGTCAGTAGCTGAATGTGCTGTTCTTGGAATTGCAGACAAGCTAAAAGGACAATTACCTATTGGCTTAGTTGTTTTAAAAGCAGGTGTTGATAAAAGTCACGGAGATATCTCAAATGAGTGTATACAAATGGTTAGAGAAAAAATTGGTCCAGTTGCTGCATTTAAAATTGCTATTGTTATCAAAAGACTTCCTAAAACTAGATCGGGTAAAATTTTAAGAGGAACAATTAGAAAAATTGCTGATAAAGAAGAGTATAAAATGCCGCCAACTATTGATGATCCGGCAATTTTAGATGAGATAAAAGCTGATCTAAAAAGTAACAATATTCTTTAAAGTGTTAAAAACATATCTATTCCTGATTGGAGCAATTTTTTGTGAAGTTGCTGGAACAATGCTATTGCCAGTATCACAAAATTTTACAAAGTTTTTACCAACTTTTGCTCTAGCTGTATTTTATTTAACCGCATTTTATCTTCTTACTTTTGTTGTAAATAAATTACCAATAGCAATTGTTTATGCCACATGGAGCGGCCTTGGCATATTTACTATTGCAATACTAGGCTACATATTTTTTAAACAAACTTTAACTTGGCAAGCAATCATAGGGTTATTCTTAATTGTGATTGGTGTAATATTAGTAAATAGTTTTACAGGAAAGATTAGCTAAACACTAAAGGATTTCCCTCGGGTTCACCTAAAATTTTACCATCTTTCATTTTTATTTTTCCGGCTATAATAGTTGCCATTGGAGTACCCTTAAACTCAAATCCGTTGAAAGGTGACCACCCACATTTACTCTCAATATTTTCGTTTTTAATTTGAATTGTTCTGTTCATATCCACCACAGTAAAATCAGCATCATAACCTTTTTTAATAAATCCTTTATTTTTTATTCCAAAAATTTTAACTGGATTTTCACAAACAAGATTAATTAATTGGGTTAATGATAACTTTCCATCATTTACATGATTCAGCATCACAGGCATCAAAGTTTGAACACCCGGCATTCCTGAAGGTGAATTGGGATATTCTTTTTCTTTATTAACTTTTAGATGTGGGGCGTGATCTGATCCAATTGTATCGTTTAAATTATTTTTAACTGCGTACCAAAATTTATCATAATGAGATTTATCTCTTATAGGGGGATTCATTTGAGCATATGTACCAAGCTTGTCATAACAGTCTGGAGCATAAATCGTTAAATGTTGGGGAGTAATTTCAAAAGTAATGTTTCCTTTATGCTGAGATAAAAAATCTATTTCTTGCTTTGTTGATATATGAAGTACATGGGCTTTTTTATTATATTGCTTTGCAATTCTTACAATTCTTCTTGTCGATGACATAGCACATTCCTCACTCCTCCAAACTGGATGAGAATGAACATCTCCTTTTTTAATTAATCTTTTATTTATTTCTAAAATCGCCTCATCTTCTGAATGAACTGCTACAACTTTTGAACTATTTTGAAAAACTTTATCAATATCTTTTTCATCAGCTACTAAGAGATTTCCAGTTGAAGAACCAGCAAATAACTTAATACCACAACAACCTTCCAAGTTTTTTAATTCTGCTAATTGGCTGACGTTGTCAGCAGTTGCCCCAAAATAAAAAGCGTAATTGCAGTACATTCTATTTTTTGCAAGATCTAGCTTTCTTTGAAATTCTTTTATATTCGATGTTGGAGGATTAGTATTAGGCATTTCAAATACAGCTGTTATACCTCCTGCAACTGCAGCCCTGCTTCCAGAATTTAGATCTTCAGTATCTGTCGAACCTGGTTCTCTAAAATGAGTTTGGGTATCTATACAACCAGGTAAAACAGTTTGGTTTTTTGCATCATATGTTTCTTTTGCGTCTTCAGAAATATCACCAATCTTTAAAATTTTACCATCTTTTACCGCAATATCCTTATTTTCTAATTGTCCATTGATATAACATTGCCCATTTTTGATTATTAGATCTAACATTTATAAAAAAAGTTATTATATTAAAAACTACTATCATTCAAACATGAATAACAGCGTTTATATATTAAAAGACAGATCCATACTCTACGTTAATGGCTCAGATGCCAAAAATTTTCTTCAAAATTTAGTAAGTAATGACATCAATAAAGTTAATGATAGTTCCAGTTGTTTTGCCTCCTTATTAACACCCCAGGGTAAATTTCTTTATGAATTTATAATTGTAAAGCATAAATTAGGTTTTTTTATAGATTGTGAAAAATCTCAGTCAGAAGCAATATTTAAACAACTGAACATGTATAAACTTAGATCGAAAGTTGAGATATTAGATTTGAGTAATGAATTCGTTGTAGCAAGTTTTAGTTACAAAAAATATTTGTCGATTGAAGGATCAAAAGACATATTGGGTTTTACTTTTAAATATAGGGAAGATCCTATCATTCTAGATCCTCGAAATAAAAATTTAGGTGCACGCTTAATAATCAACTTGGAAAAACTTTACTTATCATTAAAAAAACTTGATTTAAAAGATGATAACATCGAAAAATACTACGCTCAAAGTCACAAATTAGGAGTTGTTCCGAAATATTTGAATAAGCTACAAAATAAATTATTTGGTATTGAATGTAATTATGCTGAACTTAATGGAATTGATTTTAAAAAAGGATGTTTTGTAGGTCAGGAAAATACAGCACGAATCAATTTAAAGAACAAACTATCAAAAAGATTATTGCCTATTGAAATAATTGAGGGAAATTTATCAGAAGATGAAAAAGTTATTAATAATAATGTAGAGATTGGTAAAATATTAATTAATGAAAATTACCCTTTTGCCCTAATAAAGTTTTTAGATAAAAATTTTGACAAAAATCAAGTATTTAAAAGTAAAAATGGAACCTTTAAAATTTTGGTGCCTGAATGGTTAAGTCTTAATAATTAATTTACACTTAATAGTTTGATAAATAATCCATATTCAGGATCTTTATTGAAGAGTTCATAATGACTATCCAAATTAATTTGAAAATTATCTAATTCTTTGTTGTGAGATAGTTTTGCTAAAGAGTCTTGAAATGACATTGAGTAAAATGATTTTTGTGAATTTTTATAATCAAGGGCTATTACAAAATTATCATTTTTACTGTCTTTAGCCTGATCCCTAGTATATTTTGTCATTAAAGTTAAACCATTGTTAGAAATTAAGTCAAATCCAATCCCGCCAATTATATTATGTGTAGCATTATTTATATTTTTAAAAGTATAAGCACTACCATCTGACTCGTATGAAAATTTTTGCTGAGATGACGGACTCATATCAGCATAATATTCAAAATCAAAATATGGTATCAGACTTCCAACTTTTAATTCATAAGTATTGTCCAAACTTGCACCTATTGAGGAAGTAAAATTTCCAATATATTGATCTTCAAATTTTAAATTCAATCCAGCTGCTCCTGTTTCTGTATATTCTCCAAAATGTGTTATCCCATAATTTATTTTTATTTTTGGTGTAAAATTCAATTTATTTTTTGAAAAAGTATCTCTTAAACTTAAGGATCCGTATAACTGCTCACCATATCTTTCACCGTCAGTTGATGTTGAACCGCTATTATTTAATAAGTCAGAATTTATAAAACTCAAACCTAATAAGTGATCTGTAAATCTCTCTCCTCCTTTTGGTTTACTTTCATAAAAAGTCAAACTAAATGAACTCATATCAAGCGCACTTCCAAGATCTCCCACATCAACATCGTCACTACCAAATCTTAATGCTATACCTCTCATAATATTATCTTCACTTCTTTTGTCGGCTCCAAAAGTGATTGCTGAAGTATTAATATCTTTTGAGGAAGAATTAGAAGTATCTCCAATTTTACCAATACTAATTGTACCTTCGCTCCAAAAAGACCAGCTAGAATTTTGATTTAAATCGGAGGAATTATTATTAGAAAAATAAATAGGAATTAATTCCTCTGTGAGAGAATTTAAAATTTCATTATTAAATTGGAACTTAATATTTTGATTTGTCAGATTTATCCTATTACTATTTCGTCTTAACCATTCCATACGATTTAATACTGGATAGGTTGTATGTTGAATTAATTTTTTTGCTGCCTCTGATTGGGATTCTGCCGATGCAACATCATCTTTATTTGCTGTTGGATCAATACATTTAATGACTCCAAATCCACAAGTAAGGTCGTATTCATTAACATCTTTATTAGCAGCATTAAGATTTGAATCTAAAACAAACATTTTAAGACCATCATTGCTAAATGATATTCCACCAACAGCAACTATTTGACCCGAAATATCGTAAGCACTCGTCTTTGAGACACTCGATAAATCAAAAGGAATACTTAAATTAAATTCTTGAACTTTATCTTTCGCAGTTCCAGTAATAAACATTTTAGAGCCATCAGAGCTAAAAGTAAATCCCATTGGTTGAGACTCAATAGTGCTAAAGGTTTTGTCACTTGTTCCTGTTGATTGTTTTTGAAGCGTCAGATTTGAAAGATTATAAGGACTATTTAGTGAATATTGTTTAATCGAGTCAGTACCTGCCGTATTATAAATAAAAAGTTTTGTTCCATCAGTATTAAATTCGATACCAACTAATCCGACAAAATCACCCTTAAAATGTTCTTCCACATGCGTGCAAGATGAAACATTATATGCAGTACTCAATTCAAACTCTTCTATCGTTTCATCATTACCACCTTGGTGTTGGTCTACAAGAAATAATTTAGTTCCATCTGAATTAAAATTTATATCCACAACATCGTCTCCTAAACCTATAAATGAACACTCATTCGAATTTTTTGTAGCTGTTGAAACATCGAAACCAGTGGTCAAATCAAACTCAAAAATTTTATTTTGACTCATTCCAACAACAAACATTTTAGTTCCACTTGGATTGAAGGCTATTGCCATTGGAATATTTTGGTTGACCTGTTTACTGTCAACAAATCCACTTACAGCTCCAAAAGCTTTAAAGCTCGTAAGGAAAAAGATAAATAATAAACTTATGAATTTTGACAATTTCACGAGATATTTTTAAACCAAAAAAATAATTTATGCATCTAGGAAAATAGATGTTTGATGTTGAAAAAGTTACATTTGGTGCGGCCAGAGAGACTCGAACTCTCATGGACTAGGTCCACACGGCCCTCAACCGTGCCTGTCTACCAATTTCAGCATGGCCGCAAATATGACCCACATTAAATCAATGACAAGTAGGTTTCAAATTGATAAATTTTTATTATGGAATTTAACCAAGAAGTAAAGCTAGCAACTGACCCTATTTACAAAAAAATATCAAAGGTAATGCCTGAAATTGAATGGTCAGTGCACGCGCCTTATATTCATAAAATTAATAAACTTAAAAAAGAAAAAAATGCAGTTATTCTTGCTCATAATTACCAAACTCCAGAAATTTATCACGGGATAGCAGATTTTTCAGCTGACTCTCTTGCATTAGCTGTAGAAGCATCAAAAACCTCTGCAGATATAATTATAATGGCAGGTGTTCACTTTATGGCTGAAACTGCAAAGCTAATGAGTCCAAATAAAAAAGTTTTATTACCAGACATGAAAGCAGGATGCTCATTATCTTCCTCAATTACTGGTAAAGATGTAAGATTACTCAAAGAAAAATATCCAGGTGTGCCAGTAGTTTCTTATGTAAACACATCTGCGGATGTTAAAGCTGAAACAGATGTGTGTTGTACATCAGCCAATGCAGTGAAAATTGTGAAATCATTAGGAGTTAAAAAAGTAATTTTTCTTCCTGATGATTATTTGGCAAAATATGTCGCCTCACAAACAGATGTTGAAATAATTTCTTGGAAAGGAATTTGTATTGTGCATGACCAATTTAATGAAAAGGAAATTATTAATATTCGGAAAAATAACCCAGGGATAAAAATTATTGCACATCCAGAATGTCCTCCTGAAGTGATTAAAGCAAGTGACTTTGCAGGATCTACATCTGGAATGATTAATTATGTGAAAGATAACCAACCTAAGAAAGTAATGATGGTTACTGAGTGTTCTATGAGTGATAATATTCAAATCGAGAATCCAAATGTAGAGTTTATAAGACCATGCAATATGTGTCCCCATATGAAAAAAATAACTCTACCAAAGATACTTGACTGTTTAGAAAATGAAACTGGTGAAATTATTATGGATCAAGAAACAATTGATAAGGCTAGATTGTCTGTAGAAAAAATGGTTGCTATCGGTAGATAACTTTTTGTGTCTCAAATAAAACTAAGTGAAAATTTTATTAAAAATACTGTCAAGCTTGCACTAAATGAAGATCTGTATCCCTCGGGAGATATTACCTCAAGTCTTGTAAAAAATAACAAAACCATCAGAGCAAAATTAATAGCTAATGAAGATGCAATAATTGGTGGATTATTATTCGCAAAAAGTACATTTTCTCTTATCGATAAAAAAATAAAATTTATTGTAAAGAAAAAAGATGGATCTTTTGTAAAAAAAAAATCACTCGTTGCAATAATTCAAGGTAATGTTCAAAACATATTGATTGCAGAAAGAGTAGCTTTAAATTTTTTATCTCACATTTCAGGTATTGCGACAAAAACAAATAAGTTTGTAAAGCTGGCTGGAAAGAAATGTAAAATATGTTGCACAAGAAAAACTATTCCAAATTTAAGAGTCGTTCAAAAATATGCTGTCAAGTTAGGTGGTGGAGTCAATCATAGATTTAATCTTAGTGATGAGTTTCTTATTAAAGATAATCATGTTGCAAGTTCAAATATAAAAAAATTGGTTTCTTCGGCTATTAAAAATAAAAAAGGAAGGAAAATTACTGTTGAAGTGGATAATCTGAGTCAACTTAAACAAATTAATGGTTTGAAATTTGATAGGGTTTTATTTGACAATATGAATTATAAAAACTTAAAACTTGGGGTGAAACTTGCAAAAAAAAATTATGAAACTGAGGCTTCAGGAAACATTAGTCTTAAAACAATTAAATCTGTTGCAAAAACTGGGGTCAACAGGGTTTCAGTTGGAAGTATAACGCACAGTGCTCCAGCAATAGATTTTAAACTTGAATTTTAATTGATAAATTTTTTCAGATCTGGCTTAAAATAATTTGGCCCTTTCATTACTTTGCCATGCTCATTGTAAATTGGTTTTCCATTATCATCTAATTTGCTCATATTTGAGTTTTGAACCTCTTCAAAACACTTATCTAAGTCAATACCAAATGCATGACCTGCACCATAAGTGACATAAAGTATATCCGTTAAAGCATCAGCAACCTCTAATAAATCTTTATTATTCATTGCCTCTGTGAGTTCGTTTAATTCTTCTTTTATTAGATCTAGTCTTAATTTGTTGATTTTATCTGTGCTAAATGAGGGCTTATTTTTAACTTCTTGTCCAAAAGTTTTCATGAATACTCCAACCTTACTAAAATTTGACATAATGCTCCTGTAAGTTTTTTAAAAATAATGTATATTCATAATAATTTATTAATTACTAATTAATCAATGAAATTAAGAAAAGAATTTGACAGTATAGGATCTATTAATGTTCCTAATGATAAATATTGGGGCGCATCAACTCAAAGATCAAAAAAATATTTTGATATTGGTGAATTTTTAGTGAGACCCACACTAATAAAATCAATAGCTATTATAAAAAAAGCTGCTGCAATAGTTCATGCAAAAGAAAAGCAAATTTTACCAAATATTTCAAAAGCAATTATAAAGGCATCAAATGAGGTAATTGCAGGAAAATTAGATGATCATTTTCCTCTAAAAGTTTGGCAAACAGGTTCTGGTACTCAAACGAACATGAATGTAAATGAAGTCATCGCAAATAGAGCTATTGAAATTTTAGGGGGAAAAAAAGGTTCAAAAAAACCTGTTCACCCTAATGATCATGTTAATAAATCCCAGTCAACTAATGATGTATTTCCAACAGCAATGCATATCGCTATAGCTGTTGAAACTAGAAAAAAATTATTACCAGCATTAGAACTATTGAATAAAGATTTAAAAAAGAAAGCCTCTAAATTTAGGAAAATAATTAAAGTAGGAAGAACTCACTTACAAGACGCAACTCCTTTATCATTGGGACAAGAATTTTCTGGCTATCAGTCACAACTACAAGACTGCATATCAAGAATAAAAAATGCGTTAAATGAAATTTACTTTTTGGCGCAAGGTGGAACTGCTGTTGGAACAGGTATTAACAGTAAAAAAGGTTTTGATAAGAAGATAATCAATCAAATAAAAAAAATTACAAAAATTCCTTTTAAACCAACAAAAAATAAGTTTGCGGCACTAGCTGCTCATGATGAAATAGTAAATTTTTCAGGAACACTCAACACTACAGCGGTATGTTTGATGAAAATCGCTAATGACATTAGATTTTTAGGCTCTGGACCAAGGGCAGGATATGGTGAATTAATCTTACCAGCAAATGAACCAGGTTCGTCAATAATGCCAGGTAAGGTAAACCCTACTCAGTCAGAAGCAGTAACTATGGTTTGTGTTAAAGTAATCGGAAATCACAATGGTATTACTATGGCCGGATCACATGGTCACTTTGAATTGAATGTATTTAAACCATTGATTGCCCACAACATTCTACAATCGATTGATTTGTTGTCTGATAGTTCAAAAAATTTTGCTTTGTACTGCATTAAAGGCATAAAAGCTGATAAGGTTAAAATAAAAAACTATCTTGAAAATTCTCTTATGCTAGTTACTGCACTCGCACCAAAAATTGGATATGATAAAGCCGCTAAAATTGCTAAATCTGCACTTAAAAATGGAACTACTTTAAAATCTGAAGCTTTAAAATCTGGTTTAATTGATGAAAAAGAGTACAACAAAATTGTTGATCCGAAAAAAATGATCTATCCAACATAGCTACTAAAGAAGTTGTTTACAAAATTTTTAAAAGAAATTTTATTAAAAAACTTTTTCTCAGTTGAATTAAAGTTATCAAGAAATTCATTAAGTTTATCGCTAGATTTATTGTCAATTTTTACATTATCAAAATTAAATTTATTTTTGTTAAAATTATATACAAAATCTAATTCTAGCTTATTTATTTTTTTTCGGTGAATTTTTTTTATTTGAAATGCTTTATAAAAATTATCAATATTATTTGCATTAATGATAAGTTTTCCAATTAAGAAAATTTCATTTTGATCATAATTAAGTATGCCCTCTTTAAGGTTAATTTCTAAATCATCCTTCCACATTATTCTTGATTTTGAAAAAGTTATGTTACCTTGATCTAAATTGAGCTTTAATTTCAAATCATTCAAGTAATCAATATTTGTGAGGTTCTTTACGTTTAAATCAATATTTACATTTAAATTTTTATTATTAAGAATTTCAGATTTAAATAATTCTATAAGTAATGAGTCATTTTTTAAAATATCTTTCGCACTTATTCCATCATAATTAAAAGATGCTTTTAAGTAAAAAGGTTTAAAATCAAAATATCCATTTAATCTTTTTTTATCAATGGAAGAAAAGTTTAGAGATTTTTTATCAATTTCATAAAAAAGGGACTCATTTTTATTCACAAATAATAGGTCTAATTTACCTTTCCTTATTAAATTTTCGTAGTTTGTATTACTTTCAATATTTAATCCAATTTTTTTTGAATTGAACTTTATAGAAAACTTCCTCTGAAATTTATTATTTTTAAGATTAATAGTGTATGGAATGTTAAAAATTTCATTTTTTGAAATTAATACATTTTCTAAGTTATATGAGTCAAAATAAAATTTACTATTACCAATTTTATTTAAGAATAATAATTCTTCATCTGAATTTTCAAAAAATATGTTACTTTTTTTGAAAATTATTTTGTTCTCATTAGGCTCCATTTTAAGAAATTTTTCAAAAAAAAATAAGTCGTTTTTATTTAAATTGAAATCTGTTTTATTCAAAACTAAATCTTTTATCTCTAATTCATCTATAGAAAACAAATTACCAAAATCGATAAATGCTTTAAAATTTTTAACTTTTCCAATTACTTTCTCACTCTTTATAATTGATAAATTTTTACTGGTGAAATGAGGTTTCGGTAATAAACCATATCTAATTTTATTATTAAATTTTATATCAAAATTATATTTCTTTAAAATTTGATTCCTTATTTCAACTTGGGCTATATCTTTATCATACAAAGTTGGTAACAAAAAATAACTCAGTGTCAAAATAAATACTGCAGACAAGGTAAAAAAAACTCTATTATTAGCAAGAATGTTGTTCTTTTTGGAATATGTTTTAGAAAAATTTAATTTGCTAAAATAGCTTTCTAATGTGTTATTTATTGATACAAATCTTTGCTTAAGTTTTTTAGAAATTAAATTTATTTTATTCATTATTTTTGACCAACTTATAATAAATTATATTAAATGGTAAACTCTGATTATTTAAAAAACCTTAATAAAGCTCAAAAAGAAGCTGCAACACATCTTGATGGACCTCTATTGATTGTTGCTGGTGCTGGATCAGGCAAAACTAAGGTTCTTACAACAAGAATTGCAAATATCATTAAAGAAAAAAAAGCTTTTCCAAATCAAATTCTAGCAGTGACTTTTACAAATAAAGCAGCTAAAGAGATGGAAACTAGAGTTAGTCAGATTTTAGGATCAACAGCTGTTGGATTATCCTGGCTAGGTACTTTCCACTCAATCTGTGCAAAATTATTAAGAAAACACGCTTCTGCAGTTAGTCTCAATTCAAACTTTACAATTATCGATACAGATGATCAGGCAAGATTAATCAAAAATATTTGTAAAGCTGAAAATATAGATGTAAAAAAATTATCCCCTAAATTCATTATAGCAATAATTGATAAGTGGAAAAATAGAGGGTGTTACCCAGATGAAGTAACTCTTAATAAAAAAGATATTTATGAAAAAACAATTCTGCCAATCTATAAAATTTATCAAAAAAAACTTACAGATCTCAATTCATGTGACTTTGGAGATTTAATTTTACATTCATTAAAAATTTTAGAAAAAAATGTTGATATTAGAGATTTATACAAAAAAAATTTTAAATATATTTTAGTAGATGAGTACCAAGATACAAATTTTGTTCAAAGTAAATGGCTTAACCTATTAGTAGGGAATGATCAAAATATTTGTTGTGTTGGTGATGATGATCAATCTATTTACAGCTGGAGGGGAGCTGAGATAAAAAACTTTTTAGAATTTGACAAAATTTATAAGAACACAAAAGTCATTAGACTTGAGCAAAACTATAGATCTACACAAAATATTTTATCAGTAGCATCAAATTTAATTTCAAATAATGAGAAAAGGGTTGGCAAAACTCTTGAAACAACCATGGAAGAGGGTGATCTTGTAAATTTAAACTGTTTTAAAAGCGGTAAAGACGAGGCAATAGGAATTTCTGATGAAGTAGAAAAGATAAAAAAAAATTATTCACTTAATAATATTGCTATACTCGTTAGAGCAATTTTTCAAACTCGAGAATTTGAAGAAAGATTTTTAAAAATTGGAATACCCTATAGAATACTTGGAGGAATAAAATTTTATGAAAGAGCTGAAATAAAAGACTGCGTTGCTTATCTTCGTTTAATTTATCAAGAAAAAGATGATCTTGCTTTTGAAAGAATAGTTAATAATCCAAAAAGATCTATTGGGGAAACTACCCTTAAAGATATACATAATTTTTCAAAAAATAATTCACTTTGCTTAGAAACCTCTTCAAAAAAAATGGTAGATCAAAATTTAATTAAACCCAAAGCGAAGATTGGCTTAACCATTTTTTTAGATTTAATAGATAAATGGAGAAATGAGTTAAGACAAAAAAACATTAATCATGTAAAACTACTTCAGTTAGTTCTCGACGAATCAGGCTATTCTGCAATGCTCAAAAATAAAAAAGATTTAGAAAATGAGAATAGGCTTGAAAATATTAAAGAACTCCTAAGTGCTATGAAAGAATTTGATAACTTAGAAAGTTTTTTAGAGCATGTTTCGTTAGCTACTTCGATTGATCAAAATTGGGATGGTGAAAAAATAAACATGATGACAATGCATGCTGCTAAGGGTCTAGAATTTGATGTTGTTTTTTTACCTGGATGGGAAGAGGGTCTTTTTCCCCATCAAAAATCAATTGAGGAAAAGGGTCAAAATGGTTTAGAGGAAGAAAGAAGGTTAGCTTATGTTGGTATAACTAGAGCTAAAAAAAAATTGATTATATCATTTTCAATGAATAGATTTTATCAAGGTGACTGGATCGATAGTATGGCATCAAGATTTGTTAATGAGCTTCCTGAAAAATTTCTAGAAAGAAATTCTTTTTTTAATCAAGACAAAGATGAGATAGAAGATTTTGATTTTAATCAGGATATAGATTTTGATGACACTGATAACATAAGAAGTCCAGGGTGGATAAGATATCAAAAAAAATTAAAATGATTAAAAAAAGGCTAAATAGCTTAAAAAAAAAATTTAATTATCTTGGAATTGACGGATATGTAATACCCAAAAATGACGAATTTTTTTCAGAATACACTGCTAATGATAGACTAAAAACAATTTCAAATTTTAGTGGTTCAGCAGGCTATGCTGTAATTTTGAAACATAAAAATTATCTATTTGTAGATGGGAGATACACTATTCAAGCAAAAATAGAGGCAGGTGATAATTTTATTATCAAAAATTTTAATGAACTTTTAAATTGTAAAATATTTAAAAATGTTACACTTGGCATCGATCCTAAGATATTTACTATAAATGAAATAAATAAATTTTTTTTCAAATATAATAAAATTGAAATTATTAAAAATAATTTAATTGATAAAATTCATAAAAAATCTTCAAATTATATAAAGCCCTTTTATTCATTAAAAGAATCAGTAGTAGGTGAGAGTCATTTGAAAAAAATTACTAGGGTTTCTAATATTCTAAAAAAAGAAAAAGTAGATTATCTATTTATTAGTGCATCAGAAAATATTGCATGGCTATTAAATATTAGAGGTCACGACAATCCTAATAGTCCTATACCAAATTGTCGTCTACTTTTAACTAAAAACAGAAAAATCTTTATTATTTGTGAAAATCAAAAACTAAATAAATTAATTAAAGAAAAAAAAATTAAAAATAACCAAATAATAGAACCTCAAAGATTAAAAGATTTTTTTAGTAAAATTAAGACCGGTAAATTTATAATTGATAGTAAAACATGTTCGATATTTCATAGAAATTTTATAAATTCAAAACACAAAATTGTTAAAAAAAATGACCCAATATATATTTTAAAATCAATCAAAAATAAAAATGAAATTAATAATATTATAAATACACATATTGATGATGGTGTAGCTTTAACAAAATTTCTTCATTGGATAAAAGTATCAAACAAAAAAAAAATTACTGAAGTTGATGCGCAAAATAAATTAGAAAAATATAGAAAAAAAAATAAAAAATATTTATTTCCAAGTTTTAATACAATTGCAGGCTCAGGAGCAAATGGAGCTATAATCCATTACAGAGCAACAAAAAAAAATACAAAAAAAATTAGTAAAAAAGATTTATTTTTATGTGACTCTGGTGGTCAATATAAATATGGTACTACCGATGTGACAAGAACTATATGTTTCTCTAAACCCCATAATTATATAAAGAATATTTTTACAAAAGTTTTAAAAGGACACATCGCTGTTGTTACTTCAAATTTAAAAACTCATTACAATGGTAAATTGATTGATAAAAGAGCTAGAGCTTACCTAAAAAAAAGTGGTCTCGATTATGATCATGGAACAGGACATGGTGTTGGTTTTTTCTCTAATGTTCATGAAGGTCCGCAAGCGATTTCAAGATTTAATACCCTAAAGCTACAACAAGGAATGGTTTTAAGCAATGAACCAGGATATTATAGAAAAGGAAAATTTGGTATAAGAATAGAAAATCTTTTATATATCAAAAAAAATAACCAAAACTTATCTTTTGTAAATTTAACTTTAGCGCCCATTGATGTAGATTTAATAAATTTTGACCTACTAACAAAAAAAGAAAAAAATTATCTTTTTAATTATCACTTAAATATATATTTAAATTTATCAAAATATCTTAATAAAAAAGAAAAAAAATGGTTAGCTAGTTTTATTAAACATTTTTAGCCATTCCACTTGAGATAATATTTTTATTTTCAAATCTTTTGCTGCTTCTATTTTTCTTTTTGTTGGTTTTTCACCAATTATCAAATAATCTAATTTTTTTGATACATTACTGATAATTGAACCTGAATTTTCCTCAATTAAAGATTTCGCCTCTGCTCTACTCATTCCTTCAAGTTTTCCTGTAAGCATAAAAGTTTTATTACTAAATAAACCATTGTTTTTTACAGATATTGCATCTTTAACTTTTATTAATCTACTTAAATCATTCAATACTTTTAAGTTTGTTTTGTTCGCAAAAAAACTTTTTATTGAATTGATTTGTGTTTCACCAATGCCATCTATATTGATTAAATCATTAAATTTTTGTGTCTCGGCTAATGAAATAAAATTTTTTTTTGATAATAAATGTTTTGAAATTAACTTTGCATTCTCTAGACCTATATGGCGTATCCCCAAAGCAAAAATAAATCTCTCAAGAGGAATCGTTTTTTTTGAGTCTATTGAATATTTTAAATTAGAAACAGATTGTTTCCCCCATCCATCTAACTTTTCTATCACAGAATAATCTAGTGTAAATATGCTCTGTGGTAACTTAACTAAATTTAATCTCCAGAAGTTTTCAACAATTTTTTTACCAAAGCCATCTATGTTAAATGCTTCTTTAGACACAAAATGCTTAATTTTTTCAATTGCAATTTTCTCACATTCAAAACCTTCACTGGTGCATCGTCTTACTGCATCCTCCTTTTTTGTGATGAAATTATATTCTTTAATTGTTTTCGATCCACAAGAAGGACATTCTGAAGGAAATATAAACTTTTTTGACTCTTTATTCCTAAGTTTCAAGTCTACTGAAACAACATGTGGTATTACATCTCCAGCTCTTTCAATTAAGACAGTATCTCCTATTCTTATATCTTTTCGAATTATTTCTTCCTCATTGTGTAATGTTGCGTTAGATACTACTACTCCTCCAATATTAATTGGTTTAATTTTAGCTACTGGAGTTAATGCTCCAGTTCTACCGATTTGAATTTCTATATTTTCAATTTTTGAAACTCCGTTATTAGCAGAAAATTTATGTGCAATGGCCCATCTGGGTGAATTAGTAATATAACCAAGTCTCTTTTGTAGCTTAAAGTCATTAATCTTATAAACAATACCATCTATATCAAAATCTAAGCTTCCTCTTTTGTTTTCTATTTCTGAGTAATTTTTCATTAAATTTTCAATACCCTTAATAGTTTTGTTTAAAGGGTTTGTTTTAAAACCCCACTCTTTTAGCTTTTTCAAAAATTCGCTTTGTTTAGTAATTTTAAGTCCTTTCTCATAACCAAAAGTGTAAGCGATAAATTTTAGTGGAATTTTTTTTGTTTCAAGTGAATTTTTTTGTCTTAAAGAGCCAGATGCAGCATTTCTGGGATTAGCAAACTTATCAGCCAATTTCTTAAAATCATTGTTTTGAATAAATATTTCTCCTCTTATGTCTATATCACTTGGAAAATCCCTTGATAAAATCTTCTGTGGGATATCATTTATAGTTTTTAAATTCTCAGTTATGTCCTCTCCCTCCTTACCATCTCCTCTAGATAAACCAGTGATAAAATTTCCATTTTTGTATGATAAAGAGGCGGAAATTCCATCAATTTTTGGTTCTGCGCTATACTCAACTTCTAAACGATTAGTTTGATTTAGATAATTCATAATTTTTTTTTCAAAATTATTCAAATCATCTTGATCAAAAGCGTTAGCAAGTGAAAGCATAGGCACTCTGTGTGATACTTTCCTGAAATTTTTTGAGGGTTTGTATCCTACAATTACGGAGGGTGAATTTTTGCTTCTAAGATAAGAATATCTACTCTCAAGATTTAAAATATCTTTTTTTAAAGTGTCATATTCTCTGTCATCAACTTTTGGATTATTTTTTTCAAAATAAAACCTATTTAGTTTGGTCAGTTTCTTTATCTTTTCATTATACTCCTTTTCAATTTTTTTTCTTGTCATTTTACTCAAAAAGAGTTCTAAATTTTTTTAATATTTTTTTGTTCTTTTTTTTTATTTCTTTAAACCTTTTTTTTTTTTTTATTTTATAATTTTTATCAAACAAACTGTAGGTATTTTGATACCATTGGGATGAGCCATAATTATAGCCGAGAAGTTGTGCATATTTTTCTGCTTCATCAATTAGGCCTATTGTATAATGAACCTCTACTAATCTATGTAGTGCTTCAGCAGTATAGATTGTTGTATCATAATCATCTACTACGGTCCTAAAGCGGTTGATCGCTGATATCCATTTTTTTTTCTCAAAATAATATCTACCAATATACATTTCTTTAGATGCTAAGATGTCATTAATCAAACTTATTTTGAATTCTGCGTCTAGAGCATATTCTGTATTTGCATATTCTTTTAAAACATAATCAAATTTTATTTTTGCATTCTTAATTGATTGTAAATCTTTTTTTTCATCAACTATTTGCTCAAAGTAACATATACCCATTAGGTAATGTGCGTATGAAACATTTTTATGATAAGGATAAACTTTTATAAACCTTTCTAATTCAGCAATAGAATCACTATAATAATCTTGGGCATAATATGAGTAAGCTGCCATTAAGGCAGATTTAGGAGCCCAATCAGATTGTGGAAAAAGTGTTTCAACTTCATTAAATTTTTTGGCTGCATATAAAACATCGCCGCTTTCAAGTGCATCTTTACCAATGTCATACGCTTCTAAAACTTGAAGCTCTAAACTTTTTTCTTTAATTACTGAATTTTCAATATTATTTTTAGAACAAGAGACTAGAATAAAAAAAAATAATAAAAAATAAAGAGCCCTAAAAATTAACATTAAGCTTTTATATAATTTAAAACATTAATTTTAAAGAACAATATATTTAAGCTATAGATCTAAATAATCTTTTATTTATTAGTGAATGTGGAAGATTTCTCTCTTGAATTTCAATTATTGAAAAATTATCTTTATTTTCAAATACTTTTTTAAGTAGTTGATTAGTCATAAAATGTCCACCTTGAGAACATTTTACGCTTGCTACCATTCTATAACCAGATGTATATAGATCTCCCACACAATCGAGGATCTTATGGTTAACAAACTCCAAAGAATTTCTCAGGCCATCTTTATTTAAAACTTTGTTGCCTTTAACAACAACGGCATTATCTAAACTACCACCTTTTGCCAGGCCGTTTTCTCTAATTTTTTCTACATCTTCAAATAAACAAAAAGTTCTCGAATTAAAAATGTCATTTAAATCATCTTCATAAATATTAATTTTATTTTTTTGATTCCCAATAATTGGATTTTTATATTTCAATTCAAAATCAATTTCTAAGCTTAATTTAGATGGCTCAATTGATATAAATTTTTCATTATCTCTATAAATTACTTTTTTATTAATTTTAATAATCTTGATAGGTGCCTCACTTTTTTCTAGCCCAGACAACATTATCTTTTCTATAAATTTTTTTGCTGATCCATCTAAAATTGGCACTTCTTCACTATCAATCTCTATTAAAACATTATCAATACCTAGGCCAAATAAGGCTCCCATTAAATGTTCTATAGTAGAAACTTTAACACCATATTCATTAGAAATAGTAGTATTGAGAACAGTGTTATTGACATTAGAAAAGTTTGGAAGAACTAAATTATTAATTTTTAAATCAGTTCTTTTAAATATTATTCCTGAATTTGGTTCAGATGGTTTTAAAGAGATATTTGATATTTTTCCACTATGTAAACCAATACCACTAAAATTTACAGGGCTTTTAACAGTTTTTTGAGTAAGTAAATTCACTAATGACTTTTATTATCCAGATGAATTAATTTAAATACAACAAATGTTACTATAAAATACGATTAACCAAATAGATCAAAAAATTTTTCAAAAAAACCTTTATTTTTTGATGTTTTATTAACTAATTTCACCTCATTTTTATTATGCCCTTCAATAATTTTACTAGTCATCTTGAAAAAATTAATATCCCTATCACTTACAAATTTATCAATATAACTTGCACTTAATATTTGATTTACAGAAATTTGAAATTTTTTTAATTTTTTTTCAACATGTTTAATTAATTCATCAGGCAGACAAATAAAACTTATATCCAGCGAAAAATTCTTACATTTTTTATTAAGTGGTAACTCTGTAAAATTAACATTATCAATAAGATAATTATCAATTAAAATATGAATTATCCTGAAGTTCTGAATAGTTTTTTCACATTGATATTTGGCACTTTTTATTAAGTATAGAATTATACCAGGATTAATATTTCCATTATAATTATGTTTTTTCATAGAAATTTGCAAATTAAAAAAATCTTTTGTTTCAATTATAATATTTATTTTTTCGATGAAATTTTCCAAAATTTTTTCAATTTTAAAAATATTTTCATTAAGAAAAGATTCTAATTGATCAAAGTTTAGTTGAGTAGAATTATTTTCAAAAAGAAATTCATCTTTAAATATTAATTCAAAATCCGTTTTACGGTTTACAGATAATATAATTTTTTTTGGGCTAAAAAATAAAAAAACTTCAAAGTTAGAATTATTTTTCATTAATTATAACCTGTCTGTCTTGACGAAGATCTAAAATCTTAATATCTTTTATTTTGTTATTGCTAATTAAATCTGAAGCTAAGTTTAATGATGCTCCTAAATTTTTTTTGGGTAGTTTGATAATCATATTATCATTAGTTTCTATATCCCATCTACTTGATTTAAAAAAATATAAATTTTTAATTTCAGATAATTCAAAATCGGATTTTTTAATAGATCTTAGCAAATTAAAAAAAGAATCTTTGTTATAATAACCAAAGATATTTGGTAGACTATTATTCTTATCAACAGTCTGAATTAATTTACCGTTTGAACCTAATACAAAAAAATTTCCATCTTTAAACACATTGGCTAAAAATTTTGTTTTATTAATTCTAATTTCTAATGTTGAAGGATACTTCTTAAATACTGTATAATCTTCAATTAACTCATTTGCTTCTAACTTTTTTATAAGTTCGAACTTATTTAAAAAAAGAATGTTTTTTAAATTAAGTAATTTAAAATTATTCAATAGTTCTTGCTTTTCTTTTTCCTCTAATCCTTTTATCATAATCTTATCTATACTCTTTAACTTAATTTCTGAAAAAAACTTATTATTTAAGGTGCTTAAAAAAATAATTAAAAAGATATAAAAAAGTATTTTTTTATTTAATCTTAATTGCATTTTTTAAAATTAACTCAATTAATTTTATAAAACTGATTTTTTTAAATGCAGCTATTTCGGGTACTAAGGAAAGTTTTGTCATCCCCGGCTGAGTATTAATTTCCAAGAGATAAAATTTATTTTTAAAAAATTTAAAATCTGACCTTGTAACACCACTACAATTCAATGTCTTATGAGCTGTTAGAGCTATATTCATTAATTGATTATATTTTTTCTTAGTTAGATCTACAGGTATTATGTGTTTAGTTTTTGCCTTCGGGTTATATTTAGCTTGATAGTCATAAAATTTTCTCTTTGGTTTTAATTCGATAGCTCCTAACTTATTTGATCCAATTATAGCTGCTTGAATTTCTCGACCAGGGATAAATTCCTCAATAATAATTTTTTTATATTCTCTTAATAAATTCAATTTTTTATAAATATTTGATTTATTGCATATAAAAACATTGACGCTCGACCCCTCATTAATTGGCTTGATAACAGCAGGAAATTTTATTTTTCTATCGATTTTTTTTATTAAATTAGTTTTAGATAAATTAAATGAATAACAAAAATGTTTTGGTGTTAGTATATTATTTTTTTTAAAAATTTTTTTAGATATCTCTTTATTCATTGCTAAAGCAGATGAAATAACTCCTGAGTGAGTATAGGGTATCCTGAAACTTTCTAAAATTGTCTGTATATAGCCATCCTCACCAAATTGACCATGCAATGCATTAAAAATAATTTTTGGTTTAAAAGATTTAATTGTTTTAAAAAGTTGGTAATTTGGTTCAGAAATTTTTACTTGATAATTATTTTTTTTCAGTTCCTTTGCTACTTGCCTTCCAGTATCAAGACTAATTACTCTTTCTTTCGAAATACCACCTGAAATTATTAGTATCTTTTTTTTCAAATTACTCCAATATTTTAATTTCTTTTTCTAAACTAATTCCAGTTTTTTTTAAAACTTTTTCAGATACGTAATCTATCAATTTCTTCATATCCTCAAACTTTGCATTTCCTTTATTTACAAAAAAGTTACAATGTTTTTCCGAAATACAAGCATCACCAAATGATTGATTAAGCGGTACTGAGTCTTTAATAAGCTGCCAAACTTTTTTATCAGTTTGAGATATTGGATTTTTGAATGTGCTTCCACTTGTTTTGATTCTAGTAGGTTGATTTTTTTCTTTTTTAGATTTTAATTTATTTGTTGTAGCCTCAATTTTCTTTTGATTAGACTTAATACCTCTAAAAGAAGCACTCAAAAAAATATAATCTTCAGGAATATTGTTTTTTCTGTACTCAAATTTTATTTCCTTTGAAGGTATTGTTAGTACTTTGCCAAATTTGTCAATTACCTGAACAGAGACCAATATATCTTTAAACTCTTTGTCGAAACAACCAGCGTTCATTGATATGCCGCCACCAACTGTGCCTGGTATACACGATAGAAATTCGAAGCCACTCAAATGATTTTTAAAAGCAAAATTTGACAAACTTTTATCTAGTACAGCGCTACCTGCAATTATAATATCCTCACTATGTAATGTAATATTGCTAAAATTTTTACCTAATTTAATGACTACCCCGTCAAATAAATTGTCTGTTATCAAAATATTTGAACCAGCACCAAGTATAAAGATTCTTTCTTGGTTATTAAGAATTTTAAGGAAATTTATTAGCTGATTCAGATTATTTGCTTGAAAAAATACTTTGGATTTGCCACCTATATTAAACCAATTTTTTTTTTTTAGATCATATTCAAAATATATATTTTCATCAAAATCATTGAGTAATCTTTTAAGTTGATTTATTTTCATTTCATCAACTCTGGAAGTTTTCTCATCCAATTTGAAATAGTTCCAGCACCCATACCAATTACTATTTTTTTTCCATAAATATTTTTTTTGATAAATTTTGCCAATTGGAAACTATCTTTTATTAAAAATAGTTTAACTTTGGAATTTTTTATAATCTCTTTTGCAAATTTCAAATAACTGAAGCCTAATTTAATTTTTTCCCCTGCTAAGTAGACAGGACACAAGATAACTATATCTGCATTTTGAAATGAAAATGAAAATTCTTTACGAAGGTCTTTTAATCTTGAAATTCGATGAGGTTGAAATACACAAACTTTTTCATAATCTTTATAAACTTTTTTAACTCCATCTAGAGTCATTTGGATTTCAGTTGGATGATGTGCATAATCATCATAAAAATCTACACCATTAAATGAAAATATTTTATTAAATCTTCTTTGAACACCATTGAATTTTAATAAACCATCTTTGATATCATTAATTGTAATACCAACCGTTAGTGCTACAGCTGCAGCTGCTACAGAATTTCTTATATTATGGATACCGATAAGTGGAATTTTGATATTTTTAATTATTTGTTTTTTTTTGTTTGGTAGATTTACTATTAAATCAAATTGGGTCATTTCTTTTTTTTGAATTATATTTTTTATCAAAAAATTTGATTTTATATTCTTGCCGTAAGTATAAAAATTTTTGTTTTTAATATTTTTGATTAGTTCTTTATTGATTTTATCATCGATACAAATAAAAGATTTTCCAAATGAGGGAATTTTGTTAACAAATTCACTGAAACATTCTTTTAAGTCATCCATGGTTTTATAAAAATCCATATGTTCTCTGTCTATGTTGGTTATAATTGAATATGTAGGTGGAATATGTACAAAACTTCCGTCTGATTCGTCAGCTTCTAAAATTGACCAATCACTCTTACCTAATTTTGCCGAACTTTTTAGTGAGTTAATCACACCACCATTAATTATTGTTGGATCTAACTTAGTTTTTTGAAAAATTGAAGCTACAAGTGAAGTGGTTGTGGTTTTACCATGAGATCCAGCTACTACTATATTTTTTGTTAAAGAAACAATATGTGCCAACATTCTCCCTCTCTTAATTATTGGTAATTTTTTTCTTTTTGCTTCAAGTAATTCTGGATTATTTTTTTTAATAGCTGAGGAAACAACTACGATTGTAGCGTTTTTTATGTGTTTTTTTTTATGACCTATAAATATTTTAATTTTTTCTTTTTTTAATCTCTCTATATTTTTGTTTAAAGTTATATCACTTCCTTGAACTTTAAATTCTTTTCTTTTCATAATAAGAGATAAACCACTCATACCAATTCCACCTATTCCAATGAAGTGAATGATTTCGTTTTTTGCAAGCTCAATTTTCATCTAAAATATTTACTATTTTTTGATTAACATTTAACCAAGTATTTTGAAAATTTAAATTACTTAAATTTTGCATTTTTTCATTAATATTTGATTTATTAGATAAAATTTCTTCTATCAATCGCTCTATTTTTTCCTCAAAAAGATTTTGGTCTAAAATCCAACAGGCATTATTTTTTAAATAAAATTTTGCATTTTCAAATTGATGGTTGTCTTTAGAATTTGGCAATGGTACTGCTATAAATGGCACATTAAGAATTGATAATTCAGCTAATGTTGTTGCTCCTGCTCTTGTAATACAAAGATCAGTGCCAGAAACTTTATCTATAAAATTTTTATCATAATTGAAAATGTCATTCTCGACATTGTTTTTAGAATAGAACTCTTTGAGCGAAAAAATATTATTTAGATGTGTTTGCTGAATAACTTTTATAGAAAATTTTTTTGATATATTCAGAATTGATTTTTTTAGGTTTTTATCAAAAATACTTGCTCCTTGGCTCCCTCCAACAATTAATAAACGAAATTTATCGTTATTAATTTTACGAGTCTTTGTTTTGTAGAATTCATTTCTTACAAGTGGATATGTAATCACTTTTTTATTTGTATATTTTTCAGGAAAATTTTTTATTTGTTTTGTATAGCAAAAAATTTTCTTGCATGAGCTTAAAAAAAATTTATTGGCTTTTCCTAATACTAAATTAGGCTCAAGTAGATAAATTTTCAAATTTAAAAATTTTCCAGCTAAAATTAGTGGTAATGACATATATCCTCCAGTTGAAAATAATAAGTTTATTTTTTCTTTTTTAAGAAAAAAAATGGATTTTATAGTCAAAAATAAAATCTTAAAAAAATTAAGAGGCAATAATAATAAATTCAACTTTGGAGTATCAATTAAGAATATTTTATAAATTTTTTTGTCTAAATATTTAAATCCTCTATTATCTGTTGAAATTATAATATCATTTTTTTCATAAAGATGTTCATATAGAATAGTTGCGGGTATTACATGACCTCCTGAGCCGCCTGTAGAAATTAAAATTTTTTTTTTCACTTCAATCAATTTTTCTTTTTGTCAAATTAAGGATTATCCCTGAAATAATAGACATTCCTACTATAGAGGAACCGCCATAGCTTATAAAAGGGAGTGTCATTCCTGTTGTAGGAAATAATCTTATATTTACCCCAACATGTATCATCACTTGCATCAAAATTAAACTTATACACCCCACTAAAATTAGTTTTGATCTATCATTGTTTTCTAAATTTACTTTTTTAAAAATTGTATGAATAAAAACTAAAAACAAAAATAAAATTAAAATTATGGCAACAATTCCAAATTCTTCCGAAATAACAGAAATAATATAATCTGTGTGTGCTTCAGGCACTCTATTCTTTAAAGTTCCCTCTCCAATACCTTTGCCAAAAAAGCCTCCACTTACTATTGACTCTATCGCTTTATCAGATTGAAAATTATGTGTTCCAGTATCCGAGTCAAAAAGTGAAATTATTCTACTTTTAATATAAGCAAATTTGGGAACAAATAACACTAAGTATGAGAAAGATAAAATTAATATAAAAAAAAGAGTTATTAAAAAGATTAAATTTATTCCAGAAATAAAAATTAATATTGACCATGCAAAGAGAATTAATAGAGTTTGGCCAATATCTGGTTGTAAAACAAGAAAAAATACAACTCCTAGGGTTGCAAAAAAAGAAAGGGAATATTTTAGATAAATATTAATGTGCTTTTGACTACTTAAAAGTATGCTCAAGAAAACAATAAAAAAAGGTTTGACTAATTCAATTGGCTGAAATCTTGGTATTAAATATAAATCAATCCATCTCTTAGATCCTTTGACTTCAACTCCAATTAAGGGAACTAATATTAAAAGAACTACAGATACAGCAAAACAAATTATAGAAATTTTAAAAAGGTTTTCTTGACTCATAGATGAGAAAATAAAAATAAAAAAAACTCCAATAGACAAAAAAATTAAATGTTTAAAAAAAAAGAGATAATCGTTTGTATTTAACTTATCAGATGCGATTAATGATGTTGATACTAAAGAGAAAAATAAGCCTACCAAGAATAACAAAATTATTAATGCAAGTATAAACTTATCAATATTTTTCCACCATCTGTAATAAAGTTTTTGAAATGATTCTATTTTAATCATTCAAATATCTCTTTATAAGTTTATTAAAATAGTTTCCTCTATCCTCAAAATTTTTAAAACTATCAAAAGACGCTGCTGAGGGACTAAAGATTATGTTTTTTTTTGGAAAATTTTTTTTATTAATAATTAAAAATATTCTTTTTAAAGCATCATTTAGATTATTAAAATTACTATGTTGAATTTTGCCCTTTAACTGTTTACTAAAAAACTTTTTATTTTTTCCGTAAATAAATGCCTTTACATTGGTATAATATTTCTTTGGTAAACTAAACTTATCACCTTTTTTAGGTATTCCACCTAATAACCAGTAGATATTTAATTTATTTTTTAAAATGGAAATAGATGATGAAAAAGAGGTAGATTTAGAATCATTAATTATAGTAAGAAAAGAGTTTTTGTAAATTATTTGTTGACGAAATCTTAATCCATTAAATCTATTCAAAGTTTCGAAAACAATTTTTTTCTTTAATCTTAATTGATTTGAAATTGCCATTATGAATGAAAAATTCTCTATATTTGCCTCGTTTAAAAAATATTCATTGTCTATTTTTTCTTTTATATAATTTTCTGGATACACGTTAACTCTTAATATTTTTCTTTTTATTTTTTGTTTTTTTAATTCATTAGTTGTTAATGAGTCTTTTTTGTTAATAAAACCAAAATAATTTTTCGAATTATTATTTAAAATTTTAAATTTAGCCTTTACATAATTATTGATTGTTTTGTGTCTTTCCAGATGATCTGGCGATATATTCAATATAACCGCATATTTTGATTGAAAAATTTTACTGTACTCAAGCTGATAAGATGAAGCCTCTATAACAAAGATTGTTTTAGATTTAATGTTCTTTATGGATAATATTGGTTTTCCTATATTTCCAGCCAACTTCACATCGTATTTATGTTTTGATAATATTTCATATAAAAGTTGGCAAGTTGTGGATTTTCCATTTGTTCCTGTAACCGAAATACAATCATTTTTGTAAAAAGAGTAAAAAACATCTAAATCTGTATGAATTTTTTCTAAATTTTTTTTTAAATAACTAGACAACTTGCATTTATTTAAATCTATACCGGGACTTATTATAATGAAATCAAATTGATTTTTTAAAATAAATTTCTGACTAACTGATTTTTTCAAATTTTTTTTAAAGTCATCGTATAAAAAAACCTCACATTTATTTTTTAAAAATTTTAAGGTTGATAATCCGCTTTTACCTGAACCGTAAATTAATATTTTTTTATTTAAAAAAATACTCAAATAGTTCTCCGTTATCTTAATTTGAGTGTTGCCAAACCAATCATAGCTAGGATTATTGAAATAATCCAAAATCTTATTACAACTGTTGACTCTGGCCATCCTTTTTTTTCAAAATGATGATGAATTGGTGCCATCTTAAAAATTCTTTTACCTGTCAGTTTAAAAGATATTACCTGGACCATTACTGATACAGCCTCTAAGACAAAAAGACCACCTGTTATAGCTAATACAATCTCATGCTTTGTAATTATTCCTACAGCCCCTAAAGACCCGCCAAGAGATAAAGAGCCTGTATCTCCCATAAAAATTTTAGCTGGTGGTGCGTTAAACCATAAAAAACCTAGGCAAGAACCTATAATCGCTCCACAAAAAATTGAAACTTCCCCCGTACCTTCTATGTAGGGGATTTGTAAATAATCAGAAAATACTATATTTCCAGTTACATAACTTATAAATGCAAAACAAGCAGCTACCAATATAACAGGGACCGTAGCTAAACCATCAAGACCATCTGTGAGATTTACAGCATTAGATGATCCAATTATTACAAAAACAGAAAAAGGAATAAAAAACCATCCAAGATTTACTATAAGATTTTTAAAAAATGGAAAATATAAGTTGGACATCCCTTGATAATCTGCAAAGTAGACAAATAAACTTACTCCAACAACCGCTAACAAAATTTGTAAAATTATTTTTAGTTTAGAGGAAATTCCAGAAGAATTGCTATATTTAATTTTTTTATAGTCATCAAAGGCTCCAAGTAATCCAAAAGTAATAGCAATATATATACAAAATAAAATATTTAAATTCGATAAATCTGCCCAGAATAATACTGAAATTAATAAACCTAATAAGATGATTACACCACCCATTGTCGGAGTTCCTATCTTTTTAACAACATGATCTTCTGGACCATCGTCTCTAATAGGGTTAAAAATTTTTTGGTTAGAGAAAAATTTAATAAATGGACCTCCAATAATTAAAACAATCACTAATGAAGTAAACACAGATAGACCAGTCCTAAATGTGAGATATTTAAAAACATTTAAGAAACTAAATGTATCAACAAAGTTTAATAAGAATTGATATAACATTAATCAACACCTTTTATCTCTTTTAATATCTTATTGAAACCTGTCGCGTTTGAAGCCTTAACCATTAGACTATCATTATTATTTAAATCATTTCTTAGCAAATCAATAATTTGAGATTTATTGGATAAAACTCGACCCTTTTTTGAGTCTGAGAGTTTTTCAAACATAAATTTCATATATCGGCCTTTTACAAATACTTTATCAATATTAGTTTTGTTTATTATTGTAGCTATTGACTGATGAAGTTTTTTTGAGTATTTTCCAAGCTCCAACATGTCACCAAGCAAAAGATACTTTTTGAATTTTTTTGAAATAATTTTATCATAATTTAAAATAGCAGATTTTAATGATAATGGGTTTGAATTATAACTTTCATCAACTAGATTAATGTTTTTTTTAAAAATTTTAATTTTTGATAAATCTCCCCTACCTTGAGGTACTTTAAACTTAAGAAAAATATTCTTACTTAATTGATGGATATCAATATAGATACTCATTATAGCTAATGTAGCTAGAATATTATAAATATTATTTTGAAAATTATTTGAGACTAAAAAGTATTTTTTTGACCTGTTAAATTGAATATAAAGTTGAAAATATTTACCTTTATTTTTAATACCTAAAAATTTTACACTCGAATTTTTATCTTTTATTCCAAAAGAAATAAGCTTGAGATTATTTCTAAAAGCTATCCTTTTATGTAAATTAAAAAAATTATCGTCAGCGTTCAATACTACAAAACCGCCTTGTTTAGTATTTTGAATAATTTCAGATTTAGCAATTGCAATTTGCTTAATACTTTCAAAATTTTTAGCATGAGCAAAATTAACATTTGTGATTACACTAACATCAGGTTGTATGATTTTGGTTAAATAATCTATTTCACCTTTTTTATCCATTCCAACTTCTAAAACACCAAATTCATCATTCTCTCTAAGGTTTAATAAACTCAGAGGAACTCCATATTTATTATTATAAGATTTTGGAGAAATACTTACTTTGAAAATTTTTCCTAAAGTTTCTCCTAATAATTCTTTAAGTGTTGTTTTTCCACAACTTCCAGTAATGGCTATTAGATTTGTGTTTATGTTTGTCCTAAAAATTTTTGAGACTTTAGTTAAAAAATTTAATGTATTCTCTACTTTTATTTGCCTATTAGTTTGAAATTTTTTTTGAATTTGATTCACTATTGCAATAGAGGCTTTATTTTTAAACGCATGACTCACAAATTTATTTCCGTCGTTTTTTTTTCCTTTAATTGCAAAAAAAAAGTCATTTTGCTTTACTTCCTTTGAATTAATTCTAGCAAGATTTAAAGACAATTTTGTAGGCAATCTTTTATTAGAAGACAACTCTCTTAAAATGTTAAATTTTAGGTTATTAGATAGATTTAAATTTTTTTTTTTGATTGAGTCTAAAATAATTTTTTTGTCTGAGAAATAAATTTTTTTGTCACCTAAGTCCTGTATTTTTTCGTGACCTTTTCCTGCAACAAGCAATATTTCACCTGAGTTTAAATTTTTAATTGCTTTAAATATTGCCTCTGACCTATTAGATATTTCAATAATTTTTTTATTATGTATTCCTTTTTTTATATCTCCTCGAATTTTTTTTGGATCTTCATATCTTGGATTATCATCTGTGAGATAAATTTTATCAGAATAGTTTGATGCGATTTTACCCATTTTAGATCTTTTATTTTGATCTCTATTTCCACCACAGCCAAAAAGTAAAGAAATTTTTTTATTCTTAAATTGCTCCCTTAAATTTAATAAAGAGGTCTGTAAAGCCTCTGGCGTATGGGCATAATCAAGTATTACTTTTGAATTATTTCTAATTCTACCAATATTTTCAAATCTTCCCTCAACTGGTATTAGCTGTGGTAGAACTTTAAAAATTCTGTTTAGGCTTAAGTTACTTTTTTTTGCTGCAATAATTGCCATCAAAAGATTTTTTAATTGAATTTTACCAATTAGATTAAGCTTTATAATTTTAATTGATCTTTTATATTCTATTTTTATCACTTGCATTTCCCCTTGATACGAGTGAGATAAAATTTTAAATAAATTATTATTATTTATTTTGTGAAGTTTAAAATTTTTTTTTAATGAAATTTTTTTGATTTTATTAAACTCTGGTAATTTATCATCTGTTATAATATGGCCAAATTTTTTAATGAGATTTTCAAATAAATAAAGTTTTGCTTTAAAATAATTGTTTAAGTTTTTATGATAATCTAAATGATCCTGAGAAAAATTTGTAAATATTCCTAAATTAAATAACAAACCATCAAGTCTATTTTGCTCAAGACCATGACTTGATGCTTCCATGATTACATTTTGAACTCCCCTTTTTTTTAGTTTACTTAAAATTTTTCCTAACTTAATTGGATCAATTGTTGTGTTAGATAAATCAATGTTAATACTGTTAGACTTTAATCCCAACGTTCCAATAGAGGCAACTTTTTTATTATTCAATTTCAATATTTGATAGTAAAAATCAGAAACAGATGATTTTCCATTTGTTCCAGTAACTGCAATTAAATTTCTTGGTTGATTTTTATAGATTTTAAAAGAAACTTCTGCCAATAATTTTCTAATATTTTTTGTGCAAATGAACAAAATTCCTTTGAGTTTCTTTTCGATTTTTTTTTCAGTGATAATAATTCTGCAACCTTTTTTTATTGCAATTGGTATGAAATCATTACCATCAAAATTACTTCCTTTAATTGCAAAAAAAATATAATTTTTTTTAATCTTTGAACTCTCAAAAGAGATACCAGAGAAAAAAAAATTAGAATATTCTTTCTTAATATCTGGAAAATAATCTTTAAGCTGCATAAATTAATTAATTTCACTATATTTTGTGGCTAAAATGGGCCCAATTTTTTCCACAATATGGCCTGTTGCTTCCACACTATTCCAACCAGCAGTATTTCTTGGACTTCCTTTCAATTTAAAATTCGATCCATCTCTATAATTATAAATATAATCATTATTTATTTTGGGTGCATCTAACATGACTGCTAAAATAAATTTAGGTTTTTTTGTAGGAAAAACTGAAACAAAAGTATTAACTTTTTCATTTGAGTAGACACCTTTAATACTTTTATTTGCAGTCCCTGTTTTACCACCAATATCGTACCCATAAATATCAGCTAATTTAGCTGTGCCTTCTTTAGTTGAAACAATTTTTCTTAGAATTGGTAAAATTTTTCTTGAAATATTTTCATCTAAAACTTTTTCAGCCTTTACTTTTTTATTAATTTTAACGAGAGTTGGCTTTATATGATAACCTCCATTCACAATGATTGAGTACGCTTTAACAACTTGAAGTAATGTAGTTGTAATACCATGACCAAAAGAAGCTGTAGCTAGTGGACATTTTCCCCACTTAAAATCGATTGGCTTACCAACTTCTTCAATATCAAAGTCAATTTTTTTTAATACACCAAGTTTTGACAAAAATAATTTTAATTTTTCTTCTCCAACTTTTTGGCCAATCCTGACGGATCCTATGTTTCCAGATCTTATTAAAATTTGTTCAGCTGTAAGATCTGAGGGAATTTCGTTATCATATTCTCTAATTGGAAATCCAGCGCATGTCAAAGATTTTGGTAAATTTTTAAATTTATAATCTGGCTCAATAATTCGCTCATTAAATGCTGCTGCTAGAGTGAATGTTTTAAAAACCGAGCCAAATTCATAAACTCCTTTTGTTGCTCTATTAATATAGTTTATATCAGTAATTCTCTCTCTTTTATTTGGGTTAAAATCTGGCAAAGAAACTAAAGATAAAATTTCACCATTATTGACATTCATTAAAATTGCTGCACTTCCTTTGGTATCAAAAATTTTATTGAACTTTATTAATTCATTTCTTACCAAATATTGAATATCTTTATCTAAAGTTAATATAATTGGCTCGGTTGAAATTTTGAGCTTATCATCAAAGGATTTTTCTAAGCCAGAAATACCAGTATTATTGTCATTAATTTGACCTATAATGTGACTGAATAAATTTTTTTCTGGGTATATTCTTAGTAGTCTGTCCTCCGGCTGAATAGATTTGTCACCAAGTTTCATTACTTTTTCGTAATTTTCTTGTGATATTCTTTTTTCAAAATAGAAAAAATTCTTTTTTTCCATTTTTTTTTTGATTAGATCATAATCTTTATTTGGAAAAATATATTTTAAATTTAAAATTAACTTATCTTTATTAATAATCTTTTTTGAACTAATGCCAATATCTATAGAATTTACAGTTTTAACTAAATATTTACCATTTCTGTCAACTATATCTGCTCTATAAAGTTTATGAGTTGAATTTAGCAAATTTGAATTAATTATTTTATTATCTTTTCTTGAACCTAAATGAGTTAGTTGGACAGAGTAAATGACTGAAATAATAAAAAAAATAAAAAAAATGAAACTTATTCTATTAAATGAAATATTTAAATTTGATTTACTTTTTTCATATATAAAGTCATTTTTTTGATCTTCTAAGATAATATTCAAATTATTTTTTTTCATTTATTTCAAAGGTATTTAGATCACTAATAAATAAATCATCTGATTTTTTAATTAATGTCTTTATTGAATTTATATTCTTTTGTATGAGATCCTTTTCGAAATACTTTGATTGATACTCAAGTAATTTTTCTGTTGAACTTAAATATTCAAATTCTAGTCTAGTATTACCTAGTTCATTTTCAAACACTCTTAAATTTTCTTTTACTGTAAAAATTTCATCTTCAATTTTTTTAGTAGAATTTTTAATTATTGCAGTAGAAAATATTAGCAGAAATATAAAAGTAATTACTACAATTTTTTTCATAATTTATTACTTATATTTTCTACTTCAATTAAAGATTTAAATTTCTCAAATACATCGGTTTCAAAATTATAAAAATTTTTTTTTTTTATAATAAATCTCAATTTTGCAGACCTAGATGATATATTTTCACTTAATTCTTTTTTGCCTGGAACAATAGGCTTTTTCTGTTTTGTAAAAAATAAAGGATCCGACTGAATTATTTTAGGTTGGTACCGTGAGATACTTTTATTTTCGGATAAACTTCTAAAAAAATATTTTACAATTTTATCCTCTAGTGAGTGAAAACTAACTACTGCTAAAATTCCATCTTTTTTTAAAATTTTTGCAGCATTTATCAATCCATGAATTAATTCACTAATTTCTTTATTTACGAATATTCTAATTGCCTGAAAAACTTTCGTTGAATTATGAATTTTAGAATAATTTCTTCTTTTTACCGACTCGATAATATTAACTAAAGTTTGTGTATCAATTTCTTGCTTTACTCTCTCATCCACTATTCTATTTGCAATCTTTTTCGCCTCTTTCTCTTCACCAAAATATTTAAAAATTTTTTGTAAGTCATTTGACTCTAATTTATTAATCACCTCTTTTGCTGAAAAATCATTTAGACCTAATTTCATATTAAGTTGACCTTGAGAACTAAATGATAATCCTTTTGCATCATCTTTTATCTGATTTAAAGAGTAACCTAAATCAAAAATTACTCCTTTAATATTTTCATTTTTTACCTTTAAGTTATTTAACTGACTAAATTTGATATTCTTAAAAAAAAATCTATCCTCATAATTTCTACTAATTTGGTCTGCTATCTTTTTGCTCTTAATATCTCTATCAATGCTAATCACTTTAGTATTTGAAAATTTTAGTATCTCTTTTGAGTATCCACCTTGACCAAAAGTACAATCAATAAATGTGCCACCATATTGAGGGGAAATAATGCTAATGATTTCTTTTAGCAATACTGGATAGTGATTTAATCTATCCGGTACTATGGTGGCTTCCATTTATTTTCTCGAAGATCATTAATTTTTTTGTCTTCTTAAAAATGCAGGAATTTCAAGATCATCATCGTCTTTTTCATCCTCTGAAGAATTTAAAAGATCATTTGAATCTAAATTATTATTTTCAGAACTAAATAAGTCTGGTTCGTCAGTGTCTACGCCAAATTCTCTCAAACCATTTTGATCTTCCTCTATTTTTTCTAAAGGCTCAGAGGTTTCTTGAGAAAAAGACATCTCAGTATCTTCAGAACTTAAACTATCAATTTTCTCAATTTCCTGGTTTTTCAAAAGTTCTTCATGATATTGATTATTCATGTCACTAACTGATTGATTGTTTGTTTGACTTTGTAAAGTATCAGTTACAATCTCATTCTCGAGCTTAAGAGCATTCGCACCATGGGAGACCAGATTTGAATTGTTTCCGCTAAATTGAGAAGATTGCGTCATACCATTGGCTACAAAATCAGAATAACCAGGATTTCTATTTTGTATTCTATGAACCATATTAATTACTGATTTAGTTTCAGGCTGTTGACCATCCAGAGAAGTTGCAACGATTGAGACTCTCATTTTTCCATCAAGTTCCGGATCAGTAATTGCACCAATAATCAATTCTGCTTCAGGATCTACCTCTGTTCTGACTTTATTGACTGCCTCATCAACTTCAAAAAGCTTAAGATCCTTTCCTCCGGTAATGTTTATTAATAATCCTTTTGCACCCTTTAAAGTATAATCATCTATTAATGGGTTACTAATTGCCATCTCAGCTGCTTTCATTGCTCTACCTTCACCCTCAGCTTCACCTGTTCCCATCATTGCTTTACCCATTGAAGCCATTACGGATTCAACATCAGCAAAATCAAGGTTTATTAATCCGGGCCTAACCATTAAATCAGTTATACTCTGTACCCCATGCATCAGAACATTATTTGATAAGTTAAACGACTCCTCAAAAGTTGTCTGTTCATTTGCAATTTTAAACAAATTTTGATTTGGGATGACTATAATTGTATCAACATGTCTTCTCAATTCCTCCAATCCTTGTTGAGCTCTTCTCATTCTTGAAGGTCCTTCATATAAAAAAGGTAAAGTAACTACACCAACAGTCAAAATATTAAGTTCTTTAGCAGCTCTAGCAATCACATGAGCAGCACCTGTGCCGGTTCCACCACCCATTCCAGCAGCTATAAATACCATGTTAGCACCCTGTAAGATATTAACAATATCATTCAAAGACTCGTCTGCAGCTGCTTGACCTATATCAAGTTTTGCTCCCGCACCTAAACCCTTTGTTAAATTTAAGCCAATTTGAATTTTTGATTTTGCTTTGCTGTGCTTTAAATCTTGAGCATCTGTGTTTACTGCAATAAACTCAACTCCTTGCATTCCATTATCAATCATCTCATTAATAGCATTTCCACCTGCTCCACCAATACCCATTACCAAGAGTCTTGGTTGTAACTCTTTAATCTCAGGTACTTTAAAATTAATTGTCATTATATCCCCCGTTATTTGTTAAGTTGATGCTCCCATTTAAGACTAGCTCTATGTAAATTTGCTTTTTTTCTAGCGTTAGTTTTAAATTTTTTAAATGCTTCTGGTTCCCATATTTGGAACGTCTTACCTTGACCAACAAAAATCATATTTTTTTTTATTTTTGCGTGTTTTAATAATTTTATAGGTAATGATATTCTGCCCTCGCTATCAAATTGTAAATTGATACTTTCAGATAAAATCGATGTTGCAAAAAAGTCTCTTTTTTCCTCAAAAGGATTTAAAGTTTCAATTGAACTGGAAATTTTTTCAATTCTGTCTTGTGGCCAAGCCTCTATTGATTGGTTATTAAAAGACGGGTAACAAATTACACCATTATAACCAAGATTAGATAAATACGATCTAAAACCCGCAGGCACAGACACCCTTCCTTTTTTGTCTAGTTTGTTTTCGTAGGTTGATAAAAACATAAACCATAAATTCCTAAATTCCTGTATATGGGAACTTATGGGATATTATGGGTTTTTATATTGACTGTCAATAGCTAGGTTTTAAACAAAATATCGATCAAATAAGAAAAGTTTTATAATTTTTGGAATTATTTGTTAAATATGTAATAAAGCCAGATGAACTGTAAGCCGGGTTCTGTCATTTAAATTTATCATTTATCTAGGCTCAAGATCGCTCTTGAGCTCAAGCAACTAACCCTGATGACTAGCCAAGAATTACTTTTAGTTTTTCAACATTGTCATCTCTACTTAGTTTTGCTCCCAGTGGGGTTTTCCAGCGTTCATTGTTACCAATAGAACCGGTGTGCTCTTACCACACCTTTTCACCCTTGCCATGTTATGGCGGTTTATTTTCTGTGGCACTATCCCTAGGGTTGCCCCTGCCAGGAATTACCTGGCACTGTATTCTTGTAGAGTCCGGACTTTCCTCTTTAAAAAATTAAAGCGATAAATCGTTCATCTGGCATTGATAATTTATAATTAAATCGAAAAATTTCAAGTTCAATCTTTTAGTGAGATACAAGGTTTTTACTTATTATTAAACACTCTTGATCTATTTTACCATCAACTAAGTCTTGTCTAAATCTCCTTTGGAAAGCTTTTGTAAGATACTCTGAATTTTTGCTCAATTTCAATCCATCTATCTTATTATATCCAATCTTATAAAGGTTTTTAAGAAAAATATTTTCCTCAAATTTAGATGAAAGTTTAACTTTTCTAAATTTTTTTATTTTTTTTGTATCTAAATTATGAAACCAAACCAACCCGGTTTTAGCCAGTTTTGCCCAAGGGAATTTTTCACCTGGATCTTTTTTTCGATCGGGAGACACATCTGAATGACCAAGAATATACTTCTTTTTAATTTTAAATTTTCTAATTAACGATACTAAAAGTTTTTTGAGTGAGAAAATTTGTTTGCTAGAAAAATTTCTGTAACCATATTGATGACCTGGATTAGTGATTTCGATACCGATTGAGTTTTTATTTAAATATTTGTGATTTTTCCAATTTGATACACCGGCATGCCAAGCTTCATAAAGATCAGGAACTAGTATTAATATTTCACCATTTTTTTTTATCAAATAATGTGAACTAACTTTAGATCCAGGGCTCTGCAGTTTTTTGATCGAGTCTAATTCTTTTTTCATACCTGTATAATGGATAATTATAAATTTAATTCTTTTTTTTAGCCTTTTTGGTAAGCCAAAATTTAGTGAATAATCGTTAATTTTATCCATCATAAATATTAATACAATTTTAGGCCATTTATAAACATTTTATGGACATTTTTTATTACTAAATGTTAATTTACATAATTAACAATAATATATAAAGTAAGTCTATATGTTAAAAAAATTATCAATAGTTTTAATTTCAATTTTTTTATTAACATTGAATGCAAATGCTGGTTCTGACGGTGAATTAAAGCTAGAAAAAGAACCAAAAAAAGTTAAAGATTGTTCTAAAAGTTTCAATAGAGCAACTTTTGCATTCAATCAAAGTCTGGACAAAGCTTTAATAAAACCTCTTGCTGAAAGTTATAGAAGTTTGCCAGATCCTATCCAAAAAGGTACTCATAATTTTGTTACGAATTTATCAAGTTTGGTCACAATCCCAAATAATATATTGCAAGGTGATATCAAATTAGCAATAATTAATACAGCAAGGCTTGTAGTCAACTCAACTGTTGGAATATTAGGTACAATTGATGTTGCAAATCAAATGGGTTTTCCAAAATATGAAAGGGAGGATTATGGTCAAACTTTAGGTGCATGGGGAGTTGGACCAGGCTGTTATCTAGTTTTGCCAGTTTTGGGACCATCGACCTTAAGAGATACAACTGGTTCTTTCATGAATGTGTTAGGTGGCGATCCTTACTATAACGCTTCAATGCATGGAAATAATGAATATTTAAATGAGAGTTTTTATATGGCGACAAAAGCTTTAGAGGGTATTGATTTTAGATCGAATAATATTGAGTCATTTGATAACCTAGAAATAAATTCCATTGACTTTTATGCCTCAGTAAAAAGTTTATACTTGCAAGACAGAGAAAACAAAATTAGCAATATAAGAAAAGGAAACATCGAAATTTTCTACAAAAATGAGGAAGATTGGGAAGAAATAGATAATAACTAAAACCTTATCTAAATGATATTAAGATGAAAAGATTTTTTTTAATTCTAATACTTTTAAACTTTAACTTTATTCATGTTTTTTCTGTTGAACCAGATGTATTTGTTCAATCTACAGTCAACAGAGCATCAGAAATATTAGCTAAAAATATTTCGCAAGAAGAAAAAATCAATAAGTTAAAGGTAATAGCTAAAGAAACTGTCGATATTCAGGGTGTGGGTTTTTATTCTCTAGGATCTACAAGAAAAAACTTGAGTGAGAAGGAAAAAATTGAGTATTTACAATTATTTGAAGATTATTTTTTAAAAAGTTTTTCTAGTAGATTATCAGAATATACAAATCCAGAAATTGATGTCTTGTCGAAAAAAGTTTTGAGTGAAAATTATACTATTGTGAATAGTGTTTTAAAAGGAACTTCTGAAAGACCTGAGGTAAAAATTGACTGGAGAATTTATACAAAAAATCAAAATAATCCGCTAATTAGAGACTTAATAATTGAGGGTCTAAGTTTAGCAAGAACGCAAAAAGAGGAGTTTGCTTCAATATTAAACTCTAATGATAACAATATAGAGTCCTTATTTAAAACATTAAAAGAATTTTCATCAAAATAATTCAATTATATAAATTATATATATGGTGGGCCCGCCAGGACTCGAACCTGGGACCAATACATTATGAGTGTACTGCTCTAACCAACTGAGCTACAGGCCCTTTTATAGAATAACTTATTATTATAAACCAATATAATAAACAAGAATAGATATTTTTACTGTTGAAATTTTAAATGGTGGGCCGTGTTGGTTACGCTCCAACTACCCCTGCAATGTCAATGCAGTACTCTACTATTGAGCTAACGGCCCAAATGTAAACCTTAACTTTCTAAGAAACTTTTCAATTGTTTTGATCTACTCGGATGTTTTAATTTTCTTAAAGCTTTTGCCTCAATTTGTCTTATACGTTCACGAGTAACTGAGAATTGTAAACCCACTTCCTCTAAAGTGTGATCTGTATTCATTCCAACTCCAAATCTCATTCTTAAAACTCTTTCTTCTCTTGGTGTAAGAGTTGATAATATTTTTGTTGTAGCCTCTCCTAAATTAGATTTAATTGCTTGTTCAAGAGGCGCTAAGGCTTTCGTATCTTCTATAAAATCTCCTAGGCTGCTATCTTCCTCATCACCCACAGGTTTTTCTAATGAAACTGGTTCTTTCGAAATCTTTAAAACTTTTCTAACTTTATCTAAAGGCATTCTCAATTTTTTTGCTAATTCCTCTGGAGTTGCTTCTCTTCCAAATTCACTAAGTATTAATCTTTGAGTTCTTACAATTTTATTTATAGTCTCAATCATATGAACTGGAATTCTGATTGTTCTTGCTTGATCAGCGATAGATCTTGTTATTGCTTGTCGTATCCACCATGTAGCATAAGTAGAAAATTTATAACCTCTTCTGTACTCAAATTTATCGACTGCTTTCATTAAACCAATATTTCCCTCTTGAATTAAGTCCAAAAATTGCAAACCTCTGTTTGTATATTTCTTGGCGATCGAGATAACTAGTCTCAAATTTGCTTCCACCATTTCTTTTTTGGCGATTCTAGACTCTTTCTCTCCTTTCTGTACTCTGCTAACTAACTTTTTAAAGTCAGTTACCGACATTCCTAATTTATGACTTATTTCAACTAATCTATCTCTAATGTTCTTAAATTCATTTTTATTTTTTGAGAAAAATTGTTTCCATAAAGAATTTGTATCTAAAAACTTTTTTAAATTAGGATTAATTTCATTGCCAATATAAAACTTTATGAATTCATTTCTGGAAATCTTGTGATCTATAGCTAGTCTGAGTAAATTTCCCTCTAAAGAAACAATCTTTTTATTTTCTATGTAATGTTTTTGGACTAACTCCTCTAAAACAGATGGCGACAGTTGAAGAGATTTAATATTTTCCAGGATATCATTAACAATTTTATTATGACCTTTTTCTTTTGCGGGCGAAAAGGTGTTAGAATTTAATACACAATCTAATTTTTCTTTTTGGTACTTGATTAGCTTATTATATTCCTTAGTTAGTAAATTAACTGTTTTTAATACTTTAGGTTTTATCTCACTTTCCATTGCAGCAAGTGTTGGATTAAAATCTTCATCTTCATCACTAGCACCTTCCTCTTTTTCTAATTCTCCAGAATTTTTTTGCTTTGCGCTAGGACCTGTTGTTTCATCTTCCATATAGTTGGTATCAATATCAATAATCTCTCTTACTAAAATTTCATCTTTCTGAAGTTTTTCATTCCATTCAAAAAATTGTTGGGCTGTTATAGGACTTTGTGACAACGCTATTAACATTACATCTTTTCCAGCTTCAATTCTTTTAGCGATAGCTATTTCACCTTCTCTAGACAATAACTCAACGCCACCCATTTCTCTAAGATACATTCTAATAGGATCATCGCTTTTCTCGATAGTTTTACCTTCTTCTTTAGAAGAACTGTCTTTTTTTCTTAAAACTTTAAAATCTGATTTTTTTTCTACTAGAGTTACTTTTTCATCAAGAATATGTATGAATGCTTGAGCAAGATTTTCATCAGACAAATTCCTCTTTCCAAGAGATTTGCTTAATTCTTCATAAGTAATGAATCCTCTATGGGTTCCACGACCCATTAGTCTTGCAAACGATTTTGTAATAATTCTTTCCACAGCAATAAATTTGAAGAGTCTTATATAATGTTAAATTTATAAAAATCCATTAATAAATGATGTGAATTAATTGAGATTTTGCTTTTTTTTGAGCTCTTTTAGCTCATTAAATGTTGTCTCACTTAGATCTTTAGAAAACTTTGATTCTAACTCCTGAATTCTAAGTTCGAGATTATAATTATTCAAATCTCTATTAATGTCATCTAATAATCCAATTATCTCATGTTCATTTTTATTCTTTTTACCTAAGATGTATTTAATTGGAGCAAACTTATCAATTTTTTCAATTAATTGTTTATCAATTTCCAAATCTTTAAGAGTGAGTTTTTCACTAAGTTTAAGTTTAGATAAAATTTTTGAAAAAATTTGCTTATTTACTTCAGTAAATAAATTCACGTTCTCAATTAAATGAAAATTTTCTCTCATTAATTCTAAATTGTTCATTAAAAGATAAAGTAATGAAAATTCTTTAAGCTCTATTGCTGATAAAGATTTACTTTCATTAAAGTATTTTTTTGTTGTTTCAAGAGATTTAACATTTCTTACGTAATTGAATTTTTTACTTAAATTAGTATGTGGTGCTAGCTCTGCAATTTTTTCCAAAAAATACTCTAAAACATATCTTTTAATATATTCATCCTTAATAGTGTTTGCTATAGACCTAAGCTTTTTATCAAAAATTGCCATAGATGATGGATTATTTTGAGTTTGTTTTTTGTAGTGTGCAAAAATAAACTGGTGTATCGAAATTTTACTCTTTTTTGCAAAATCTAAAAAATAATCTTTACCATTTTTGTTAACAAAGCTGTCAGGATCTTCTTTGTCAGGTAAAAATAGAAATGAAATTTGTTTTTCTGGTTTTAAATAAATAATAGAATTTTCTGCTGCTCTTAAAGCTGCCTTATAACCACTCTCATCCCCGTCAAAACAAATTATAATATCATCGAAAAATTGATTTAATGTTAAGATTTGTCTATCGGTAAGTGAAGTGCCCAAGTTAGCAACTACATTTTCAATACCATTTTTTGCTAATCCGACAACATCCATATAACCCTCAACAAGAAAAATATGATCTATCTTATTAGATAATTTTCTAGCTAAGTCTAAATTGTATAAATTTGAACCCTTTTTAAAAAAAGAAGTTTCGGGGGAATTAATATATTTAGCAAGGTAATCACTTTTTTCAATTATTCTTCCGCCAAGTGCAATTGGTTGGCCAGAAATATTATTAATAGGAAAAACTAAACGTCCTTTAAATCTCTCTACATAAATTTTTTTTTTTTCATCAAAATAAAATAACCCAGTACTTATTAAAACTTCTTCACTGAAATCATTTTTTAATTTTTCAAAAAAATTTGGATTTTTTTTTATATATCCTATTTTAAATTTTTTAACTTGATCTTTGTTAATATTTCTTTCTTTTAAATAATTTCTTGCGTTATCATGAGTTTCATTTTTAATTAATTCATCATGATAAAATTCAACATATTGACTATAAATTAAACAATACTCCTTCCATTTTTTTTCTCTCTCCTCATCTTGTTTTGTAAACATATAAGGTTGCATACCAGCCAAATTTGCAAGATACTTTACAGCCTCGCCAAATCTAAGATTTTGTGTTTTCATAACAAAATCAAAAATGTTTCCATGTTCAGACGTAGCAAAACAATGGTAAAATTCTTTTTCATCGTTAACTGTAAAAGACGGTGTTTTTTCATTTTTGAAAGGTGAAAGACCTACAAATTCTTTTCCTCTTTTTTTTAGACTTACGAACTTAGATACGACTGTTGAAACTTTTAATCTAGTTTTGATTTCATCAAGATATTCTTTTGGATATTTCATTATTATTTATTTAAGAGATCTTTGATAAGAGATCCCGCTTTTGCAAAATCAATTTTATCAGAATATTCTTTTTTAAGTTCACCCATAACTTTACCCATATCCTTGAGTGAAGAAGCGCCTAATTTTGTTATAATTTCCTCACATATTTTTTTTGTTTCTTCATCACCTAAAACCTTCGGTAAAAAACTTGATATAATGTCATATTCATTTTGCTCAACTTCAAGTAAATCAGTTCGATTATTTTTTTTGTAGATTTCAATCGATTCGGTTCTTTGCTTAACCATTTTTTTAAATAGCTTTTTAATATCCTCATCGTCTGTCTCTTTCTTGTTGGGACCCGATCTATTTTGAATATCTAAATCTTTGATGGATGATAAAATTAACCTATAAGTTGATATTTTTGTTTTATCTTTAGATTTTAGTGCATTTTTGTATTCAGTTTCGATTGTTTCTTTTAAAGACATAATTTTTTAATCTACTTTAAAGCAAAAAATTCTCAAAAGAAAAATTGTTTTTTTTCAATTTTATAATACATCTCTGTTGCGATAATAATCCAATTATTGTATTAACCTTTAACTTATGAGTTGTAATTGATCAAAAAAGTAAAAAAAACTAACTCAAAAAAAATCTCAGATAAACAAACAGGTATTTTAGTTCTTGAAAATAGAAAAGTTTTTAAAGGCATTGGTATTGGCTACCAAGGAACTGCCACTGGAGAAGTTTGCTTTAATACCTCTCTTACAGGTTATCAAGAAATAATTTCTGATCCATCTTATGCTGGACAAATTATCAATTTTACTTTTCCTCATATTGGTAATGTGGGTACCAATAGTGAAGATCATGAGTCAGATAAAATTTGGACGAAAGGTGTCATATTTAACTCAGAAATTACATCGCCCTCAAATTATAGATCTTTTTTACACTTAGATGCTTGGTTAAAAAAAAACAAAATAGTTGGAATTACTGGGTTAGACACTAGAAATTTAACCAATTTTATAAGAGATAAAGGTGCACCAAAAGGCACAATATCAGTCTCAAAAACAGGCAAATTTAATATAAATAAAATCATCAATGTAACGACAAAATGGAGTGGATTAAAAAATTTAGATCTTGCAAAAGAAGTTACCACAAAGAAAAATTATCTGTGGAAAGGTTTTAAAACATGGAAAAAGCAAACTGGATATCAAAAAAATAACCAAAAATCTTTTCACATTGTTGCTATAGACTATGGAATTAAAAAAAATATTTTAAGATATTTTTCTGACTTTAAATGTAAAGTTACAGTTGTTCCATGTAATACTGGTTATGAAAAAATTTCATCTCTAAAACCTGATGGAATATTTCTATCAAATGGTCCTGGAGATCCTGCTGCAACTGGAAAATATGCAATTAGAATAATAAGAAATCTTATCAAAAAAGATTTTCCAATATTTGGAATTTGTCTTGGTCACCAATTGCTTGGGTTAGCCTTAGGAGCAAAAACTAAAAAAATGAAACTTGGACATCGTGGAGCCAATCATCCCGTAAAAAACTTTATTAATGATAGTGTTGAAATTACCAGTCAAAACCACGGTTTTGAAATTGTTAAAGAAGGTTTACCAAGAAATCTAGAGATTACTCATAAGTCTTTGTTTGATGGGGGCATTGAGGGAATTCGATTAAAAAATAAACCTGTGTTTTCTGTACAATATCATCCAGAGTCAAATCCAGGCCCGCAGGATAGTGTTTACCTTTTTAAAGAATTTATAAACAACATAAAAAAAAATGCCAAAAAGAAAAGATATTAAGAAAATTTTAGTCGTTGGAGCTGGCCCAATAATTATTGGTCAAGCTTGCGAATTCGATTATTCGGGGACTCAAGCGTGTAAAGCATTAAAGGATGAAGGTTATAAAGTGATTTTAGTTAATTCGAACCCAGCAACAATAATGACTGACCCAGATGTTGCAGATAAAACTTATATAGAACCTATTACGTTAGAAATACTTGAAAAAATTTTAAGAAAAGAAAAACCTGATGCAATTTTGCCAACCATGGGTGGCCAGACTGCATTGAACTTAGCAATGGAAGCAGAAAAAAAGGGAGTTCTTAAAAAATATAAAATAGAACTAATCGGTGCTAATTCAAAAGCAATCTCTAATGCTGAGGATAGGAAAAAATTTAGAAAAAATATGATGGATATTGGTATAGATTTACCAAAATCAAAAGTTGTCAATAAATTCAATCAAGCTAAAAAAGTTTTGAAACAAATTGGTCTACCAGCCATTATTAGACCTGCTTTTACGCTCGGTGGTCTTGGCGGTGGAATAGCTAAAACAAAAAAAGACTTTTATAAAATAATTAAAAACGGATTGCACGAGTCTCCGGTAAGCCAGGTTTTGGTAGAGGAATGTTTGGAGGGTTGGAAAGAATTTGAAATGGAGGTTGTAAGAGATAAGAAAGACAATTGTATTATTATTTGTTCAATAGAAAATATTGATCCAATGGGAATTCACACAGGTGACTCTGTTACAATTGCACCAGCGTTGACACTTACTGATAAAGAATATCAAGTAATGAGAAACGCATCTATATCATGCCTTAGAAAAATTGGAGTTGAAACAGGAGGATCTAATGTTCAGTTTGCAATAAATCCAAAAAATGGACGAATGGTTATTATTGAGATGAACCCAAGAGTATCAAGATCATCTGCTTTAGCATCGAAAGCAACAGGTTTTCCTATCGCTAAGATTGCTGCAAAACTTGCTGTCGGTTACACATTAGATGAATTAAAAAATGAGATAACAAAAGTCACTCCTGCATCTTTTGAACCAACTATTGACTATGTGGTCACAAAAATTCCAAGATTTACTTTTGAGAAATTTTCGACCTCACCTGCAACTTTAGGTACATCAATGAAATCTGTTGGAGAAGCTATGGCAATAGGTCGAAATTTTAAAGAGTCTTTACAAAAAGCATTGGTTTCTCTTGAAACAGGGTATTCAGGCTTAGATAGAGTTTTTAATATTAATAAAAAAGAAATAGAAAAAAAACTTAGAGAAAATATCCCTAATAAACTTTTACTTGTGGCAGAGGCTTTTAGGAAAAAAATCAATATAAAAAGAATTCAAAATTTATCAAAGATCGATCCCTGGTTTTTAGAACAAATTAAAGAGATCGTTGATAATGAAAATAAACTTAAAAACAAAGGTGTTCCAAGAGACTTTATTGAATTCAATCGTATTAAATCTATTGGTTTTTCAGATAAAAAAATATCCGAATTAACCAAAATTCCTGAGAGTGTCATAAGAAAAAGAAGAATGGCTTTAAAAGTATTACCTGTTTATAAAAAAGTAGATACTTGTGCTGCAGAATTTAAATCTTTTACACCTTATATGTACTCAAGTTATCAAAGAAATTTTTCACTCAACTCCGAGTGTGAAGCGGAACCAACTCAAAAGAAAAAAATCATTATCTTAGGAGGGGGTCCTAACAGGATTGGTCAGGGAATAGAATTTGATTATTGTTGTTGCCAAGCAAGTTTCGCTTTGAAAGATGCAGGTTTTGAAACGATTATGGTCAATTGTAATCCAGAAACTGTTTCAACAGATTATGATACAAGTGATCGATTGTATTTTGAACCTCTTAAAGAAGAGTATGTTTTCAATATTATTAAAAAAGAGCAAGAGAAAGGAAACTTGATTGGAGTAATAGCACAATTTGGTGGCCAAACTCCTATAAAGTTGGCTGAATTTTTATATCAAAATAAACTTCCAATTTTAGGCACTCAATATACTTCAATTGATCTAGCTGAAGATAGAGATCGATTTAGAAATCTTTTAAATAAATTAAAACTTAAACAAGCAGAAAGTGGCATTGCTAAAACTTACAAACAAGCAATAAAAATTGCTGACAAAATTGGTTTACCTTTAATTGTAAGACCCTCTTACGTTTTAGGTGGAAGAGCCATGGAAATTGTATATGAAAAAAACGATTTAAAAAAGTTTGTTGAAGAAGCCTTTAAGGCTGCAGAGGATAATCCAATATTGATTGATAAATTTATTAATCAAGCAATGGAAGTTGATGTGGATGCATTATCTGACGGTAAAGATGTATTTGTTGCAGGTATTATGCAGCATATTGAAGAAGCTGGAATTCACTCTGGAGATTCAGCATGTAGCCTACCTCCAGTTTCAATCAAACCTTATTTAATTAACGAAATAGAAAATCAAACAAGAAAATTAGCTTTAGCTCTTAAGGTTAAAGGGTTTATGAATATTCAATTTGCAATTAAAAAAGATCAGATTTACGTAATTGAAGTAAATCCAAGAGCAAGTAGAACTGTACCTTTCGTATCAAAAGCAAAAGGTTTGCCTCTTGCTAAAATTGCCTCAAGAATTATGGCTGGTGAAAAATTATCTAAATTTAATTTAAAAGATAAATCTAAAGGAATGTATGCTGTTAAAGAAGCAGTTTTTCCATTTAATAAATTTCCAAATAGTGACTTACTTTTAGGTCCAGAGATGAAATCAACTGGTGAAGTGATGGGTTTTGATAAAAATTTTGGTATGGCTTTTGCCAAGAGTCAAATTGCATCTGCTAATTCTTTACCAAAAGATGGCCTTGCTTTTATTTCATTAAAAGATGCACACAAAGATGAAGGGATTATTTTAGCAAAACAATTGATCAAACTTAAATTTAAATTGTGTGCTACTAAAGGGACTGCTGAATATATTAGAAAATTTGGTATGAAATGTAAGAAGATTAATAAAGTTAGTTCAGGTACTCCTCACATTGTTGATGTTTTAGATGCTAAAAAAATTGCTCTAGTAATTAATACTGGTGGCGGTAATAGTGAACATCGAGTTAGTGATGCTATAGCTTTAAGAAGAGCAACCTTAAAAAATAAAGTTCCTTATTGCACAAATATGTCAACAGCTTATGCTTGTTTAGAAGCGATAAAGTCACTAAAAACTAAAAAATTAGAAGTCACAGCTTTACAAAATATCTAGTTTAAAAAACTTTTCTTAAATTAAAAAAAGCTTGCTTAATATCACTTATATTAAAAGGATCTTCATTTATTATCTTAAAATCTAATTCAAAATCATTAATGGTTTTGCTTAAGATATATTCTGATCTTAGATCATCAGATCCTTTAATATTAAAAGCATAATTTGTTTCTTTATTGGGTAAATATCCAATAGCTAAATGAATTTTATCAGTATGTCCTGATCCAAGCGCTTGATTTCTTTCATATATTAAAAAAACACTAAAATTATCCTGAAGCACGATATCAATCCCAATCTCACCATTAATACTGTGCAAGGCTCCAGAAGATAAACTATCATCAAAAGTTACACTGCTGTCACCTGTATATGTATATTTAAACTTTGAGGATTGATCCAAATCCATTATGTATTCAATTTTTCCGTGTCTTTTTATTGTATATTTTTCATTTAAGACATCTTCGACTGCAGCAAAACCTGCTCTAATTTTTTTCGTTCGAATGTGTTGATTTTCTACATCAATACCACCATTACCAGATTCGTTATAAGATCCTAAAATAGTGTGACCAATATCAAATCTTCCAGAAGGAATAAAAGTCAAATTATCTTTTTTTATTTCATCTTTTATTCTTATTGTTCCATATATTTGTTTACCTTTTCGATTAGCAGTTAAATTTTTACCATCTAGAACAGTTAATAAATCAGACCTCAATCCTCCGACCCCAATAAAGGTATCAAGAAATTTAGTATCATCTTCTATTGGGGTTGTGGAATAATAGGTAATGTTAAATGTATCAGTGTCCAAATTGCTTCCAGAATTTCCAATATCAACATTATTTCTACCAACTCTAAATGCTAATCCTTTAATTCCATTTTCATCAGTAAATTTATCTGCACCAAAAGTGACTGCATCCGTATCAATTCTCTTAGTAGATGAAATACTTGTATCTCCTATTCTTCCAACTGCAATACTTCCTTCACTCCAATAAAATACGTCTTCTTCTTTGACTTTTGCTTTTTTTTTAGCAGCAACATTTTTAACAATCTCGGTTAAAGAAGCTAATCTTTGATTAGTAAAATTAATATCAATATTTAAATTAGTTAAATTTTGTTTATCTTTATTTCTTCTAATCCATTTTAATCGATTAAGTGCACTATCTGTTGAATGATCAATAGTTCTTTTGGCAATTTCTATTTGAGCTAATGCCATTCCAGTTCGATCACTGTTATCTGTAATTGGAGGACATTTGCCTGCAAAAAGATTGAAAGGACAGACGAGATTATATTCCTCAACAATTTGAGTTGTATCCCCACCAACATACATCTTTAAACCATTTGTGCTAAATGCAATTCCAGCAGGCTGTTCTTGATCTAGTGTAACAGAACCGTCAATTGTAAATGTAGATGTAGAAAATGCAACGTCAAGAGAAATTTGAGTAACATTTCTTTGAGAAGTTTGATGATCCACCAACCAAAGTCTTTTTCCATCTGGACTAAATCTCATGTCTTTTGGGTTCATTACTTCATCTTCTAATTCTATTCCTGCGTTTGAAATAAGCGACAGACTACTTAAATCAAATGGTGTTGTGAGTGAGTATTCTAGTAGCCTGGTATTACGTACAGTTCCACCTGTATTATGACCATGCATAATTACAAATAATTTTTTTCCATCATTGCTGATTTCAATACCTTGAAGTCGGAATCTCTGTAAAGCATGTGTGTTTCCATTATCAAATTTTTCCCTGTCACCTGCATTACTCCCATCCTGTAAGGCATCAGTGTCAAGACCTGGAGTTTGGTTTGCAAATAAACATGTTGAAACATCATAAGGTGAAGTCAAATCAAACCTAAATACTCTATCTCTTTTTACTTCATTAGCTATACCACCAGTACCTACAAACAATTTCATTCCATCATTGGAGAATTCCAAACCAAAAGTAGTATTCATATTGGGGCCAAAGCTGTCGCCACCACTACTATTATCTAAATTACATCTCTCACTATCACCTGCATAACTTTGAGTAGAGATATCGAATGGTGTGGTTAAATCATACTCATCCACTAGCGAAAAATCACCGTCTTTAGATTGAGATACAATGAACATTTTTGTTCCATCAGGATTAAAATGAATACCACCTGGAACAACACCACTACTACTCACGTCTGTAGTTTGTAACAGGGTATACATGGCCCCAAAGGAATTAGAAATTGGAAAAATTATTAATAAAATCCAAATTAGTTTTTTAATCATTTTCTTTTAAACTAAAAAGTACCAGAAATTTCTATATTTGCACCATAATCAGGAATTTTACTAAATAAACTATAATTAGAGTTTAGTTTTAAATTAAAATTACCCATTTGTTTTAGATAGCTGACTTTCGTATTATTATTGTTTATTGGATCATAAATTACATCAAAATTTGCATTATGATTTTTAATGCTACCAAACTTAATTAACAAACTGTCTTTATGACCACTTTTGTCTAGACTTTGAAATCTTTCATAATTAATTGCAATTGTACGACCATCTGAATACATATATTCAAAACCTATATTCCCTTTTACATTGTGTAATGAATGTGTATTTATAGTTTTCTTAAGAGTAGTATTATCAATATGATTTTTTACATGATGATCAATGTTGGGTGTTAAATCATAAATATATTCAATAAATCCATTTCGACTTATAGTGTCTTTATTTAAATATAAAATATCATCAAATTTCAAACCTGCAGAAATATTTCCTGTTTTAAATGTAAGTCTCTCGTGACTTTCAACATTATTAGAGACCACGCCAAAATCGGTATAATCTGAAAATTGAGTAATACCCATTTCAAGCTTACCAAATGGGATCAATTGATATTTGGTATACTCATTTTCATTTTCATAGCTCATTGATGTATAAATTTGTTTGCCATTTCTATTGCCGGTAACTTGATCTTTGCCTAACTGGTCTATCATTAAATAACTAGCACCAAATAATAAGTTAAGATTAGACCGATTTTTTAGAGGTACACTACTGTATATGTTTAAAGAAAATGTTTGTGCATCTAATTCATCGCTTGACCCATCATCTATATCAACTTCTTCATTACCGTATCGGAATGCATAACCAAAAATCTTTTTATCCACTAATTTATCTGCACCAAACATAATACCTTTAGTCTTAACTTCCTTAGGTTTAGAGGATGCTGTATCACCTACTCTTCCAAATGAAATATCTCCATGAGACCAGTAAGACCAATTCTTTTTATTGATTTTAGAATTTTCTTTTTTTAATGATACTTGAGTATATTCAATATTATTTAATGAATTTTCTAAGTTTGTTTTTAATGCTGCTAAAATTGGATTATGAATATTCAGTTTAATTTCATGATTGGTTAAATTAGTTCTTTCATCATTTCTTCGTAACCAATCAAATCTTTTAAAAATTGTTGAAGAATTTTGATAAATTACATTTTTAGCAATTTCTACTTGAGCCCCTATTGCTGTAACAGCATCCGTTTCACAAATTACAATCCCATAAGGACAAATTAAATCGTATTCGTGTACTCTATCACGGGTACCAATTGCCTTATCTTGGTAAGTAACTTGGTAAAGTTTCATTCCATCTTCGGAGAAACCCATACCGAGAGGAGTTCCATTAGTTCCATCACTTCCTAAACTCTCGAATACTTGCTGGACTTTTCCTACAAACGTTGCTGAAGTTATATCAAAGCCTGTTGATAGTTTATAAACATAGATGAATGTCGCAATTGGATTTATACGACTTTCAATTACATACATTCTTGTACCATCATCATCAAATGAAAAATCTTGAAGTACTGCTGCTGCAACTGTACCACTAATTGCAAAACTATTTCCTTCGGTAACTGTGCTCGTGTCATAAGGAGTAGATAAATTAAATTCAATTATTCTTTTACCACCAGTAACAGTGTGAGCATCAATTAGAAACATTTTTGTTCCATCATTATTAAATTTAACAGCTCTGTTGTTATTTATATCTGGATCCGGATCTGTTTTAAAATGAAAACCATCATCAGCAACCATGGTGGCATTTGAAAAATCATAGGGAGTTGAAAGCAAATGGGCGTTAAATCCACCTCCATCATTAATAGCAAAAACTTTTGTTCCATCACTATTAAACTCAAAACCTTGTGGTTGTTGTATGTTGTCAACACCTCCATTAGTAGCTAATTCAACTTTACTATTAAAATCGATTGTAGAAATATTAAAAGGGGTATCAACATCGAATTGTAATAAAACATTTGCTCCAGAATGATAATCAGAAAAAAAAATTCTAGTTCCTGCAGGATTAAATCTCACATCTGATGGAGATTTTACAATATTAGTCAAACTAACTGTTCTTAACAAAGTAGGTTTAACCTCAGCAAATAAATTTGATGATAATAAAAACAAGATAACAAAAATTTTTACTAAAAGCTTTTTCATTATTACTTTATAAAAAAAAAAATTAAAATTTGTAAATACTAAAAAGTACCAGAAATTTCAAAATTTACTCCATAATCTTTAATTTTGGATAATAAATTCATTTTAGAACTCAAATTATAATTCAAATTACCTATTTGTTTTAGATAGCTGACTTTCGTATTATTGTTGTTTATTGGATCAAAATCGAGAGCAAACTGATTATTTTCTTCTTTTGATTTACTAAATTTAATAATAAAAGTTTTGTTATTAAAATTTTGAGATACTGCTGAATGTAAACAACTTTCACAATTATCTAAACTTTTTATGTATTTATAATCAAAAAGTATAGTGAAGCCATTTTCAAGTATATACTCTAAACCAATATTAGTTTTTAATTTTTTATTCGAATAGCTATTAATTGTCTCTTCATTTACAACAGTTGAACCTAAATATGAATATTTGTAGGCATTATCATCTGCCAGATCATAAATAATTTCAATTCCTCCCATGGGTTGGAATGTTACCCTATCTCTCTCAATTTTTTCCATTTCAAATAAAACACCACCAGCAAATTCTCCACTTACAAATGTATCATCATGAAAACGAATATCTGTAGCTGGTCGATCGCTAGCTTTACTAATAAAATCTGTAAATTCAGATAATTCTGTTACCCCATAAGTAAGTTTTCCTGTAGGAGTAATATTAAACTTACCATATGTCTTTTTAGTTCTGTAATTAATTGATGCAAATGCCTGTCTTCCATTTCGTTCACCTGATATTTTTCCTAGGTACTTATTATCGAACCTTAGGGCACTCAGGCCTAAAACTGCATTAATATACTGATTGTTATTTGTTGGAACAGTTCCATAAATATTTAATGTCAAAGACTCGAGGTCAACTTTTTGACTAGATCGTCTAATATTCGATGCACTATCTCCATACCTCAATGCCAAACCAAAAAACTTATTATCTCCAATTTTTCTATCTGAGCCAAATGTTATACCTTTCGTTTTAATACCTTTTGCTTTATCTACGAGTGTTTCTTGATAATCTCCTATTGATAAATCCAGTAAACTCCATGACGACCATTTAGATTTTTTCTTTTCGTCATTTTTCTGAGTATTACTCACAAGGGATACTAAATTATTTTTTAATGAAGGTTCTAACTTACTTGCTAGAGATTTTAATATAGGATTGGGGTAGTTTATATTTATATTATGACTAGTTAAGTCTTCTTGATCTCTATTTCTCTTGATCCACTCAAATCTTTTAAAAATAGTATCAACGTTTATACTTATATTTTGTTTAGCTAATTCAACTTGAGCATTAACAGATGCACTTGCATTGGATACACATGAAACAATGCCATAAGGACAATCAAGGTCAAATTGATAAATATTATCTATCGTTTGTCCAGCATCTGCTTGTGAAATAAATAATTTCATACCATCACTTGAAAAAGAAAAACCCCATATTATTCCATGACCCGCTGGATAACTCCTCGCTTCGTCTGCATCTCGTAATGCTCCTCCAGGGGAGACACGATATAGAAAATTATGGCCTCCTAAATGAGTAGCTGTTGAAACATCAAAAGGTTTGCCTAAACTAAATTGCTCAATGCTATTAGTATGATTTTTATTAAAAAAAGAGATAAACATTTGACTTCCATCATCACTAAACTCAATATCTCTAGCCGCTTGAAAATTAGCGACATCTTCAACTCCAATTGTAAATAGATTTACACTATGAATTTCTGTAGCAGATGTGATATCAAATGCTGGAGATAATGAAAAAGTTGCCACCACAGGTGTGTCAGCATCTTCGCCTTGATCCACAGAATACATTCTTGTACCGTCTCTGCTTAACGAAAAACCAGTAACTTTTGTTGAGGTGCTTAAATCAATTTGATGTATGTATTTTGCCGTTTTAAAATCAAAAGGTGTACTTAAATCATATCTATATACATCACCTGTGCTATTCAAAATATAAAAAATCCTACCACCTTTTGCTACATGAATACTTCTATATGCAGTAGAAAAAAAGCTCAAACCTTGTGCCAGAAATTCTGGATGATCAACATCAAAACCATCAATATCATCACAAGTATGTGGTATATTATCTGTAGTATCAGTTTTTACAGTGTTTAATTCAAATGGAGTAGCAACTTTATTCATAGATAAATCAAGGTCACCCATATAACCACTAGAAGGACTAGCATCCATGTCAGCATTAATAGAAAAAACCATTGTGCCGTCATCACTCCACACGATATCTCTTAGATCCTCGGTTCTATCGTGTTTAAGTTCTGTAAAGTAGCTTTGCACCGATGTTGTTTGGTTAATCTGTTCTAATTTAGAGCTAAAACAACCGGGTGCACTATTTGGAATTCTATTTTCTTTATGTGTAAGTGTTAAAGCGGCGGCTAGAGCTAGTGTAGAAAAAAAGGCTGTAAATAAGAAAAAAAAAATATTAGTACTTATAACGCCTGTTTTTAAAGACTTAAAAATTTTTTTAATATTTAATTTTTCAAAAATTTTCATGAATTAAGATTTATTTCTTTTTAATCAGCTCAGTATTATTGATGTTTATTGCCATACAAGTAATATCATCCCTTAATTTTTCAGCACCCCAATTTAATTCTTTTTCAATAGACTCTACAATAGTTTTTGGTGTCACTTCTGACATGCCATCTATGATTTTTTGCACTCCTTCTGCGCCTAATTCCTCACCATTTTTCAAATAGCCTTCCGTTACACCATCAGTATAAACAACAAATGTTTTATCTTTAAGGTTCATAGTATTGGATTTAACCATAGACTCTGTGAAATATTTAACAATTCCAATGGGTGGCATTTCTGATTTGATATATTCATAATTTTTATTTTGATCAAAAGTCAAAATACTTTCATGCCCTGCATTAATAAATACGAGTTCTCCTGTTTTAATGTTTAATTTCCCAAAAACAGCAGTAACAAACATCCCTTTAAATTTAGCCTCAACAAGTTCATTATTCACTCCAAACACAACTTTTTCTAATGGAAATTTTAAATTAGTAAGCGTTCTAAATATGGAAGATGCTTTTGCCATATACATACCCGCTTTAACCCCTTTCCCTGATACATCAGCTAATGTGAAAAAGTATTCTTCTGGGGTGGATCTTACCACATCAAAATAATCTCCTGATACATCTCTTGCAGGAACGTTTCTTGCAAAAATAAAATTTTCAAATTTTGATATGTCTGGAAATAAGCTTTTTTGAACTCCTGCAGCTAATTCTCGTTCTTTTAATAATTTTGCCTCTTTTTGTAAATTATCTAAAGCTATTTTGTTTTCCTCAATAAATCTAAAATAAAGACCGGTTAAGAAGGTAGCGGTTACAATAAATATAGGGTAACTCATATCTACTAATTCAGATCTAAATTTATAAATAGAAAATCCAATAATTATGATCGCCAAAATATTTCCAAAGAAAATCGATAAACTTAGTTTTGGTTTTACTTTTTGAGATAAAATAAATGTAATTAAAGCAACGATAATAGAAAACAATAACTCAAATATATATGTGTTTGGATTTCTAACCAAATAGGACTGATCTAAAATATTTTCAATAACATTAGCATGAACTTCAACTCCTGGTATAGTTACTCCAAGAGGAGTTTTAACTAAATCGAATAAACCTTGTGCTGAGGCGCCAATTAAAACATATTTGTCTTTAAAAAAATCTGTTTGAAATTTACCATCATAAACATCCCCGGCTGAGATATATTGATTTTTATCTGACTTTTTATATTTAATCCAAATGATCCCATTAGGATCAGAGTCTATTTTATGAGGTCTTGCACTAATTCTTTGAATTCCAACTTCGTTTAATTCCACATAAATATTTTTTTGTTTAGAACCTACTCTAACCATCTCTAAACCCATAGTTGGATACATTTTTTTATTGAATTGAACAATTAAAGGTAGAGATCTAATGATACCGTCTAATTGATCTAAAAAAGAGATAGATCCTAAACCTTTGACATTTTTTTCTAATACTTCTAGTGAGCCTATGGAATAAGGATAAGAGTAAGTAAATTGTTTTGGTTCCCCACCTTTAGATAAAAATCTAGCTTTTGCTTTTCGATCATAGTTTGAATGAGACGGAACATTGCTTCCCAGAACTGCTATTATAGATTTAGACTCTTTAAGTTTCTCCGCAAAAATATCATCCGGACTTTTTAAATTCTGAAGTTCTGCTATGTCAGAGGGAATTAAACCATACGATTTAATAATAGCATCGGGAGATTGTTTATCTTTTTCAGTGAAAAAAATATCAAAACCTATTGCCTTTGGGTTTGACTCGTTTAGCTTATCTAAAATTTCTGCAAAGACAATTCTATTCCAAGGAAACTGACCAAACTTACCTAAACTTTTTTCATCAATATCTATAATTACAACATCTGAATTTTTTTTTTCTGCAAATACTTTTTGGTAAAGATCAAAACTTAAAAATGATATTGATTTGATAAAACTTGGGTTAAGAATTTTTAAAAAAATCAAGAGAATAAGTAAGGCAAAGAAAACTACGTAATTTAGATTTTTATGTAAAATTGCTTTCACAAATCAAATTTATAGGTAATTGGATTAAAGTAAATAAATCTTATTTACGAAAGATCTGTTTATTTTTTTCTTCTTCTTTTCTTTTTAGCTTTTCTCTTCTTAGCAGCTCTTTTCTTCTTCACTACTCTTTTCTTTTTAACGACTTTTCTCTTAGGTTTCTTCTTAACTACTTTTTTCTTCTTTTTCGGTTTTTTCTTCACTGCTTTTTTC
>CACCBF010000002.1 GCA_902544135.1 uncultured Pelagibacteraceae bacterium | reverse complement strand
TACCGCCCATTCCCCAAAAAACAAATGGAATGATCATTATAAAAACCAATACTCCGGCAAACTTAGATTTTGAAAAATTCCTAAAACTTCCTAACATTACTTTATAAATTTATTGAACTATAAAAAGCAAACCTATAGATTAAATTTTACCATATGACAAATAAATATATGTACTTTGTGGCTAATTGGAAAATGTATGGAAATAAAAACTCATTAAATACATTAGATAAGGTAATTAAATTTTCAAAATCTAAAGAAATTAAGAAAGGACGATTAATATATTGTCCCCCATATACCCTATTAAGTTCTTTTTATAAAAAATTTCAAAATTGTTTAATAGATATTGGTGCACAAAATTGTCACGAAAGTTCAGAATACGGAGCACATACAGGTTTTATAAATTCCAAAATGATAAAAAATATAGGTGCAAATTATGTAATTATTGGCCATTCAGAAAATAGAAATAAAGGAGAGACAGATAAACTTATCAATCAAAAAATTAAAAGTGCAATTAATGCAAAACTCAAAGTAATACTCTGTATTGGGGAAACTCTAAAAGAAAAGAGGAGTGGCAAAACAAAATCCGTTTTGTCCAAGCAAATCAAATATGGATTAGACAAAATCAAGATCAAAACAAATCTTTTTATAGCTTACGAACCTGTTTGGTCAATTGGCACAGGTAAAATTCTTAAGTCATCAGAGCTAAATCAAGCTATTAAATTTATAAAAAGTAAATTTAAAAAGAAAACACCGCAAATTTTATATGGTGGTTCAGTAAACACCAACAATATAAATAATTTAAAAAATATAAATGGCCTTAATGGTTTTTTAATAGGCGGTGCATCACAAAATGCTAAAAATTTTATTGATATAGTGAAAAAAACATATAATTAACCTGCATGGAAAATATACTACTAATTCTAAATATTATTTTTGCATTTATTTTAGTTGTTTTAGTTTTAATGCAGAAATCTGAGGGTGGAGCATTAGGTATAGGTGTTTCACAAGAATCTTATATGTTTTCAAGAACAGCTGGAAATTTCATGACTAAAGCCACAGCTGTAATTGCAACTTTGTTCATAATATGTAGTCTTGCTTTGACTATTGTCTCTAGAGGTGAACTAACGCCTACAAGCTCAGTTTTAGACACAGTTAAGGAAAAAACTGAAGACACACCATCAATACCCGATAATAATAATTAAGTCTTTTCATTTTCTTTTTTATTCGCTATAAGATAGTTCCATGGCGCGATTTATTTTTGTCACCGGCGGCGTGGTCTCATCTTTAGGTAAAGGATTATCATCAGCATCATTAGCATACCTTCTTCAATCAAGAGGATACAGAGTGAGACTAAGAAAATTAGATCCCTACTTAAATGTTGATCCTGGAACAATGAGTCCATTTCAACATGGTGAAGTTTTCGTAACAGATGATGGTGCTGAAACTGATTTAGATTTAGGACATTATGAAAGATTTTCTCAAGTATCAGCAAAAAAATCTGACAATATTACAACTGGTAAAATTTATAATGATGTTCTTAAAAAAGAACGTAAAGGAAAGTATCTTGGTAAGACAGTTCAAGTAATACCCCATATCACAGACCGTATTAAAGAATTTATAAAAAATGATTCCTCTAAGGAAGACTTTATTATTTGCGAAATTGGTGGAATAGTAGGTGATATTGAGAGTTTGCCTTTTGTTGAAGCTATAAGACAATTTGCTAATGATATTGGAAAAAAGAATGCATTATTTATCCATTTAACATTGGTGCCATATTTAAAGTCTTCAGATGAAATTAAAACAAAACCAACACAACACTCGGTTAAAGAATTAAGAAGTATTGGAATTCAACCAGATATTATTATCTGTAGATCAGATAGGTCCATACCTTTAGAACATAGAAAAAAAATATCATTATTTTGCAATGTTCATATTAATAATGTAATTGAAACAGTTGATGTTAAAACAATTTATGAAGCACCAATTAGTTTTTTTAAAGAAAAATTAGATAAAAGAGTATTAGATTACTTCAAATTAAGATCAAAAAAATCTGTTAGCTTAATCCCTTGGAAAAAAATCACCAAAATTATTTTGAATACAAAAAAACAAATAAATATTGCTATAATTGGAAAATATGTTGATTTAAAAGACGCATATAAATCACTTGATGAAGCCTTAACTCATGGAAGTTTTGATAATAAAGTGAAAGTGAACTTAGTAAGAATTGACTCTGAGCAGCTTAAAATAAGTGAGATAAAATCCAAATTAAAAAATATATCAGGTATTTTAATTCCCGGTGGTTTTGGCAAAAGAGGGACAAAAGGTAAAATTGAAGCCATTAAGTTTGCTAGAAAAAACAATATACCATTTTTAGGTATTTGTTATGGAATGCAAATGGCAATAATAGAATTTGCGAGAAATAAACTTAATTTAAAAAGAGCTACTTCAAGTGAATTTGATAAAAAAGGATTACCTGTGATTGGACTGATTAATGAATGGAATAAAGATGGAAAGATAATAAAAGGTACAGATAAAAATTTAGGTGGCACAATGAGACTAGGATCGTACGATGCAAAATTAAAAGACCATTCATTAATAAAAAACATATATGGTAAAAGCTTAATTAAAGAGAGACATCGACATAGATACGAAGTTAATATAAATTTTAGAGAAAAATTTGAGAAAAAAGGTTTAATTTTTTCAGGATTATCCCCAGACGGTAAATTACCTGAAATTATTGAGCTTAATAATCATCCATGGTTTATTGGAGTTCAATTTCATCCTGAATTTAAATCTAGACCTTTATCACCTCATCCATTATTCTCCTCTTTTATCAAGGCAGCCAAAAATCATAAATGAGTGATATTAAAGTTAATTGTGGAAAAATAGAGATTTCAAATAAAAATAAAATTTGTCTCATATCTGGTCCTTGTCAACTTGAGTCGGAACAGCACGCATTGGATATGGCAGGAAAAATTAATGAAATTACTAGTAAATTTAACCTTGGTTTTGTTTACAAAACTTCATTTGATAAGGCCAACAGAACGAGTTTAAAAGGAAAGAGAGGTATTGGTTTGGATGCCTCATTAACGATTTTTGATAAAATTAAAAAAGATTTAGACATACCGATATTAACTGATGTACATAATGTTGATCAATGTTCAGTTGTTGCAAAACATGTGGACATCTTACAAATTCCTGCCTTTCTATGTAGACAAACAGATTTGTTAGTAGCTGCTGCGAAAACAAATAAAATAATTAATGTTAAAAAAGGACAATTCTTAGCACCTTGGGATATGATCAATGTAACAAAAAAAATTTCAGATTCAGGCAATAATAATATTTTAGTAACTGAAAGAGGAGCAAGTTTTGGTTACAATACTTTGGTTTCAGATATGAGATCAATACCAATAATGGCTAAGAACGGCTATCCAGTGATTTTTGATGCAACTCACTCAGTTCAACAACCTGGAGGTCTTGGTGAAAAAAGTGGAGGTCAAAGAGAATTTGTAGAACATTTATCAAGAGCTGCTGTAGCAGTAGGTGTAGCTGGTTTATTTATTGAAACACATCAAGATCCGGATAACGCTCCTTCAGATGGTCCAAATATGCTACCATTAAATAAATTAGAAAACTTAATAAATCAATTAACAGAGATAGATAATTTAATAAAAAATTAGTGAGCAAAATTATTAAAGTAAAAGGCCGTCAAGTTTTTGATAGTAGGGGAAACCCAACTGTAGAAGCAGAGGTTTTTACAAAAAATAATAGTGCTAAAGCTATTTGTCCATCTGGTGCTTCTACCGGAACTTTTGAAGCGTTTGAAAAAAGAGATAGTAGTAATAAAAAATATTTAGGTAAGAGTGTCCTAAATGCTGTTAATTTAATAAACACGAAAATTTCAAAAAAATTAAAAGGTAAAAATATACATAATCAAGAAAAAATTGATGCAATAATGATTAATTTAGATGGAACTAAACAAAAAAAAAAATTAGGAGCTAATACTATTTTGGCTGTTTCTATTGCAACAAAAAAACTTTCAGCAAAAGAAAAAAAAAAGTCTTTATATAAAACATTTTTTATTAAGAAAAATTTTAAATTACCTTATCCAATGATGAATATAATCAATGGTGGTGCTCATGCAAATAATGGTCTTAGAATTCAAGAATTCATGATTAGACCAGATAGAGCAAAAAGTTTTTCTGAAGCAATGAGAATATGTTTTGTAGTGATTAAGAACCTTCAGAAATTGATTAAAAAAAAGGGACTATCTACATCTGTTGGTGATGAGGGAGGTTTTGCACCAATGATAAATAATAACAATCAAGCTTTAGACTTAATAGTTTCTGCTATAAAAAAGTCTGGACTTGTTAATGGTAAGGATGTTTCTATTTGTTTAGATGTAGCAGCAAATGAACTTTTTAAAAAAAATAAATATTCTATCCATTCAAAGAATTTTATCTCAGTAGATAAATCTATTAAAGAATATAAAAAAATTATTGAAAAATATAAAATTAAATCAATCGAAGACCCATTTGCTGAAAATGACTGGATTTCATGGAATAAATTAATGAAAACTATTAAAAAAACTCAAATAGTAGGCGACGATCTTTATGTTACGAACTTAGAAAGACTTAAAAAAGGTTTTTTAAATGTTTCTTCCAATGCAATTTTGATTAAGTTAAACCAGATCGGAACAGTTTCTGAAACTTTAGAGGTGATTAAATTTGCCCAAATTATAGGGTTTAAGACAATTATTTCTCATAGATCAGGGGATAGTGAAGATACATTTATTGCTGATTTAGCTGTAGGGACTAACTCGAACCAAATAAAAACAGGGTCATTAGCCAGATCAGAAAGAGTAGCTAAATATAATCAATTAATTCGAATAGAAGAAGAACTTGGAAATAAAGCAATAATGAATAAGATTCATTAATGCTTAATAAATTAAAAAAAAATTACTTTTTATTAGTATCAACTTTTTTAATAATATATTTTTTTTTCAATCTTCTATCAGGTCAAAGAGGATTAATATCTTATTTTGATAAAAAGCAGTATTTAGAGGAGCTGAAAATGGATGAAGCTGCAATAATTAATAAAATTAATGACTTGGATTTTAAAAATTCATTGTTAAGTGACAATCTAGATCTTGATTATATCGAAACATTGATTAGAGAAAGACTCTTATTTGGTAAAGAAAACGAACAAATTTATATAATAAAAAATGACACAAAAAATTAGACTTAGGCACCCTGAAAAAGTAAAAAATCCTATAAATCCAATAAAAAAAAAACCGGAATGGATAAGATCCAAACTAGTTAATAGTAGAGAGTTTTTTATTACTAAAACAGTCGTAAACAAAAGTAATCTTGTTACAGTCTGCCAGGAAGCCAATTGTCCAAATATAACTGAGTGTTGGAGCAAACGACATGCTACTTTTATGATAATGGGAGATACATGTACAAGAGCTTGTGCATTTTGTGATGTTAAAACCGGCAAACCAGAAAAACTTGATCCATATGAAGATATCAAAATTGCTAATGCGGTAAAAAAACTTAATTTAAGACACGTGGTAATAACCTCAGTTGATAGAGATGATTTACCTGATGGAGGTTCAAATCATTTTAAAAAAGTAGTAGATACTACAAGAAAGAAAAATCCTGATACTACAATTGAAGTCCTCACACCAGATTTTCTTAGAAAAGGTGAGTCTTACAAAAAGTTACTTGAAGCTGATTTAGATGTATTCAATCATAATATTGAGACAGTTCCTAGACTTTATTTAAAGGTCAGACCAGGAGCTAGATATTTTTCATCACTTGAACTTCTTAAGAACGCTAAGAAAGATAATAAAAAAGTTTTTACCAAGTCAGGAATTATGGTTGGGCTAGGTGAAAAGCATGACGAAATAATTCAAGTCATGGATGATTTGAGATCTGCAAATGTTGATTTTATTACTATTGGTCAATATCTACAACCTTCCGTAAAACACCATCCTCTTGAAAGATATTACCACCCGGATGAATTTAAAGAATTAGAGTTAATTGCTAAATCAAAAGGATTCCTTTTAGTCTCATCATCACCTTTAACAAGATCTTCTTATCATGCTGATGAAGATTTTGCTAAACTTAAACAAAATAGAATCAATAGTCATTAATGCCCAAAGCTTCAGTTAAGCGATTAATTGAATGTAAAAAAGAGGACTTAATTAAATTAGTTTTAGATATTGAAAAATATCCAGAGTTTGTTCCTTTTTGTTTTGATGCAAAAGTATATGAAAATAAAAATGAGGGTGATTTAACAAAAATAATAGCAGACTTAACAATTGGTAAAGGACCTTTTAAAGATACTTATAAAAGTGACGTGGTCTTTGATAAAAACAAAGATGCTATATTTGTAAAAAATATTGATGGACCTTTGAATCATTTGTCAAATAATTGGTCATTTACTGATAAAAAAAATGGAATTACAGAAATTACTTTTGATATAGACTTTGAAATTAAAAATAAATTTTTGAATTCTTTAATGGTTGTTTCATTTCAATTTGGATTAGAGAAAATAGCTGACGCATTTCAAAAAAGAGCAGAAGAGCTATTTGGCAGCTCTAAGAATTAAATTTAATGCTTTTCTAACCGTAGCTTTTTGTATTAAAGATCTGTTTTTGCCTTTAAATAAGCATTTATTAACTTGTATTTTATTACCTTTTTTAACTCCAATATAAACTAGACCAACAGGTTTTTCTTTAGTGCCACCTTTTGGTCCTGCAATACCAGTTATTGAAACATTGATGCTAGCTTTAGATATTTTGGATAAATTTTTAACCATTGCTGAACAGCATTCATGACTTACAGCACCATATTTCTTAATTATATTTCTATTGACTTTTAAGACCTTAATTTTTGCTTGGTTAGAGTAGGTGACAAGACCTAAATTAAAAACTTTTGAAGCACCACTAATCGAAGTAATAGAGCTAGCTAATAATCCTCCTGTACATGATTCTGCAAATGAAATTTTAAGCCTCTTTTTAATTAGTAGTTTTATTAAAGTTTTCATTGAATAAAATAACTTTTAAAAATCATAAAACAAATTAATGATAAAATAACATAAAAACCTGCGAAGACATCATCCATAATTACACCAAAACTATTTTTAAATTTTCTATCAAAAAAATTTACAGGAAATGGTTTAACTATGTCAAACAATCTAAATAAAATAAAACAAACACTATAAAAAATAATTGCTTCATCAGAAGATTTTTCTGTTCCATGTGAAATCTCATAAATATATATTGGTATAGATTGACCAATGAACTCGTCAATAACGACCTCTTTTGGATCTTTGTTTGTATTATCTCTGATATGTATCGCAACTGCTTTAAAAGAGAATAAAAAGATAATTATTAGAAATAAAAATATTATAATTTGAGACAAATTTAATATATGAAAAAAAATATATAATAAGATCACTGTTGCCAAAGACCCAAAGGTTCCAGGAATTTTTGGAATTCTTCCTATTCCAAACATTGTAACAAATAAGATATTAATCTTTTTAATCATATTTTGAGATCGAAATTATCACCTCGCAAGCTATTGCTTTTTCTTTTCCTATTAAGCCTAATTTTTCTACAGTTTTACCTTTTAGATTTATCAAATCTCTATTTAAATTTGTTAGTTTAGAAATAGAGTTGATTATTTTATTTCTATATCTTGATACTTTTGGTTGTTCACAAATTAAATTAATATCTAAATTATTTATAGAAAAATTCGATTTATTAAGATTTTCTATAACTGGCTTTAACATTCTTGGTGATCTTATATTTTTATATTTTTTAGTATTTGGAAAATATGTACCTATATCTTTTCGTCTTAATGCTCCTAAAATGGCATCAGTAATTGCATGTAAAATTACATCACCATCAGAATGCCCTTTTAAACCTGAATGAAACGGTATTTTAGCTCCTCCAAGAAAAAGTTTTTTATTTTTAACTAATCTATGAATATCAAATCCTAATCCATGGAAAGTTTTTGATATTTTTGTGTCATCTAAATAAGTAATTTTATTATTTAAATTTTCTCCTGGAATAAATTTTATTTTGAGATTTTGATTTAAGAACAATGTAGCTTCATCGTTAATTTTAGATTTTTCTTTTATTGCAAGTTTATATAATTCCTTAAAATTAAAGGCTTGTGGTGTTTGTGTTAATAAAGAATTTTTCCTATTTAAGTTAAACACTTCATTTTTAACTTTATATTTAATTGAGTCTCTTGAACTTATTATTGGAACAACAGCCATATTCTTTTTTAAATTTTTTGAGATAGATTTAAGTAATTTTACTGAAAAATTTGGTCTCGCAGCGTCATGAATATAAACATTTTTTGGCTTGTATTTCTTTATGAATTTTAAAGCATTTAAGGAAGAATCTGATCTTTCTTTACCACCCTTAATAATATTTACTAATTTGGGATATTTCTTTTTTTTAAGGTGTCTTGCGTTATTTGATACGATAATTATCTTTTTAAATAATTTAGATTTTAATGATTTTTCTACAGAATGATCTATAATTTCCTTATTCTTATATTTGAAGAATTGTTTAAGAAAATTTTTACCAAATCTCTTACTTTTTCCTGCCGCCAATATTACAAAATAGTTGTTCATTTGTTTAAATGCTATAATTCTAAATTATGTTAGATTTTTTGAAAAAAAATATATTTATAATCATTCTTTCTACTATCACACTATTTATTGGTTTTTTAACATTTTTAACATTCATTGACCGAAGTTTCATTGAATTAAATCAAAATAACTTACAATTTTTATTAATTCTTAATATCATTTTACTTTTCTTATTATTTGCATTTATTTTCGTTGAAATTAAAAAATCTATTAAAAACGATATTGATAAAGATGGTTTAAATTCTAATAAAAAATATATTACTTATTTTTCTCTTTTTACACTTATACCTTCAATATTGATTTCAATATTTTCTTTATTCTTATTCTCTTTTGCTTTAGAGAAGTATTTTGATAAAAAAGTTACAACTGTTGTAAATAACTCTTATGAATTAGCAAAAAATTATGTCCAAGAAGTAAGAAATAAAGTTGAAGTAGATATTATATTGATTGCTTTTGATACTAACAAAAGTGCTAATTTTCTAAATAATGATGAAAAGGAGTATTTTAGATTCTTGAGAACCCAAAAATTAATAAGAAATGTTGATGAAATACATATTATTGATAAAGATAAAAAGTTATTATTTACATCGGAACAAAAGAATAAATATCGCCCTCCAGTAGATAAAGCATTAAATCTAGTTTTAGATGATGATAGACCTTTAAAAATTGTTGATGCTCAAAACAATATATCTGCAGCGATTATAAGATTACAAGCTTTTGAGAATCGTTTTTTATATGTAATAAAATTTTTAGATGAAAATATTTCTTCATATTTATCTGAGTCCCAAGAAGCAATTAATTTTTACTATACTGTAGAAGAGAGAAGCACTGGGATTAAGATCTCATTTATTCTAATCTATGTAATAATAGTAACTTTATTATTATTCATATCAATTACTATTGCTATTAGATTTTCTTCAAGATTTTTTAGATCAATCAATAATTTGATATTGGCATCTACAGAAATTGGGCAAGGAAATTTAGATTCGAAAGTGCCCGAGATTAAAACAGACAAGGATATGGAAATTTTGAATAAAAATTTTAATTCAATGATAAGTAGACTTAAAAACCAACAAGAAAAATTAATTATCAATGAAAGATATAAAGCATGGGGCAATCTATCCAGAAAATTAGCTCATGAAATTAAAAATCCCTTAACCCCAATTCAGTTGACTATCGATAGAATAAAGGACAAATACACAAATAAAATTTCAGATCAGGACCAAGCTCATTTTAAAGAAAATTTAAAAATTATTAATAATCAAATTAAACAAATTGAAAATCTTGTGAATGAATTTTCTGATTTTGCAAGAATGCCAAAACCAATTTTTAAGAAAAACGACTTAAACAAGTTATTAAAAGAAAATATAAAGTTACTTTCAGAGATAGATAGTTCTATAAAGTTAGAGATTAAATCTAAAAAGAATCAAACATTTCTAGAGTGTGATAGGGAACAAATAAATAGGGTATTTTTTAATTTGATTAAAAATTCTATAGAGAGTATTCAGCAAAAATCTGATAAAAACCCCAATTTTAATAAGAAAATATCAATTGAAATTTTGGATAATAATGACCATATTAAATTTATTCTCATAGATAATGGTATTGGATTTAATAGCTTAAATAATAGGATAGATGAAATATTTACACCTTATTTTACCACAAAAAAAAATGGAACAGGATTAGGTTTATCAATTGTAAATAAAATCATAAATGATCATGGAGGCGAAATTAAGTTTTATCCTATAAAAGATGGTGCAAAAATAGAAATCGATTTTAATAAAAGATGGCAATAGAAATTTTAATAGTTGATGATAACGCGGATATCAGAAATATTCTCAATGAATTAATACTTGATGCAGGTTATAAAACTAGAGTTGCTGCAAATTATAATCAAGCGCTATCAGAAATAGATAAAAAAATACCAGATGTTGCAATTTTAGATGTCAAGTTGGACAAAGGGGATAATGATGGTATAGAATTATTATCTCATATTAAATCAAAAAACAATGATGTACCAGTAATTATAATTACTGGTCATGCTAATGTTGAACTTGCTGTAAGTGCGCTCAAACATGGAGCTTTTGAATTTATTGAGAAACCTTTTGATAAAACAAGATTGTTAAACTTTGTAAAAAGAGCAGTTGAAAATTTAAACTTGAAATCACAAAATAAAGAATATGAAACAAAATTGTTCTATTCTTATGATTTAGTTGGTAATAGTAAGAATATATCTTCAATCAGAGACCAAATAGAAAAAATTTCAATTACAGAAAGCCGTATTTTAATAAATGGACCATCAGGATCAGGCAAAGAATTAATAGCTAGAAAAATCCATAAAAGATCTAAGAGGAATAATAAACCTTTTGTTATTTTAAATGGCGCTTTACTTGACTCGAATAAATATGAACTAGAGTTATTTGGAGAGGAAAAAGATAATGGTTCTATATCTTACGGAGCTCTAGAAAAAGCTAATGAAGGAACTTTATTAATTGATCAAGTTTCAGAAATTCCATTAGCAATACAATCAAAAATTTTAAGAGTTTTAACTGATCAAAAATTTAAAAGATTAAATGGAAATAGTGACATAAATGTAGATGTTAGAATTATTTGTTCATCAAGTAAAGATTTGAAAGAGGAAATTAAAATAGGTAACTTTAGAGAAGATCTTTATCATCGTTTAAATGTATTCGAAATAAATGTTAAACCGTTGAATGAAAGAATTTCAGATATACCGCTGTTAATAGATTATTTTTCTGGTCTTATCTCTGAAAGCTACAGTATTAGCAAGCTCGATATCGATTCTGATGATAATTATATTTTAAATCATAATTGGAAAGGTAATGTAAGAGAGTTAAGAAATTTGATTGAAAGAATAGCTATTTTACAACCAGATTCTAAAGATAAAGTATCAAACATTGTTAAGGAGTCTCTAAAAAATGATAGTTATGTTGAAAAAGTGAATGAAAATACTCTTTCTGTGCCATTAAAAGAAGCTAGAGAAAAGTTTGAAAAAGAATATTTAACGATGCAATTAAAAAAATTTAATGGAAATATATCTAAAACCGCAAACTTTGTAGGAATGGAAAGAAGTGCTCTTCATAGGAAGCTAAAAGGCTTAGGAATAAAAGAGTTTAATTAAATGAATATTATTATATGTGGGGCAGGTAGAGTAGGTTTTACTATCGCAAAACTTTTAAGCGACCAGGGTCACTCTATAACTGTAATTGATCAATCTAGTGAGGATATTCAAAAAATTAATGATAGTTTAGATGTTAAAGCTATAGTTGGAAAAGCAACATATCCATCAATACTTGAAAAAGCTAATGCACCAGAAACAGATATGATAATTGCTGTCACTAGAAATGATGAAATTAACATGTTAATTTGTCAAATAGCTTATTCTATTTTTAATATACCTAAAAAAATTGCTAGAATAAGATCCCAGGATTATTTAAACCCTAAATTTACAAGAGTTTATAACAAGGAAAATTTACCAATTGATGTAATAATTTCACCAGAAATTGAAATTGCAAAATCTATTCAAAGAAAGTTAGAAGCTCCAGGCGCCTTAGATAGTGTACCTTTCACTGATAATAAAATAAGGTTACTAGAAATTCTAATCAAAAAGAATTGTGAGTCTATTAATATTAAATTTAACGAATTAACAAAAAAATATCCTAAATTAGAGGCCAACGTTATTGCGATTAATCGAGATGAAAAATTCTTTATACCTAAAAAGACAGATGCTGTTAAGGAGGATGATAAAATTTATGTAATCATTAATTCTTTACAAATGAGTGAAACATTACAAGCTTTTGGTCATAATGAAAGAATATCAAAAAAAATTTTAATAATTGGTGGTGGAAATATTGGTTTTAATTTGGCAAAAAATATAGAAGAAACTCTTGATACTATAAGAGTAAAAATAGTTGAAAAAAATAAAGATCGAGCCGAATTTTTAGCAAGTCAACTTAATGATACAATTGTTATTCATGGTGATGGTTTAGACGAGGAGGTTTTAGTGGAAGCTAACATGGAAGAGTCTGAAACCGTTTTAGCGTTAACCAACGATGATGAAGATAATTTAATGGTAAGTGTTTTAGTTGAAAAATTTACTAAGGATCAAAAAGATATAGAAGAAAAACGAACTATGGCTCTTATTAACAAACCTAATTATTCATTATTGCAATCATCATTAAAGATTGATGATTTAATTGATCCAAGAATGAATACAGTCTCAAGTATTTTAAAACATGTTCACAAAGGTACAATTGAAAACGCCTACACAGTTTCAAATGGTGAGTTTGAAATAATTGAGGCAGAGATTATTGAGACATCTGAATTAATTAATAAAGAGTTGAAAAATTCAAATCTTCCAGAGGAATTAAGAATTGGTGCAATATTGAGAGATGAAAAAGTTATTATTCCACGATCAGATTTTATCTTTAAAAAAGATGACAAAGTCGTTTTTATTGTAAAAAAAGATACGATACCTTTTGTAGAAAATATTTTCAGATTAAGTTCAGTTTAAACAAATGATAAAATTACAGGTTAAATACCTTAGCTTCTTTTTTGCAGTTATTTCTTTATTATCTTTTTTCAATATAATTTACTCTTATTACTTAAATTTTTACTTAAATTTAAATACTTACTATTACTGCTTAATTGCTTCTATTTGTCTTTCAGTGTTATTTTTCAAAGTCAAATCTCGTGAAAAAAAATTTTCTATTTTCGACAAAATATTAACAGTTTTTTTTGGGTATTTACTTATACCTGTTATTTTATCAATACCTTTTTATTTTAGTATTTATAATTTAACTTTTTTAAATTCTTATTTTGAGGCCATTTCTGGTTTTACATCTACCGGATTTACTATTTTTGATAACATTAAACATATAGACCAAAGTATTATTTTGTGGAGATCCTCCACTCAATGGATAGGTGGTTTATATTTTCTTTTTTCTATAATATTTTTAATAGACATATATGACGAAAGCTTTAAGAAATCTTTAACTAATTATCTTTCATTTGATAGTAGTGAAATTTTCAAACAAGCTATTAAAATTTTTTTACTATATTCATTTTTAACATTAATCATCTTTATAGTTTTAAACATATTTTCCGTACGAACTTTCAACTCATTAAATCTAGCATTTAGTTTGATATCATCAGGTGGCTTTTTACCCGATAATGATCTCACAAATATCATTAAAAATAACACGCAGATTATAATTTTATCTGTGCTGATGTTATTTTCCTTTTTTAGTATCTTCTTTAGTTATAATTTAGTTTTTCTAAGAAATAAAAATATTAACTTTTTTTATGAAGATCTTCACTTAATTGTATATTTGATAATAATTATATTAATTTTTCTTTTATTTTTTAGTTTTAACAAAGAATTTTCTGTGAATTTTTTAGCAATTGTGAGTAGCATGTCAAATATTGGTTTCTCACTTAAAACCGATCAAACAAATATGAGTTTAGTGTTTTTGATTTTAGTAATAATTGGTGGATCTTTCTTTTCTACAAGTTCTGGTTTGAGATTTATAAAAATTTATTCTCTATTTAAATATTCAATCAATCAAATCTTATCTTTTAGCAAACCCAAAAACATTTTTATGAATAAATTAATATTTACTAATATTAATTTTGATTTTAATGAAATCAACAAATATTTTTTGACGATCATTATTTTTATTATGTCACTTTTTATATTCACTTCTATACTTAGTGTCAGTGGAGTAAGTTTTGAAAATTCTTTTAAATTATCAATTTTAACTTTAATGAATACTGTAAATTCATCTATATATGGATTGACAGATTTCAATTTTAATAATTTACATTTTTTGACAAAATACTGTTTTATTTTATTTATGATTATCGGTAGAATTGAATTATTAACAATTTTACTTATTTTAAAAAAATTTTTATTTAAAAATTAATATATAATTGATATGTATCGGTTATATTTTTGCGCCCTTAGCTCAGCTGGATAGAGCATCGGTTTTCTAAACCGAGGGTCGTAGGTTCGAATCCTTCAGGGCGCGCCAATATTCACTTTTTTTTAATATTTTTTCCTAAAAATTTGCTTGACTTAATTCATTTAAAATAACTTTTATCAAAAACTTTTTCTTGAAGAGCGTTTTTTTACATGATTAAATTAAGGATATTCAAAACAATGTTTTGAATTATTTGTTAACAAATAAATAATAACAGAAGGAAGAATAATGTTTAAATACTTAAAACAATTAACTTCTTTAGTTGCTATGGTAGCTGTGTTGTTTACTTTTACAACAGAGTCTATGGCTGCTAAAAAATCTAAAACACTTAAAAACACTCAAAAAAAGGGTTTTGTAAGATGTGGAGTATCTCAAGGTCTTCCAGGATTTTCTAACGCTGATGCAGCAGGAAATTGGACTGGTGTTGACGTTGATGTATGTAGAGCAGTAGCTGCTGCAGTATTAGGTGATGCAAACAAAGTTAAGTTTACACCACTAAGTGCTAAAGAAAGATTTACAGCTCTTACATCTGGTGAGATTGATATCTTATCAAGAAACACAACTTGGACACTTTCTAGAGATGCTGATATCGGACTTACTTTCGTAGGTGTAAACTTTTACGATGGTCAAGGTTTCATGGTAAGAAAAAGTTCAGGTATTACTTCAACAGGACAATTCAAAGATGGTATCTCAGCTTGTACAAACATTGGTACAACAACTGAGTTAAATATGAGAGACTTCTTTAATTCTAAAGGAATCAAGTATGAGCCAGTAGCATTTGAAAAAGCTGATGAAGTCGTAGCTGCTTACGATGCAGGTAGATGTGATACTTACACTACTGATAAATCTGGTTTAGCTGCTCAAAGAACAAAAATGAAGAACCCTGATGAACACATTGTTTTACCAGAAACTATTTCTAAAGAACCTTTAGGACCAGTTGTAAGACAAGGTGATTCAGTTTGGGAAGATATCGTAAGATGGTCTTTGAATACAATGATCGAGGCTGAAGAATATGGAATTACTTCAGCAAATGCAGACATGATGAAAACTTCTGACAATCCAGCAATCAAAAGATTAGTTGGAGCTGAAGGTGAATTAGGTGCTGCTTTTGGTCTAGACAATGACTGGAGCTTAAGAATTATCAAGCAAGTTGGTAATTACGGTGAAAGCTATAAGAGAAATATTGCTGACACTGGAATTTTACCTGACAGAGGTCCAAACCAATTATGGACTAAGGGCGGAATACTTTACGTTCCACCTGCAAGATAATTTCAGTTTAAAATACTTAAAAAGGGCTAGATTTTTCTAGCCCTTTTTTTATAAATTCATATATTATCACATTTGTGAATCTGAAACTTAAAGACATTGTTCCTCAATTAATCACAGTCATAGCTGTGGTCTTGATTTTTGGTTTTTTTACTTACAACGCACAAATCAATATGGAAAATAGAGGTATTGATTTTGGATATGGTTTTTTATCACAAGAGTCCTCTTTTGATGTTCAATTTTCTTTAATTGAATATGATGGATCTCACTCTTATTTCAGAGCTTATTTAGTTGGGTTATTAAACACAATACTTGTTTCAGTAATAGGTATAATTATTGCTACAATTTTAGGTGTAATAGTTGGTGTTGCAAGATTATCTCCTAATTACTTAATCAATAAATTTGCAGCTTTCTATGTTGAATTTTTTAGAAATATCCCATTACTACTTCAGATTTTCTTTTGGTATTTTGCAGCCTTGAGAGCCTTACCACTTCCACAAGATGCAGAAGCAATATTTGGAGTTTTTTTCTTAACTATTAAAGGATTATATGTTCCTGCTTTTATTTGGCAAAATTTTAGTATTTTCTTTTATTCACTTGTTGCAGCAGTAATAGCTATTATTGTCATACGAATTCATGCAAAAAAAGTTCAAGAAAATCAAGGTAAACAAATTCCAGTTTTTTTTATCTCATTAGGATTGATCTTTGTTCTTCCTCTACTAAGTTTTTTGATAGGTGGCGTAAAACTTTCATTTGAAGTTCCTGTTCTTAAACAATTAGCAACAACATCTTTTATATATGAAGGAGGAGTAAGTTTACCGCCAGAGCTTATTGCTTTAACTCTTTCTTTGTCTTTATATACAGCGACATTTATTGCAGAATGTGTCAGAGCTGGAATTCAAGGAGTTGGAAAAGGTCAAAAAGAAGCAGCAGCATCAATAGGTCTAACACCTAATCAGGTGCTAAAATTAGTGATTATGCCACAAGCTTTAAGAATAATAATTCCACCAACAACCAATCAATACCTTAATTTAACAAAAAATTCTTCTTTAGCGGCAGCAATAGCTTATCCAGATCTAGTCTTAGTTTTTGCTGGAACTGCTTTAATGCAAACAGGTAAAGCCATTGAGATAGTCTCTATAACAATGTTTACTTATTTAACTCTAAGTATCTCAATTTCAATTTTAATGAATTGGTACAATAAAAAAATAGCAATACAGGAAAAATAATGTCTAAAATAAATTTCTTAAAACCTGATAGAGCAAATTTGAATACCTTCTTGTATCTAGGTTCCTTTTTATTTTTGATTAGTTTCTTGGATGTTTTTTTTAATTCCTTTTTTAATTTAAATTTAACAGGTTTTTTACCGAATTTTTTGAGTTTTGTACTACCCTTAGTATTAGGTTTTATAGGTTTATATTTTATTAGAATTGAATATAGCGGTATTAAAAGATTAGATTTATTAAATAAACATATAAACACCAATAATTTTAACGCTGTACTCTCGTTATTAATAATATTTGTAATTATAAAATCTATTCCCCCGATACTTAGTTGGTTTGTCGTAGACGCTAGTTTTGCAGGTGACTCAAAAGATGTTTGTACAGGAACTGGTGCTTGTTGGACTTATATAAAAGTCTGGATGAGAAGATTTATGTATGGAATGTATCCAAATGCAGAACAGTGGAGAATAAATTTATCATTTATTTCTTTAGTATTACTCGGTTCCGTTGGTTATTTTGCTACTGATAAATTTAAGAAATATTTAACACTTTATTATGTAGTGATTTATCCTTTGATCGCTTTCCTATTTATCTTTTTCTTTATTTCAGGTGGTCCTGTCTTTTTTGATTTTTCATATGGAATAATAGCTGCAATATTATCAATTATTATTGGTTTTTTTATACCAGGAAGATTTAAGTTTTATTATTTTTTAATAGTCCCTTTAGCACTTTATATTATTTTAAAATATTTTCTTTTTTTTGAAGAATATATCGAATTAGGAAAATTGGAGGGTCTAAATTGGGTTGAAACGGGTGCATGGGGAGGTTTATCGCTAACATTTATTATTTCGTTTTTCTGTTTAATTTTCTGTTTTCCGATTGGTATGGCTTTCGCTCTTGGTAGAAGATCAGGTTTTCCATTGATTAGATATATTTCGGTTGGTTTTATAGAATTTTGGAGAGGTGTTCCGTTAATTACAGTTTTATTTATGTCAGCTGTTATGTTTCCAATGTTTTTACCTGAAGATTTTTTTATAGATAAATTGGTAAGAGCGATTATTGCTATTTCTTTGTTTGAGGCAGCATATGTTGCTGAAGTTATTCGAGGCGGATTGCAGGCTTTACCAAGAGGACAATACGAGGCAGCTAAATCCTTAGGTATGGGTTACTGGAAAATGCATATTTTTGTAATTTTACCTCAAGCCTTAAAATTGGTCATACCTGGAATTGCTAATACATTCTTAGCATTAGTTAAAGATACTCCATTAATATTTGTAGTTGGTCTTTTAGAAATTGTTGGAATGCTGAATTTAGCTAAAACAAATCCAGAATGGTTAGGTTTTGCTATGGAAGGATATGTGTTTGCAGCTATAATTTTCTGGATTATTTGTTATGCAATGAGTAAATATAGTTATAATCTCGAACAAAAATATAAAACTGATAGATAAAATTTATGTCTGAAAATATTATCCAAATAAACAATATGAATAAGTGGTTTGGAGATTTCCAAGTATTAAAATCAATAAATTTGGAAGTGAAGCCAAAACAGAAAATTGTAGTTTGTGGCCCTTCAGGATCTGGTAAATCAACTTTGATAAGATGTATTAATCGACTAGAGGAACATCAAGAGGGTAACATAATAGTTGATGGAACAGAGTTAACAGAGGATACAAAAAATATTGAACAAATAAGAGCAGAAGTTGGAATGGTTTTTCAACAATTTAATTTATTTCCACATTTATCAATTTTAGATAACTGCACACTTGCACCAATTTGGGTAAAGAAAATGCCAAAAAAAGAAGCTGAAGAATTAGCTTTAAAACATCTAGAAAGAGTTCAAATTTTAGATCAGGCACAAAAATATCCTGGGCAATTGTCCGGTGGTCAACAACAAAGGGCTGCCATTGCTAGAGCTCTTTGTATGGAGCCTAAAATAATGCTTTTCGATGAGCCAACTTCAGCTCTAGATCCTGAAATGATTAAAGAAGTACTAGATGTCATGGTTAATTTAGCAAAACAAGGTATGACAATGATAGTTGTTACGCATGAAATGGGTTTTGCAAAAGAAGTGGCTGACCAAATGATATTTATGGACGAAGGTATGATAGTTGAAAAAGCAGATACCAAAGAGTTTTTTGCCAATCCAAAGAGTGATAGAACAAAACTTTTCTTAAGCCAGATACTATAGAACGTTACTTTTGCAAGAAATATTTCTCTATTTCAGGCCTAAGTAATGCTTGACAGATATTTAAAATCCACTGTTTTTTAGCTAAATAAAAAAAAAATATTGGTTGCAGTAGGTTCTAAAAACTAGTTGAATTATGTTTTATAAAAATATTAAGAGGGGTCTTAATGGAAGATAATTTTAATAAACATTTGGGCAATAAGCTCAAATTGAGAAGATTGGCTCTAGGTTTAACTCAAACAAAAGTGGCAAAAGCAATTAATGTTACATTTCAACAAATTCAAAAATACGAAAAAGGGACAAATGGTGTAAGTTCGATAAGATTATTACAACTTTCTAACTATTTAAAAGTACCAATTAATTACTTTTTTGAGGATTTTTCAGAATATCTATTAAATTTAGAAAAATCTCAACAGGGACACATGAATGTTAATTACAATTTTTTAGTTAAACTTTATTCAGAATTAAATGCAGACCAAAAATTAAAGTTTAATAAATCATTACAAGTCTCAAATAATATTTCTAAGGTAGTGTAATTTTTGGCTCCTCGGGCAGGACTCGAACCTGCGACCAATTGATTAACAGTCAACTGCTCTACCAACTGAGCTACCGAGGAATGTAAATTGTCAACTTACTTTCTTTTTTAACTAAAACAAGATTTTTTTTGGAGGCAACGCCCGGAATCGAACCGGGATACAAGGATTTGCAATCCTCTGCGTAACCATTCCGCCACGTTGCCGTATGTTTTAGAAGATAGCTACAAGGAATTTTATATTAAATATTTGCAATTAGTCTATCAAATAACGTTCCAATTTGATTATTGTTAATTTAGATTATTAAATTATAAACTAATTACACCCATGATAAGCGATAAATATATACATTCAAAAGTTGAAGATCGGATTTATGCTTATTGGGAAAAAAATAAATTATTTAAACCTAAAAAAAATTCCAAGAAGTATTCAATAGTAATTCCACCACCTAATGTAACTGGAAGTTTGCATATGGGACACGCTTTGAATAATTCAATTCAAGACTTTTTAGTAAGATATTATCGTATGAATAATTATGAAACTTTGTGGCAACCAGGAACAGATCATGCGGGTATAGCTACCCAAGCGCTTGTTGAAAAAAAATTAGAAAAAGAAAATCTTACCAAAGGCTCCCTTGGAAGAGAGAAATTTATTGAAAAAGTATGGGAATGGAAAAATGAGTATGGCGATATAATAATCAACCAATTAAAGAAACTAGGTTGTTCATGTGATTGGTCAAGAAATGCTTTTACGATGGATAAAAATCTATCTAAATCTGTCTTAAAAGTTTTTGTAGAATTACATAAAAAAAAATTAATTTATAAAGCAGAAAAACTAGTTAATTGGGACACTGTATTAAAAACTGCCATTTCAGATTTAGAAGTTGATCAAAGGGAGATGAATTCGAAGATTTATTACATTAGATATCCGATAGAAAATTCATCTGAATTTATAACTATTGCGACAACAAGACCAGAAACTATGCTTGGCGATACTGCAATCGCAGTTAATCCAAAGGACAAAAGATACAAAAAATTTGTCGGCAAAATAGTAACAATACCAATTGTAGGTAGAAAAATAAAAATTATCAAAGATAATTATGCAGATCCCGATCAAGGAACTGGAGCTTTAAAGATAACTCCAGCCCATGACTTTAATGACTATGATGTAGGTCATAGAAATAAACTTGATATGATAAATATTTTTACTGAAGAAGGTAAAATTAATAATAATGCTCCATCAGATTATATTGGTTTAGATAGATTTGATGCTCGAAAAAAAATACTTAATGAGCTTAAAGAAAAAGATTTTTTTGTAAAAGAAGAAGATATTAAAAACAAAGTTCCATATGGGGATAGATCAAATTCTATAATAGAACCTTTTCTAACAGAGCAGTGGTTCGTCGATGCAAAAAAATTAGCTATCAAAGCAAAAAAAATTGTTAAAACAAAAAAAACAAATTTCTTTCCTAGTAATTGGTCTAAAACTTATTTTCAATGGATGAACAATATAGAGCCATGGTGTATTTCTCGACAGCTTTGGTGGGGACACCAAATACCGGCATGGTATGGACCCGATAAAAAAATTTTTGTAGCTATAAATGAGAAAGAAGCAAAAAAGTTAGCAAAAAAACATTATAAAAAAGATGTTGAATTAATCAGAGATCCAGATGTTTTAGATACATGGTTTTCTTCAGGTTTATGGCCTTTTGCTACTTTAGGATGGCCAGATGAAAAAGAGTTTGTTAATAAATTTTATCCAACCACTGTTTTAGTTACTGGTTTTGACATTATTTTTTTCTGGGTAGCTAGAATGATTATGTTCGGCATGGAATTTTTAAACAAAGAACCTTTTAAAGATATCTATGTGCACGCTTTAGTAAGAGATGAAAAGGGACAAAAAATGTCTAAATCAAAAGGCAATGTTATTGATCCTTTAGATATAATTGAAAAATATAGTGCAGATGCTTTGAGATTTACTTTATTATCTATGGCTTCCCCAGGAACTGATGTAAAACTTTCAGAAGATAGAGTTAAAGGGTACAGAAATTTTTTAAACAAATTATGGAATGCAAATAATTTTTTAATTACAAATAAATGCGATTTCAATAAAACCGATAAAACTCCAAAAACAACACTGAATATTAATAAATGGATATATTCTGAATTAATAGAAGTTAAAAATAAAATTCAAAAAAATATTGAGGACTATCGGTTTGATGAGGCAGCAAAAAATGCATATCAATTTGCATGGCATTCATATTGTGATTGGTATATTGAGCTTTCAAAAACAATTCTTTATTCAGAGGACAAAAAAGCTCAAAAAGAGATTAAAGAAGTATCCGCCTATGTTTTTAAACAAATATTAGTAATGCTACATCCTTTCATACCATTCGTAACTGAAGAAATATGGCTCAAAAACAAATTCGATAAATCAAATAAGAATTTTCTGATGTATAAGAATTGGCCATCTGCAAAAATTAAAAAGGATCAGTCTCAAAAAGATGTTGAAAAAATCATAGATATTATTTCTGAATTAAGGTCTTTTAAAAATGAGCTTAACGTTAGTCCTGGTTCCTTTGTAGATATATCAATAAACAAAATAGCAAAAAAAAATAAGTCATTAATGAATAATAATGAGACAATTTTGAAAAAACTTGGGCGTATAAACAATTTTTTTGAAAAAGATCAAAATAAACCATCTGCAACAATGGTTATTTCAGGTGATATTTTTAAGATTTATTTTGATGAAAATATTGACTTAAATTTAATTAAAGAAAATTTATTAAAACGACAAAGAAAACATCAAGATGATTTAGACAAGATATCGCAACGATTATCGAATAAAAGTTTTGTTGATAGAGCACCAAAAAATATTGTTGAACAAGAAAAAACTAACTATAGTAACTTGAAAGATGATATTAAAAAGATATCTTTAACAATTGAAAGTTTATAATGCGGAAATTTAATAAGAAAAAACTACCAAGCAGACATACATCTCTTGGTCCTGATAGAGCTCCTCACAGATCATTCTATTATGCTATGGGTGAAACTGAAAAAGATGTTTCAAAACCTTTTATTGGTGTTGTTTCAACTTGGAATGAAGCTGCACCTTGTAACATAGCTCTAATGAGACAAGCTCAATCAGTTAAAAAGGGTGTAAGAGCCTCTGGCGGTACACCTAGAGAATTTTGTACAATTACAGTCACTGACGGTATAGCAATGGGCCACGAAGGAATGAAATCTTCATTAATTTCAAGAGAAGTTATAGCAGATAGTGCAGAATTAACTGTTAGAGGACATTGTTATGATGCATTAGTAGGTATTGCAGGTTGTGATAAATCTTTGCCAGGTTTAATGATGTCGATGGTTAGACTGAATGTACCAAGTGTATTTATTTATGGTGGTTCAATACTTCCAGGAATATATAAAGGTAAAGATGTAACTGTAGTTGATGTTTTTGAAGCTGTTGGAAAACATTCCTCAGGACAAATGTCAGCAAAAGAGTTAAGAAAGTTAGAATTAGTTGCTTGCCCAACAGCTGGAGCTTGTGGAGGTCAATTTACAGCTAACACGATGGCGTGTGTATCAGAGGCTATTGGTTTAGCATTACCTTATTCTGCTGGAACACCTGCGCCATATGAAGAAAGAGATAAGTATGCAAAAGCAAGTGGTCGTATGGTAATGGAATTGTTAGCTAAAGGTATTAAACCAAGGGATATTGTAACAAGAAAAGCATTAGAAAATGCTGCAACAATTGTAGCTGCAACTGGAGGTTCAACTAATGCTGCATTACATTTACCAGCTATTGCAAATGAAGCAGGAATAAAATTTGATTTAATGGATGTTGCAAAAATATTTAAAAGAACGCCTTATCTTGCAGACTTAAAACCAGGTGGAAAATATGTTGCAAAAGATATGTGGTTAGCAGGTGGTGTGCCGATGCTTTTAAAAACTTTATACGATGGTGGTTATATTCATGGTGATTGTATGACAGTTACAGGTAAAACAATGAAAGAAAATTTAAAGGGAATTAAGTTTAATCCAAAACAAAAAGTATTAAGAGCTTATAACAAACCCTTATCACCAGATGGTGGTGTAGTAGGTTTAAAAGGTAATTTAGCTCCAGAAGGTGGAATTGTTAAAATTGCAGGATTAAAAAAATTACAATTTACTGGAAGAGCAAGATGTTTTGATAATGAAGAAAGTGCAATGAAAGCAGTACAAAGTAGAAAATATAAAGATGGTGATGTAATTATTATTAGATACGAAGGTCCAGTAGGAGGACCGGGTATGAGAGAAATGCTTTCAACTACTGGTGCAATCTATGGTCAAGGTAAAGGAGAAAAAGTTGCTTTAATTACTGATGGAAGATTTTCAGGAGCAACTAGAGGATTTTGTGTTGGTCATGTTGGACCAGAGGCTGCTTTAGGTGGACCGATTGCTCTTTTACGTAATGGCGATGTAATTGATATAGATGCTAAAAAAGGAACTATTAATGTTCGCTTAACTAAATCACAATTAGCTTCAAGAAGAAGAAAATGGAAGGCTAGAAAATCTGATTTTGGTTCAGGAACTCTTTGGAAATATGCACAAACAGTTGGACCAGCAAGTTTAGGAGCACCAACCCATCCAGGTAAGAAAAAAGAAGTTAAGGAATATTCGAAAATTTGATGAAAATTCGCCCTGTTATTTTATGTGGTGGCGCTGGAACAAGACTTTGGCCTAAAGCTAAAAAACATCAAGCAAAACAATTTATTGATTTTGGTAATTGGACTTTATTGGGCAAAACATTAGAGAGAGTTAAAGCATCTATATTTGATGCACCAATTATAAGTACTAATGCAAAATATTTAAGACAAGTAAAACACCATTTAAAAAAACACAAAATAAGAAAATTTAAGATAGTTTTAGAGCCATCTAAAAGAAATACAGCACCAGCTATTTTAAGCACTGCTTTAATAAAAGATATACCTAACGAACAACCATTAATGTTTTTGGCTTCTGATCATTTGATAGAGAAGGTTGGTTTATTCAATAAAGCTATCAAAAAAAATCAAAAGAAACTTACTCAAAACAATATCTTTATTTTTGGGATTAAACCCAAAATGCCCTCAAGTGAATTTGGTTATTTTTTAACAAAAAGTAACAAAGTAACTAGATTTGTAGAAAAACCCAAAAAGGCTAAAGCTAAACAAATAATTAGTAAAAAAGGTTATTGGAATTCTGGAATGTTTTATTTAAGAAAAGACTCAATAATAAATAATTTTAAGAAATACCAACCAAATATTTATCGAAATTGTAATAAAGCAGTATTAAAAGCAAAATATAAAAGTAATGTATATTATTTAAACAAACAATCTTTTACAAAAGCAAAAGCCAAGTCTTTTGACTATGCAATATTAGAAAAAACCAAAGATATAAATGCTATCAAATTAGATATTCCTTGGTCTGATTTAGGATCTTGGAAAGAAATCTGTAAGATGTACGGACGAAATAAAAGACATTATTTTAAAAAGAAGAATGTATTTCATAGACCTTGGGGTAGTTATGTAAATCTATTTAATGGTAAGGAATTCTTAATTAAAGAATTATATGTAAAACCAAAAGGTATATTAAGTCTTCAAAAACATCATCATAGAGCTGAACATTGGGTAGTTACTCATGGTGAACCTAAGATTACTTTAAATAAGAAATATTTCACTATGAAACCTGATGAAACTATTTTTATTCCACTAGGTGCAATCCATAGAATAGAAAATCCCTATAAAAAACCAGTTAAAATAATTGAAGCTCAAGTAGGCTCGATTTTAAAAGAAACAGATATAGTGAGATATCAAGATATTTATGGCAGAGTAAAATAATTATTTTACAAGAAAATTCACTTTTTTATTTGATAGATTTAAATGAATTTTTTTATATGAACCAAAATTATCTCCATCAATTTGAACAGGTATCAAATCATTTCCATCAATTGTAATGTTTTGTGAATAAGTAGTAATAACATTTTTATTTTTACTTAAATCACCATTAAGAATTATTAAAAATATAGAATATAATAAATTGATCCTAGTTAAATCCTTAAATATATATGTGACTATTTTATTTTCAAAAATATTTGTTTTATTTATTTTATGATGTCCAGCGTAATATTTGGTATTTGAAGATAATATCCAGTCTGCTTGATAAAATTGTCCATCAAAAGTAACATTTAATTTTTTATTATTCATAAACAAGAAATATTGAAAACCTTTGATACCAAATATCACTTTTCCAAGAATTTTTTTAATTTTTGAATTAATTGAATGAACAATTTTTGCATCCCATCCTATACCAGCCATTAAAAAGAAATAATTCTCGTTAATTTTTACAAGATTAGAGGATTTATAATTATTAGAAATCAATACATTGACTATATCATCAATCTTTTTATTCATTGATAATTCAGCTTGCAATAAATTTGCAGTCCCAGCAGGTATATAGCCTATAGCAAAATCGTCTTTAAAATTAAAATCATTCTTTATTAATTCATTAATTGCAAAAGAAACAGATCCATCTCCACCAGCAACTATTAATCGATCATAATTTTTTTGATTAAAGTTTTTAAAAATTTTCTTAGCTTGATTTATTGTTTTGGTCTCAAAGTATTCTACTGAATTATTTTCTTTTAACTTAGATAAAACCCTATTTATGAATTTTGATTTTCTTCCAGAGGAAGAGTTTTGATTGTAAATTAAACAATAGAACATAATTAATCCTTAAAAAATTTTTAACAAATTTGTAACATTTAAATGAGATAAGAAATACATGATTCGTGTTACAGTTGTATTAAAATATAGCCTTTAAATGCCTAACATACTTAAATACAAAAGCATTTTTATTTCTGATGTGCATTTGGGTACCAAGGGTTGTCAGGCGAAAAAACTTTTAGAGTTTTTTAAAAACTCAAGATCTGAAAATCTTTATCTTGTAGGAGACATTATAGATGTCTGGGAAATGCAAAAAAGTTTTTTTTGGCCTCAAGAACATAATGATGTAATCCAAAAAATTTTAAGAAAAGCAAGACATGGCACTAAAGTTTTCTATATTATGGGCAACCATGATGAAATGTTAAGAAAATTTATTCCAATGAATTTTGGTGACATCCATATGGTTAATAGAGTTATTCATGAGACAAATGCTGGAAAAAAATATGTTGTTGTTCATGGTGATGCTTGGGATGGTGTTATGAAACATGCTAAATGGCTATCTAAACTTGGATCAATAGCTTACAATTTATTGTTACAAATAAATGTAATAATTAATTTCTTTAGAAGGTTGAGAGGAAAAGAATATTGGTCTCTTGCAAAATATTTAAAATATAAGGTTAAGAACGCCGTCAAATATATTGGTGAATATGAAAAAACACTCTCAGATTATGCAAAAAGAAAAAAATTTGATGGAATAATTTGTGGCCATATCCATCATGCTGAGGATAGAGATTTTAATGGGGTCAATTATTTAAATTGTGGAGACTGGGTAGAATCTTGCACTGCATTAGCCGAAAATTACGATGGTAGCTTTGAAATATTATATTGGGATAAAATAAGAGAACAATATTTAGACACTCAAGAAATAATTAAACCTATTAAAAATGAAGACTTAAAAAAAGCTTCCTAATTAATGAAAATTTTAATCGCAACAGATGCATATTTTCCACAAGTAAATGGTGTTGTAAGAACCTTGCATGAAACAGGTAAAATTTTAAAAGAACAAGGTCATAGAATAGAATATATCACACCAGAATTATTTTTAACTTTTCCGATGCCAAAATATAATGAAATTAGAATATCTATTAATGTTTGGCCAAGAGTTGGTAGCTTAATAAAGAAAATAAAACCTGATGCAATTCATATAGCTACTGAAGGTCCTATAGGGACTATGGCAAGAAGATATTGTTTGAAGAATAAACTAAAGTTTACCACAAGTTTTCATACAAGATTTGATAAATATCTTAAGCTTTACTTTCCTATTATACCTGCAAAATGGGCTGAAAAATTCTTAGCAAACTTTCATAACAAGGCTGAGAGAATCTTAGTAACAACAGAATCTATGAGAAAAGAATTAATCGATATAGGTATAGATAATAATAAAATGATTACTTGGACAAGAGGAGGCAATCATGGAGCTTTTAAGAGTCCGAAAAAAATTGATTTACCACATAAAAGACCGATTTGGATTTATGTTGGAAGAGTTGCAGTTGAAAAAAACATAAGAGCTTTTTTAGAATGTGATTTAGAGGGTACAAAAATGATAATAGGAAAGGGACCTGATTTAAAAAAATTAAAAAAAGAATTTCCTAAAGATATTTTTTTAGGAGAAAAAACAAACGGTGAATTAGCGTCTCATTTTGCATCTTCCGATGTTTTTGTATTTCCAAGTAAAACAGATACATTTGGAATTGTAGTTTGTGAGTCTTTAAATTGCGGAACACCTGTAGCTGCTTATCCTGTTCCAGGTCCTAAAGATATATTTGAGGGTTCCAAAATAAATTGTTTAGATAATGATCTTAAAGTTTCAGCTCATAAAGCTTTGAAAGTTAATAGAAATGATTGTCTTGAATTTGCAAAAAAATTCACTTGGGAAGAAACAGCAAAAATATTTTTTAACAATATTTCACCAAATCATTAGTTAATTTTTCCTTAATTTATTTGCATTAAAAAGTTTAATGATGCAAAATTAAGCCGTCTAAATTTATGGAATATTTCATCATTCTACTTATAGTTGTTATAATTTATCTCCTCTATTTACTTAATCAAAAAAAAAACAAATCAATAAATACTGCTACAATAATTAATAAAAGAGAGGAAAAAACCAAAAGAGTAATTATTGATGAGCTTGAGGATCAATTTTTTGCATTAAATAAATTTAACATAATTAAATATGCCAATCCAAGTGCATTAAAAAGATTTGGAAGTAATTTAATTGATAAAAACATATCTTCTATAATTCGAAAACCAGAATTAATAGAAAATATTGAAAAAGCTATTGTTGAAAATAAAACAAAAAATATTGACATTGAAATAGACCTCCCATCATATCAATTCTATAAAATTTATATTATTCCTGGCCCAACTCATTTGTTTACTGAACCAGACTCTGTTGTGTTATTTTTAAAAGATTTTACTGAAATTACAAAAGCACAAAAATTTAAAACTGATTTTGTAGCAAATGTAAGCCATGAATTAAGAACACCTTTAATGGTAATCAAAGGATCACTAGAAACAATTGAGGGCCCAGCGTCTGATGATGAAAAGGCTAAAAAAAAATTTATGAAAATAATGACTGATCAATCAAATAGAATGGAAAATTTAATTAATGATCTTTTAATACTCACAAGAATTGAATTAGAAGAACACATAAGGCCAAACTCTTTAGTTGATATAAATGATCTTTTCAAAACAATCATCAGTAATTTTGAGATTGTTTTAAAAAGAAAGAAATTAAATATTAATTTATCTCTCGCCAATCCAACAGTTGTTATTGGAGATGAAAAAAAATTACAAACTGTTTTTTCTAATCTTTTAGATAATGCAATTAAGTATTCAAAGGAAAATAAGTCTATTTTTATATCAAGCAAAATTAGCGATGGTAAATTGTTAGAAAAAAATTTTATGATCAGTATTAAAGACGAAGGTGTTGGCATTCCTCAAAGATATATTTCTAGAATTACAGAAAGATTTTTTAGGGTAGATCTTGAACAAAGTAACAAGGTTGGTGGAACCGGTTTAGGATTAGCTATTGTTAAACATATAGTTACTCAACATCGTGGACACTATGAGATTCTAAGTGAGGAAAACCAAGGAACTGAAATTCAAATTTATTTACCAGCGAAAACTTAAATTTAAAAAATATTATATTGTAATAGTTTTAGAAGGTTTTTTTAACAATTCTTTACTTGATTAATGTTAATCTTTTAATTAATTTTTTATATGGTTAAAATATTTAAAAATATTTTGATTTTTGCTTTTTTATTAAGCTCTATAACAACAAGTGTTTTTTCTAAAGATATCACAACATTATTAAGAAATCAGCAACTTACAGTTTTTGATATTGGAATTTTTAGATTAGAGGCAGATTTGAAAACTTCATATCCTTCTATTAAAGATCATTTAGAAGTTACTGAAGCTGAATTTTATACAGACGTAGTTACCTCGTATTCTAAAAATTCAATTGATTTAATTGTTTCTGTTCCTATGAATAGAAATCTCAAGAAGGAAAATTATTTTTCAGATTCTTTTAGATGTAGGAATATTTTTAATTCTGTAAGAGATTTTTTATTGAGGAATGAAAATTTGAGTAATTATAGATATACTATGGCTACAAGCTATTTAACCTCTATATTTTCAACCCCAAGTTCATGGCCAAGCTGGAGATATGATGAAGAAATTAGAGAGGAATTAGTAAACTTAGTAAAACTAGAAATAACTTTACGTCCAACCAAAGAACTAGCTCTTAATGAACAGGTAAACCCTGTTTCATGTATTGGTGGCTTAGAAACTGATATTGATCAAATAATTATATCAAAAAAATACAACTAAAAAGTTACCTTTTTAACAAAAGTGTAACAATTCTGTAATATTAAAGATTCAATAAATTTATACGAGTCAATCATCTTTTAATTAATAAATAACGAAAGGATTAAAGATAATGAAAAAACTAACTATAGTAATTGCTTCTTTAGTTGCACTTTCAATTGCAACTGTTGCTCAAGCAAGAGATCAAATTAAGATAGTTGGTTCTTCTACAGTATTCCCTTATGCAACAGTTGTTGCTGAAAGATTTGGCGGTTCAGGATTTAAAACTCCTGTAATCGAGTCTACTGGTACTGGTGGTGGAGCTAAACTATTCTGTGCTGGTGTAGGTGAACAACATCCAGATATTACAAATGCATCAAGAGCTATGAAAGATAAAGAAAAAGCTCTATGTAAGAAAAATGGTGTTAATGATATCGTTGAGATCGTAATTGGTAACGATGGTATTACATTAGCTTACAGCAAAGATGCAAAACCAGTAAACTTTACTAAAGAACAATTATATTTAGCACTTGCTGCTCATACAGTTGTTGATGGTAAATTAGTTCCAAATATTTATAAAACTTGGGACCAAATTGACCCTAGCTTACCAAAACAAAAAATTTCAGTGATGATCCCACCAGGAACATCAGGAACTAGAGATGCTTGGAATTCTTTAGTAATGAAAAAAGGTATGACTAAAGAAGCTAAAGCTCTTTATAAAGCTGGTTTTGAAGCTGGAAATAAAAAATACAAAAAACCTCAAAAACTTTACAGAGAAGATGGTGCTGCTATTGAAGTTGGAGAAAACGATAGTTTAATCATCCAAAAATTAACTCAAGATAAAGAAATGTTTGGTTTCTTTGGTTTCAGTTATTTCTTAGCTGCAAAAGATAAATTGCAAGCAGCAAGTATTGATGGTGGACAACCGTCATTAAAGTCTATTCAAGACTACAGTTATGCTGTTGCTAGACCTTTATTCTTCTACGTGAAAAAAGCACACGTTGGAGTAATTCCAGGCTTACATGAGTTTGTGAAAGAATTCACAACTAAGAAAGCTATTGGAAAAGGGGGTTACTTAGCAGACATTGGTTTAGTGCCATTAGACTCTAAGTTGTATAAAACAACTAGAACTAATGCTACGAAGCTAGTTGCTATGGGTAATTAATTATTCCTCAGTTAACAAATGATTAAAAAGGGGGTCTTTTTAGACCCCTTTTTTTTAAAAAAAGAGTAAAGTCCTCACTTAAGGAGATTCTGTGAACTTAATATTATTTACATTTATTGTTCTTCTAGGTTTCACAAGCTATTATTTTGGACGCAAAAAAGCATATACAATTCAATCTACAAAAAAAAGATTAACCGCATTACCACAATTTTATGGTTATTATCTTGCAATCTGGTGTGCAATACCAGCCTTTATAATTTTTTCATTATGGGCAATTTTTGAGCCCACAATTGTAAAACTATTAATCTTAAGTGATTATTCAAATCAAGGTTATCTTGATGATGAATTAAATTTATTATACGAAAAATCAAAAGCATTGTCTCGAGGGCAATTCACTGGAGAAATTACACCTTTTATTGAAGCTTCAGCTGAAAAATATTTAAGTCTTCGATCAATAGCTCAAAGTTCAAAAGTTGTTATAGTATTATCTGCAATTATTGCCTCTGTTGTTTATGCGTATAAAAGAATTTCATCTAATTCTAGAACAAGAGAACCAGTTGAAAAATTTTTGAACGCAGTTTTATTTACAGCTTCTTTAGCTGCAATATTAACTACTGTTGGAATAGTTTTCTCACTTATATTTCAAACTATAGATTTTTTTAAAGTAATTCCATTATTTGATTTTGTCTTTGGAACTCACTGGTATCCAGCAAAAGCTTTTGTTAGAGATTCTTCTGAGGCTTTAGATCCGACAATGTATTCAGATACTTTTGGAGCAGTCCCTATTTTTGCAGGTACTTTTTTTATTGCATTTATTGCTATGTGCGTTGCTATCCCAATTGGATTAATGAGTGGAATTTATTTAGCTGAATATGCATCAACTAAAGTTAGACAATATGCAAAACCATTAATTGAAATTTTAGCTGGTATACCAACAGTTGTTTATGGTTTTTTTGCTGCCCTAACTGTTGGACCATTTTTGAAAGAATTAGGAACTTCAATGGGTCTTGAAGTTTCAGCTGAAAGTGCTTTAGCAGCAGGAGGGGTAATGGGTATTATGATTATACCATTTATTTCAAGTTTAAGTGACGATGTAATTACAAGTGTGCCTCAAAGTTTAAGAGATGGAAGTTACGCTATTGGAGCAACTAAATCAGAAACAATTAAGAGAGTTATTTTTCCCGCGGCATTGCCGGGGATAGTTGGATCTATTTTACTTGGTGTTTCAAGAGCTATTGGAGAAACAATGATAGTTGTTATGGCCTCTGGTTTAGCTGCTAATTTAACTTTAAATCCTTTAGAGTCTACTTCAACGATTACAGCTCAAATTGTAGTTATTCTAATTGGTGACCAAGCTTTTGGCGACCCAAAAACGCAAGCTGCTTTTGCTTTAGGTATGTCATTATTTTTAGTAACACTTTGTTTAAATATTGTGGCCTTGAGAGTAGTTAAAAAATATAGAGAAAAATATGAATAAAAATAAAGAACAATTATTAAATAAAAGATATAAAGCTGAACAGCGATTTCGCTTATACGGTCTGAGTGCAATTTTTATGGCACTTTTATTTTTAACAATCTTTATTTTTAAAATTTTTTCAACTGGCTATTCAGCTTTTCAAAAAACATGGCTTATTGTTCCAGTAACTTTCGATGCTGAATTAATGATGTTAGACCAAAATCCTTCTAAAGAAGATTTACAGGACGCTGATTATTACGATATAGCATTAAAATCAATGGCTGATTTAGATCCAAACGCCAATGAAGATCAAGAAAATGAATTGAAGAGAATGGTGTCTTATTTTTTTGAAAAAGAAATTAAAAATGAACTTTTAAATGACCCTAATTTAATAGGAAAAACAAAGGAAGTTTATCTAACTGCTTCAGATGATTTAGACCAAGTCTTTAAAGGAAATTATCCAAGAGATTTACCTGAAGACCAAAGAAGAGTAAGCGATTATCAATTAAAAATTTTTGATCAACTTGTTGCAAATGGTAAGGTTGAAAGTAAATTTAATATAAGTTTTTTTACAAATGCTGACTCAAGAGAAGCTGAGCTAGCTGGAATAGCAAGTTCATTTATGGGCTCAATTTTTTCTATACTTGTTTGTTTAATGATAGCTTTTCCTGTTGCGGTTCTAGCTGCAATCTATCTTGAAGAATTTGCCCCTAAAAATAGATTTACTGATTTTATTGAAGTTAATATAAACAACTTAGCAGCGGTTCCATCTATAGTTTTTGGTCTATTAGGGTTAGGAGTTTTATTGGCTATATTTCATTTACCAAGGTCTACCCCATTAGTTGGAGGTATCACTTTGTCCTTAATGACTTTACCAACAATAATTATAGCTGCTAGAGCATCTTTAAAAGCAGTTCCACCAAGTATAAGAGAGGCAGCACTTGCTATGGGAGCAAGTCGAATGCAAACCACAATGCATCATACAGTTCCTCTTTCTATGCCTGGCACGTTATCAGGAACAATAATTGGTTTAGCTCAAGCTTTAGGAGAAACTGCACCCTTAATTTTAATTGGAATGGTTGCTTTTGTTAACACGATACCTGGATCACCCATGGATCCTGCTGCAAGCTTACCAGTTCAAATTTATATTTGGGCTGAAAGTGCTGAAAGGGGATTTGTAGAAAAAGTTTCGGCATGTATAATGGTCTTACTTGGCTTTTTAATAATAATGAATTTATTTGCCCAAATAATAAGACATAAGTTTGAGAAAAAATGGAGTTAAAATGATAAAGATTAAAGCAAAAGATGTTGATGTTTTTTATGGAAAAAAACAAGCGCTCTTTAATATAAGTTTAGATATTGAGGAAAATCAAGTAACGGCATTAATTGGTCCATCTGGTTGTGGTAAATCAACTTTCCTAAGATGTCTTAATAGAATGAATGATGTAATTGATATCTGTAGTGTTAAAGGAGAAATTTTAATTAATGATTTTAATATCAATGATAAAAGTTGTGATGTCGTAAGACTAAGAGAAAAAATTGGTATGGTTTTTCAAAAACCCAATCCTTTCCCAAAAACTTTATATGAAAATGTGTCTTACGGTCCAACAATTCATGGTATGGCTCAATCAAAACAAGAAATGGATGAAATTGTTGAAACTAGTTTGAAAAAGGCTGCACTATGGGAAGAGGTAAAAGATAGGTTGCATGAACCTGGAACTGGATTATCTGGAGGACAACAGCAAAGACTTTGTATTGCTAGAGCGATTTCTGTAAGACCTGAAGTTATATTAATGGATGAACCTTGTTCAGCATTAGATCCAATAGCAACAGCACAAATTGAAGAATTGATTGATGAGTTAAAAAAAGAGCACACAATAATAATTGTAACTCATTCTATGGCTCAAGCAGCACGTGTTTCTCAAAATACAGGTTTTTTTCATTTAGGTCAATTGATTGAACATGGATCTACTGATAAAATATTTAAGAATCCTGATACTAAAAAAACGCAAGATTATATAACAGGGAGGTTTGGATAATGTCTGAAGCACCACATACAGTCAAATCTTACGAAGAAGAACTAAAAAATCTTAATGCTAATATAATTAAAATGGGAAGTGCATGTGAAGATTCTTTAGGTAAAGCAATTCAAGCCATTACAACAAGAGATAATAATATTGCAGAAGCTGTTATTCAAGAAGATGAAAAAATAGATAAATATGAGACTTTAATTGAACAGCAAGTTGTGAATTTAATTGCTTTAAGACAACCTATGGCAATTGATTTAAGAGAGACAGTAACGGCTTTGAAAATGTCTTCAGATTTAGAAAGAATAGGTGATTTAGCAAAAAATATATCCAAGAGAACACTTTTGCTTAACGAAAATCTTCCAAAGAACTTGGTAGACTCATTGAATAGAGTATCTACCAATGTTCAAAAACAATTAAAATCAACATTAGATGCTTATCTAGAAAGATCTGCGCCAATGGCAGTAAATGTTTGGGAAGGTGATGAGCAAATAGATGATCTAACAAATCTTTGTATGCAAGAAGTTATAAAATATCTTAAAGAAAATGAAAAAAATTTAGAAGATGGAACCCATTTATTGTTTGTAACTAAAAACATAGAGCGTATTGGTGATCATACTACAAATGTTGCAGAACAAGTTTATTATTTAGTTAAAGGCGAATATTTAGAAGGTGATAGACCTAAGGGAACAGAGCCAATTGTAACCGGAGAAAAATGATTTATGTCAGCTCATGTTTTCATAGCTGAAGATGAAGCATCAATTGTTAGTTTGTTAAAGTACAATCTTGAAAAAGAAGGTTATAAAGTCAGTCATTCAGAAAATGGAGAAGATGCTCTTAAACAAATAAAATTAAAACAGCCAGATTTAATATTAATGGATTGGATGTTACCAGAATTATCTGGTGTTGAAATTTGTAAAAACTTAAAAAAAGATAATAAGTTTAATGATATTCCTGTCATTATGTTAACTGCAAAAGGGGAGGAAGAAGACAAATTAAAAGCATTTGATACAGGTGCAGATGATTATGTAACTAAACCTTTTAGTCAAAAAGAATTGAATGCTAGAATTAAATCTTTATTGAGAAGATCTAAACCTCAATCATCATCAGACATTGTAGAATTTACTGATTTAAAAATAGATCGGATTACAAAAAGAGTTTATAGAAAAGATAAAGAAATTACTTTGGGTCCAACTGAATTTAAACTCTTAGATTTTTTTATCAAAAATCCAAAAAGAGTTTATTCAAGAGAACAACTCTTAAACAATGTTTGGGGAGAAAATATATATGTTGAGTCTAGAACAGTTGATGTTCATATTAGAAGATTAAGACAAGCAATTAACATACAAAATACAAAACCTTTAATTAGAACAGTAAGATCAGCTGGTTATTCTTTAGAATCTTGAAGATCTTTGGGTCTTATAAATTTTTTTAATACTCCCTTTTTCTCAACTTCATTCCAGGATTTAATATCAAACTCAATTTTTGCAAATGCTGCTGTGGGGAATTTATAATTCATTAGTTTAAAATTATTCGTATTATGATTTTTTGTAAGATTTCGTACTAAATTTTTCACTGATGGTTCATGGTTTATAATCAAAATTGATTTATATTCACTGGATATTTCTTTAATTTTTTTTACAATTGCATTCTCATCAACTAAATATAAATCTTTTGAAAAATTAACTTTTTTTGGCTTATTAATTTTCTTGGATAAAATTTGAAAAGTTTTTTTTGTTCTTTTTGATGATGAAATTAATGCATAATCAAATTCAAATTTTTTTTTAACAAAAAATTCACAAATCATTTTTGCATTTTTCTTGCCTCTTTTAGTAAGTGGTCTATCAAAATCATTAATACTTAAATCATCCCAACTAGATTTTGCGTGTCTCATGACATATAATTGATACATAAAATCTAAATATATGACTGCTTTAAAAAAACAACATAAAGAAGAGTTGAAATCTAAATATATAAATAGAGAGCTTTCTTGGTTAAAATTCAACGATAGAGTACTTTTAGAGGCGCAAAATATCGAAAATCCTCTTTATGAAAGAGTAAAGTTTTTATCAATTGCTGGGTCTAATCTAGATGAATTTTTTATGGTCCGTGTAGCTGGGTTATATAGTCAAATAAAACAAGAAGTTGACTCACTAAGCTCTGATGGTTTGACACCTGAAGAGCAAATGGATGAGGTAGTGCTTGAAACTAAGAATCTATTAAAAAAACAGAACAAAATTTTTATTCAACTGATTATGGAATTAAAAAAAAATAATACCAATTTAGTTAAACCAGTTAATTTAAATACTAAGGATAAAAAAAAACTTTTAGAAATATTTAAAGAAGAGATTTACCCTTTATTAACACCATCAGCAATTGATCCTGCACATCCATTTCCATTTATAATCAATCAAGGAAGAGCAATTGTAATGAAGTTAAGAAAAAAAAATAAAAAAAGGATTTTAAACTCAATAATAGTAATACCAAAAGCATTATCTAGATTTATTGAAATTGAGTCTTCAAAAAATCATAAGAAATTTGTGATTCTTGATGATGTAATAAGTTTTTTTGCTAATGAAATTTTTCCAGATCATGATTTAGAAAAGAAAATGATTTTTAGAGTAATAAGAGACAGCGATGTAGAGATTCAAGAGGAAGCAGAAGATTTGGTTAGATCTTTTGAATTGGCTTTAAAAAGACGTAGAACGGGTGATATTGTTCGTTTAGAGGTTCTTGAAAATAGTGATAACGAATTGATAAGATTTATAACTAATAAATTAGATATAAATCCTGACTATATTTATGATGTTGCTGGCCTTGTTGGAATTCAAGATATAGATCAAATATGTAAAGTAAAAAATCCAAAATTAAGATTTAAACATTTTACACCTAGAGAAGTTGAAAGATTAAAAGAATATAATGATAATTTTTTTGAAACTATTAAAAAGAAAGATTTAGTTGTTCATCATCCTTTTGAAACATTTGACTCAGTAATTGAATTTTTAAACCAAGCAGCAAATGATAAAAAAGTTATAGCTATAAAACAAACTCTATATAGAACAACTCTAGACTCACCTATTGTTAAAGCTTTAATAACAGCTGCAGAAAACGGAAAAACAGTTACCGCTTTAATTGAAATTAAAGCTAGATTTGATGAGGAAGCTAATATTCAACTATCAAGAAGTTTAGAAAAAGTAGGTGTTCAAATTGTTTATGGTTTTGCTAAATATAAAACTCATGCAAAATCATCATTAGTTTTAAGAAGAGAACAGGGTAAAATACAAACTTATTTTCATTTAGGAACTGGCAATTATCATCCAGTAAATGCTAAAATTTATACTGATTTGTCTTTATTTAGTTGTGATAAGAAAATGGCATCAGATGTTGAAAAGTTTTTCAATTATGTAACAGGATACGCAAAACCAAAAAATTTAAATAAAATTTCTATTTCGCCAGTAAATATGAGGCAAACCTTAAATGAAAATATTGATGTTGAAATTAAAAATTCTAAAAATGGAAAATTTGCAGCTATTTGGGCAAAAATGAACTCTTTAGTAGATCCAGAAATTATTGATAAATTTTATGAAGCTTCGAATGCTGGTGTAAAAATTCATTTATTTGTAAGGGGTGTTTGTTGTTTAAGACCAGGAGTAAAAGATAGATCAGAAAACATATTTGTAAAAAGTATCATAGGAAGATTTTTAGAGCATTCTAGAATTTACTGCTTTAGTAATGGTACAAAAAAAATGCCTAATAGAAATGCAAAAGTATTTATTTCGTCAGCTGATTTAATGCCGAGAAATTTAAATCGAAGGGTAGAACTTCTAGTCCCAATTGAAAATGAGACTGTTCATGAACAGATCTTAGATCAAATAATGTTGGCAAATTATCTTGATACTAATCAGAGCTGGGAACTTGAAGCTGATGGTAATTATAAAAAAATTAAATATAGTAAGAGCGATTCCTTTTCAGCTCATGAATATTTTATGAATAATCCGAGCTTATCTGGAAGAGGTAAAGCTAAACTAAGAATGCAGCCTAAACAACTGCACTTAAGATTGATTAAAAGTGGAAGTAATTAAAAGTAAAAATAGTTTAAAATTAAATCAGGCAAAATTAGCTATAATAGACATTGGATCAAACTCTATAAGAATGCTAATTTATGAAGATTTCAGTTCTTCTCGTGTGCCTTTTTTTAATGAAAAAGCAGTTTGTGAACTTGGAAAAAATTTAGATAAATCCAAAAAACTTCACAGATCTGGTACCGAATATGCTTTAAAAGTTTTAAAAAGATTCTCTGAAATTTTAAATGTTTCAAAAATCACAAATCTTAAAATTATTGCAACAGCAGTTTTAAGAGAAGCGACTGATACAAAACCATTTATTAATGAAGTTGAAAAACTTTTTAAAACTAAGATTAATATATTATCTGGTGAAGAAGAAGCTGAATGCTCAGCTGAGGGAGTAAAAATAGGCTTTGAAAATGTCAATGGATTAGTTGCTGATCTTGGAGGTGGAAGTTTAGAATTAGCTCGAGTTGAAAATAATATAGTTACTAATAAAACCTCATTACCTATTGGAGTTTTAAGATTATTAAATAATCCTATAGTTAAAAAAAGAAATTTAGCAAAATATATCAAAAAATTATTAAGAGAAGAAAAATGGCTTTCAAAAAAGAAATTTAATAATCTATATTTAGTTGGAGGTACCTGGCGAGCATTATTTAAATTACATCTTTTTCAAAATAATCATCCGGTACATATAATTCATCAATATAGTATTGATAACAATGTTTTATCTAAGTTTGTTGAAAAAATTTCATCTTTTAATAAATCTAAACTTAAAACAGTTGAGTATATTTCAAAATCTAGAACAGCGTATTTACCTTATAGTTGCATTATACTTGATGAAATTATGAGAGTTACAAATCCAAGAAATATAATTTGTTCTATAAGCGGTTTGCGTGAAGGTTCTTTATCAATTGACTATTTCAAAGATGTAAAAGAATCAGAAATTTTTCATAAAGCACTTGAGAATATTGCAAAAAAAAGAGGTGATCTAGGATCGAACTATAAAAAATATTATGATTTTATTCAGCCAGTTTTTGAAGGCAATGAACATTTTAATAAGAAATTATTATATCTGGCATGTGTATTAAGTCATATGGATTGGGGATTAGGAGCATTTCAAAAAGCTGAATTGGTATTTCAAGAAACAATAAATACTCCTTTACTTAGATTGACTCATAAAGAAAGAATACAATTAGCTTTGTCATGTTATTGGCGGTACTGTAGTATCAAGTATAATCCAAAGATCGAGTATCTAACTTTTTTAAATAATAATGAAATTTTTTCAAGCAAACAAGTTGGAGCAGCATTGAGATTTTCACAATCATTGACCTCGATATCTACGATATTTCTTGAAGAGTTTAAATTGTATAAAAGAGGTAATGCTGTATTTTTAAAAATTCCATCACAACATCAAGAAATAATCTCAAAACAAGTTACTAAAAGATTTAAAGCTCTTGCTAGAGAATTATTTTTAGAACCAAGAGTAATTTACTCAAATAATTCAAGATAAATTAAATTTAATTCTATTTTTAATTGAGTGATATTTTTTTGTAACATTATTTTAATTTAAATTCATTTAACTTTAATAATAAGTAAATAATTTTGTAATTTAGTTTATGTATAAAGCACCATCAAAGTTTAAATATTCATTATTTCTTCCCCTGTTTAAATTTTGTTGATTAACTACTTTCTTCCTTCTCTTAAATGAGAAGGGAGAAAGACGATTTGGAATTAATTATTTATAGATGCAGGAGACTGCTCTGCATTTTTCTTAGCAAGCTTTTTTGCTTTTTTTTCTGCAACCTTTTTTTCTAGACCAGCAATTTTAATATTAAGGCTTGATAATTTTTTTTCTTTTGCTGTAATTTTATTTTTAAGTTTGTCTATTGATTTTAATATCTTTGTTTTTTTCTTTTCATTTTTTTTTAGTTTTTTTCTCATTACTGCCTCCGAATTATTTAATATTTGATATAATCATATAATCCTTAAATAAAAAAGATATTTTGATACAACCTTTAGTTTATAGTTTTTTAAGAACTGTTATTAAATAAAAAAACATTGCTATATGAGAACTATTATTGAATTTTTGATTTAATATTAATTTAAATATCTCTCTTTGATTAAAAAGATGAATTCTAATACCTTGTTCTGGTTTCGAAATTTTAATTAAGTCTTCTGTGTAATAACCAGTAATTTTAGTAGTTAGTCTTCCAGGTTCATTATAAAAAGTTATTATTTTACTCAATTTTGATCTTGATCTATATCCTGTTTCTTCTCTTAATTCCTTATATGCTGATTGGAGAGTTGTTTCCTTTTTTTCCACTATGCCAGAAGGAAACTCGTAGTTAATTTTATTAATTGGAACTCTTTTTTGGGAAACTACTACATATTTGTCTTTAATCTTAGGTATTACTAATGAAAGATTAGAAGTTTTAAGATAATGATAAAACTCTTTTTTTTTAAATTTTTTGTTAATTAAACTAATTCGATTGGTAAGTTTTATATTTTTCAATTTTTTTCTAAAAATAACTTTTTAACAATAAGTACAGCAATTAACATTCCAATAAGCTCAGCTAAAATATAATAAGGAGTATTTAAATAACTAATACCAGTAAAAGATTCTGTAAATGTTCTGGCAATAGCAACCGCAGGATTTGCAAAAGAAGTTGAAGAAGTAAACCAATAACCAGCAGTAATATAAAGACCAACACTAGCAGCAACAGCAATTTTGCCTGACTTCATAGACCCAAAAATTATAATTATAAGCCCTAATGTTGCTATTACCTCAGATGTGAATATGTAAATCCCATCTCTTGACTTAGTAGATAATTCATAAATCTCATGTTCAAAAAAGAAATTAGCTAAACCAACACCAATTAAGCAACCAACTAATTGAGCAATAATATAAAAGGGTAATAGTTTCTTTTTTAATTTACCTGTTATTGTCATTGCGATACTTACAAATGGATTAAAGTGAGCTCCTGATACATCAGCAAATACTGTAATAAGCACAAATAAACCTGATCCTGTTGCTATAGTATTAGCTATTAACATCACAGCAACATCATTAGTTAAGTTTTCAGCCATTAAACCTGAACCAACAATAATCATTACTAAAAAACAACTGCCTAATAATTCAGCAAGAAAATAGCGGCTTTTATTTTTCATAAAGCAGTTCCTTTATTCTTTTATGAATATTATTGTAAACTTTTTCTATTATTTCATCTTTTTTATTTAAGTCGTTTGTTTCATTAAGTAATTTAACAGGATCCTCTATATCCCAATGAATTATCTGATCTTTATTTGGCCAAATAGGACAGACTTCATTATTGGCATTATTACAAACTGTAATCACATAATCCATTTTAATTTGACCATTAATAAACTCATTAAAATTTTTAGATCTATAATTAGAAAGATCATAATGTTTTGATAATAAATAATTCTTCACATCTTCATTTACTTTTCCTGTTGGATTACTCCCGGCACTAAAACCTTTATACAAATCGTCATACTCATTATTTATAATACTTTCAGCAATAATACTTCTTGCTGAATTACCTGTGCATACAAACAATATATTCTTCATTTAAAAAATAATCTTATAAATCCCAATAACAAATAATGGAATTTGTAATCCGAAGTTTGTTAGTATCGCTTTATCTTTGCTGATAAATCCAGCGATAGTCCATCCAACAACTCCTAATCCATGAAAATATATATTTAATGGATATATATTTAAATTTGTAAGAAGTATTCCGACTAAAACAAGAAACGTACTGATCCACTTTAGATATTTTTTTATAAACATAAAATTTCCTTTCATTATTATTATTTCAGTTATGTTAAGAATTTATTAAAATAAAGGATTATCTACACTTTTTACATAATCCAAAAAACTCAAGATTGTATTTACTATATTTCATACCATCTTTGTCTTTGAAGTTAGCTAAGTATTTCGAAAGACCTGCACTACTTATTTCTGTTACTTTCTCACAAATCTCACAGATAGAAAACGCTGTAGCTTTAGCCACTCGACAGCTTGAATTGTGACACGCAATAAATGCATTTCGACTCTCTATTTTGTGAATTTTTCCTATTTCCACTAGCTTATCTAACGCCCGATAAACTTGTAGGGGAGCTTTAATGCCTTTTTTTTGAACATTAAAAAGGATTGAATAAGCTTTCATTGGTTCAGGAGATTTATCAATTAAATCAAAAATAATTTGCTGATTTTTTGTGAGAGTATGTTCTTTATGCATTGTTTCCATTTTACAGACTCCTCATTAATTTTTCAATTTAATAGATTGTTTTATTTTAAATAATGAAAGTATGAATAATAATAAGGCTGCTGTTATAATTGATGGACCTGAAGATGTATTAAACTCTAAAGACGTAAACAATCCTATAATTACAGATAACAAGCCTCCTATAATTGAATAGATAACCATACTCTGTGGACTTGATGACAAATTTCTAGCCATTGCAGCAGGGATAATTAACATCCCAGTGATTAACAACAATCCAACCATTTTAATTGAAATAGCGATGATTGCTGCCATTAAAATTGTAAATATAGCTTTAGCTCTATCTGGATTTAATCCTTCTGCCTCTGCTAGTTCATAATTTACTGTTGAAGCGAACAAAGGCTTCCAAATAAATTTCAGAGTTAATAAGATAAATGCTCCTCCAATCCAAATGATCAACAAGTCATTAACTGAAACTGCTAAAATATCTCCAAATAGTAATCCCATAATATCAAATCTAATGAATGTTAAAAAACCAATTACAACAAGTCCAACTGCTAGAGATGAATGAGCTAGAAGACCTAGTAAAGCATCACCTGGTAAATTCGTTTTTTTTTGAAGTTGAATCAAAATTAAAGCTATCATTGAGGAAATAACAAATACTGAAATAGCAATATTAAATTCCATAGTAAAAGCTAATGTCACTCCCAATAGAGCAGAGTGAGCTAAGGTGTCACCAAAATAAGATAATCTTCTCCATATGACAAAGCAACCAAGAGGTCCTGTTACAAAGGCAACTCCAATTCCAGCTACCAAAGCTCTTATAAAAAAATCATCAAACATCTAATTTTTTTTAATTTCACCTTCATCTGTATGAATATGGTCGTGCTTATGCTGATATCTAGATAATATTTGAGAAGCTTGTTCTCCAAACAAGGCTTTATACTCATTGTTTTTTGCAACATCCATTGGAGATCCTGAGCAACAAACATGGCCGTTTAGACAAACAACATGGTCTGTTGCACTCATAACTGTATGTAAGTCGTGTGAAATTAATAAGATCCCACAACTTAATTCATCAGAAATTTTCTTAATTAGTTCGTATAAAGCTATTTCACCAGTAAAATCAACTCCCTGTACTGGTTCATCAAGCACTAATAGATCAGGTTTTTTTGATATAGCTCTAGCAAGTAGCACTCTTTGAAATTCACCACCTGATAAATCTCCTAAATTTTTATCTTTAAGATGAATGACACCAGTTAAAGATAGAGCTTCATCTATTGTCTCTTTATTAAGACTTTCTGTTAACATCATGAAATCATTTACTCTTAGCGGTAACGTCCAATCAATTGAAATTTTCTGTGGAACATATCCAACTTTATTAGTGTATTTTTCAACAGAACCATCAATCTTTTTGTAAATACCTAGAGCAATTTTAGCTGTTGTGCTTTTTCCTGATCCATTTGGGCCTATGAGAGTAACTATTTTACCTTTTTCAACTTGTAGAGAGACTCCTTTTACTAACCATTTGTTGTTCAACTGTAAACCAGCATCATTTAATTTTACCAATATATTTTGATCAGTGCTCATTTTATTTCTTGACTAATAAGTGTTATATTATTACATAATGTTATATTATAACAATTCAAATATACAACATATGAAAAACATAAAAAAATTACCATTAATTTTATCAATATTATCATTCTTAACAATTTTTGTACCAGCAAACGCTGAAATTAAAGTAGTTGCAACAATTAAACCAATCCATTCTCTTGCAAGTTATTTAATGGATGGTGTTGCTAAACCAGATTTAATCGTTGATGGTTATGCTTCACCTCATGGGTTTGCTCTAAAACCATCACATGCAAAAATGATTCAAAATGCAGATATTATATTTTGGGTAGGAGAGGACATAGAAAATTTCTTGGAAAAACCATTAAAAACAATTGCGAAAGATGCTGAAAAAATTGAATTAATGGAAATTAAAGGTTTAACTAAACTTAAATTTAGAGAAAGAAATATTTTTGATGAACATGGTCACAAAGATAAAGATGATGATCATGGCCATAAAGAAGATGAACATGGTCACAAAGATAAAGATGATGATCATGGTCATGATGAACACGCTCATGGCGAATTTGATCCACATATTTGGCTGGACCCTATTAACGCAAAAATAATTTTAAGTGAGATGGCTGAACATCTGATAGAAAAAGATCAGAAAAACGCTTCTACATATAAAGCAAATTTAAAGAAAGCACATAATGATTTAGATAAATTAACAAAAAAAGTTAAGTCTGAATTAAACAAAGATTTTAAATCAGTAGTCTTTCATGATGCTTATCAATACTTTGAAAAAAGATTTGGTATAAATATTCTTGGAGCATTTACAGTAAATACAGACGTTATGCCTGGTGCTGAACAATTAGCTGAAATTAGAGAAGTAATAGAGCATGATAAAGTGAGTTGTATATTTTCTGAACCTCAATTTAATCCTGATATAATTAAAGCTGTAGCAAAAGATACCAATGTTTCAACAGGTGTTATAGATCCATTAGGAGCTACACTTGATCCAGGAAAAAATTTATATTTTGATTTGATTGGCAACATGTCAAAATCATTTAAAGGTTGTTAAGCCAAAGTTATTTCTACAGGAGTGTGGTCTGATGGCTTTTCTCGTCCTCTAGGGTCTTTATTAATATTGATACTTTTAATATTGTCTATCAAAGAATTTGAAACTAAAAAATGGTCTATTCTCATTCCGTTATTTTTTTGCCAAGCACCTCTCATATAGTCCCAAAAAGTATAACCTTCTTTGGTATCATAAAAATGTCTATAGACATCATTAAAACCTAGATTAATCATTTCTCTCAATTTTTTTCTAATTTCTAATCTAAACAAGGCATCATCTTCAAAACTTTTAGGATTATATACATCTTCCGCTGATGGTATTATGTTAAAATCCCCAGCCAAAATAATATTTTGATTTTTTTTACTTAAATTTTTTAGTTGCTTAATTAAGTCATTGAGCCATTTTTTTTTATAATCATACTTTTCAGTGTCGACTGGATTACCATTAGGAGTGTAAATATTGATTATTTGGATATTTTTTTTCTTATATTCCATTTCAGCAGAAATTATTCTTGATTGTTTTAGTTTATCTTTAATCAGGTCTTTTCTGATATTCTTTAATTTCCCTTTAGAAATAATTGCTACGCCATTGTAACTTTTTTGACCAAATACATGGCTTTCATAATCCATAGATGAAAAATCGTCATAAGGAAAATTTAAGTCCTCGGTTTTAATTTCCTGCATCATCAAGATATCAGGCTTATATTTTAGTAAATAACTTTTTATATTTTCAATTCTAGCCCTAACAGAATTTACATTCCATGATGAGATTATCATTAAAGTGAAAAGGAGACACCACAACCACAAGATGATTTTGTTTGTGGATTATTAATCTTAAATTGCTCACCAATTAATTCAGAGACATAATCAACCTCAGATCCTTTGAGTAAATCTGCTGAAGTTTTATCAATTAAAATATTTTGATAATTTAAATCGTCATCATTTTTTTCTTTGTCAAAAGTAAATTCGTATTGAAAACCCGAGCAACCACCACCTTTGATAGCGATTCTAAAAAAAGAGCCTTTATCTTTTTTAGATAAAAGAACATTTATCTGTTTTAGTGCTTTATCGGTAAATTTAATTTCTTTAATCATAATTGATCACTGATATTAGTAATATAATACTAAAATTTATATTTTAAAGGATGAAAAATTACTCAAAGCTAGGGTTATTCAAAAGTAAGGGTAGAATATTTTACGAAACACCCTCAAAATACAGATCTCCATTTCAAAGAGATCGAGATCGAATTATACATAGCGCTTCATTTAGAAGATTAAAACATAAGACCCAAGTATTTGTAAATACAGAGGGTGATCATTATCGAACTCGTATAACTCATTCAATGGAAGTATCTCAAATTGCACGGTCTATAGCACGTTATTTCAATTTAAATGAGGACCTAACAGAGACCTTAAGTTTGGCGCACGACTTAGGCCACACTCCGTTTGGTCATGCAGGCGAGGAGTCTTTGAATGATTGCATGGCTGATCACGGTGGGTTTGATCATAATTTGCAAACATTGAGAATTGTGATGTTCTTAGAAAATAAATATATGAAATTTAATGGTCTAAATTTATCAATTGAGACCTTGGAGGGCCTTTTAAAACACAATGGGCCAGTGGTGGACTTAAATTTAGTAAATGATTTAATAGGCACAAAAAAATTTAAGAATTTAATTAATTTTAAAACATATCCACCATTAGAAGCTCAAATTGCAGCTATTTCAGACGATATTGCTTATAATAATCATGACATACAAGATGGACTTAAGGCTAATTTATTTTCAATTGAGGAGTTAGTTGAAATAGATTTTTTTAAAAACATTTATAAAAAATATAAAAGAAAAATAAATAGATATAACTATGATATCGCAGTATATCAGATCATAAGAGATTCAATTGATATAATGATAAAAGACTTAATATCTAATACCTTAAAAAATTTAAAAAAAAATAGAATTAAAGAATCTAAAGATATAAAAAAAACAAAAGATCTAACTGTAGATTTTTCTGACAAAATAAAGAATTCGGATTATGAGATTAGATTTTTCCTAAAATCAAAAATGTACAATAACAAAAATGTCTTGAAAAAAAATAATAGAGGAAAATATATTATCAAAAAACTTTTTGAAATGATTACAAAAAATCCAAAAAAATTTATTTCAAGAAAAGAGCTCACTGTTGATAAATTTAGAGCAATTTCTGATTTTATATCTGGGATGACTGATAGATATGCTATTAATTTATATAAAGATTTAAAATGAATATTTTTGATCTATATCTGATTAAAATAAAAGACATACTTAACGATTTGTCTAAACAAAATAAGATTATTTTGCCTCAGAATTTGGAAGGAATTACCACTGAAATTCCACCAGTTAAGTTTGATAGTGATATTTCAACTAATGTAGCAATGTTCTTAGCAAAGATTAATAAAAAGACACCCAATGATATTGCTGAAATTTTATCTCCAATTTTAAGTGATAATGATAAGCAAATTGAAAGGATATCAATTGAAAAGCCTGGTTTTATTAATATTAAGTTTAAACCAATATTTTGGACAGATTTTATAAAAGACGTTATCGAAAATTACAAAAGTTTTGGAGTAAATAAAAAAGAAAAAAAAATAAATTATTTGATAGAATTTGTATCTGCCAATCCGACTGGACCATTACACGTAGGTCACTGTCGAGGTGCTATTTTAGGTGACGTAACGGCAAATTTGTTACAGTACAATAATCATAAGGTAACAAAAGAATACTATGTAAATGATTATGGTAATCAAATAATTAATTTTACAAAATCAGTTTATTTTAGAATTAGAGAAATAAAATTTAAGGAGAACTTCCCGTCTAATGATGAAAACTTATATCCAGGCGATTATATAAAAGATTTTGCTCAAAATATTATAAAATCAAATAAAGACCTAAACTTTGAAAATTTTGAAAGTATTTCTGAAAATCTAACTATTTTGTCAATTGCAGAGGCATTAAATCTAATTAAAAAAAATCTTAATAGTCTTGGAATTAATCATGATAGTTTTGTCAGTGAGAAAAAATTAGTTTCTAATAAAGAAGTAGAAAAAGTTGTTCAAACGCTTAAAGAGAATAATTTTGTTTATACAGGTAAGATTAAAGCACCAATCGGAGAGGATAAAAATAATTGGGAGGAGAGAGAACAGCTTCTTTTTAAATCAACTGATTTTGGTGATGATAAAGATAGAGCATTACAAAAAAGTGATGGTTCATGGACTTATTTTGCAAGCGATGTAGCTTATCATAAAAATAAATTAGACAGAAAGTTTGATTGTTTAATAAATATTTTAGGTGCTGATCACGCTGGGTATATTAAAAGAATTTCATCCTCTGTTGATGCTTTGTCTAACTCAAAGATAAAATTAATTTGCAAAGTAAGTCAACTCGTAAAACTTATAAAGGATAAAAAACCTTTTAAAATGTCAAAAAGAAAAGGTGACTATATTACTGTAGATGATCTAATAGGTGAAGTCGGCAAAGATGCTACTAGATTTATAATGTTAAATAGAAGTAGTGATGTAGAATTAGATTTCGATTTTGACAATGTAGTGGAGAAGTCAAAAGAAAATCCTTTGTATTATGTACAATATGCTTATGCAAGAATAGCTTCTGTATTTAGACATTTAAATAAAGATTTAAGTTCTGAATTAGATATTGATAGTTATGATTTTAGATATTCAAATGATGAAATCCAGATTTTAAAAAAAATAGCTGAATGGCCAAAATGTATAGATATATCATGTAATAGATTGGAGCCACATAGAGTAGCTGTTTATCTTTATGATTTATCATCATTATTTCATTCTTATTGGAATTTAGGAAAAGATAATCCAGATAAACGATTTATAAATGAACAAAAAAAAATCGATAATGACAAATTGATTTTTATTAAAGTTATTTCCAATGTAATTAAATCAGGTATGAATATTATTGGTGTTTCAACACCAGAAAAAATGTAATGATTAAAGAAATTAAGTATTTAGTATTTATTGTCTTAATTTCTTTGTTCTTATTTTTTACTATTCGATATTATTTTTCTGATGAAAATAAAAAAAAATCATATAGATCATTGAACAATATCGATACAAAAATAAATAATTATGTAAAAAAATTACCAGTTTTAAAAAGCGATACTCAAAATATAATTGAATATGTTGAAGAGACCAAATCCAATAAAAAAAAATATAATTTTTGGAAATTGTTAGAAAGTAATGAATAATCGTAGAGCATTTATAGTTGGTCTTAAATCGACTGAAATTAGTTCAAAGGAACAACTTTTTTTAAAAAAATACAAACCATGGGGGATTATTTTATTTACTAGAAATATCAAGAATTTAAATCAAACTAAAAAACTAACTTCAAAAATAAGAAATATTTTCGATGACAAGAAATATCCTATAATGATTGATCAAGAGGGTGGACGTGTAAGCAGATTAGAAAATATCATCTCTTTTAAGAATTTGACCTCTGACTTTTTTGGAAAAAAATATGTTAAAAATAAAAAAGATTTTGATATCTATTTTAAAATTTTTATAGATAAAACATCATATTTATTAAAAGAACTAGGAATAAACATCAATTCTGTTCCAGTGTTAGATCTTAAAATTAGTGGTTCCAGTAAACTAATTGGAGACAGATCCTTTTCAAGAGATCCTAATATTGTCTCTAAAATTGGTGATATATGCATTCAAACTTATAAAGAAAACTCTATTGGCACTATTATAAAGCACATACCTGGGCATGGTCTTGCTAAAGTTGATAGCCATTTTTCTACTCCATATATTAATAAATCACTTCAATATCTTTTAAAAAATGATTTTAAAGCTTTTAAAAATAAAAATTCTTTTTTTGCAATGACTGGTCATTTGATTTTTAATCAAATTGATAAAGACAATACAGTCACTCATTCTAGAAAAATGATAAATATTATTAGAAAAAAAATAGGTTTTAAAAATCTCCTAATTTCTGATGATTTATCTATGAAGAGCCTTAAAAAGGGTCTCAAAATAAATACAATTGATACTTTTAAAGCTGGTTGTAATTTAGCGTTACATTGCAATGGTAAATTAAAAGAAATGGAAATTGTTGGTAAAAACTCACCTTTAATAAGTAAATTTATAATAAAAAAAACATCACATTTTTACAATATTTTAAGATAATATTGGCATATGTCTTTCAACGATTCTGAATTTTTTAACGTTCAAATTGAAAATTATAATGGTCCACTAGATGTTTTATTAGATCTTGCAAAAGCTCAAAAAGTAAATTTAGAAAAAATATCAATAACTAAATTAGCAGATCAATTTAATGATTATATTAAAAATGAAACAAATTTAAATTTAGAGACAGCTTCTGAATATTTGTTAATGGCAACATGGTTAGCTTACCTAAAATCAAAATTATTATTACCAAGCTCTCCGGAGGAAGAGTTCAAACTTCAAGAAGTTGCTGAAAAATTAAAATTACAACTTAAAAAATTAGAATTAATAAGATTATTGTCAGATCAAATGCTTAAGCGTAAACGTCTTGGAAAAGAGATCAGAACAAGAGGCATGAAGGCTGGAATAAAACCAATTTATAATAGTGAATATAATATCAGTTTATTTGACCTTTTAAAAACATACTCCTCTATTTTAATGACAAAAGATTTTCAAAAAATTAATATCCCAAGACTTCCAGTTTTTACAACTGAAGACGGTATAAAAACAATCAGAGATTTTTTTGGTAAGCTCTTAGATTGGAAGAAATTAGATGATTTGATACCAAAAAATTTTAAAAATGAAAAAAAGTTTAAAAGCACTGGAACGGCTGGAATTTTTGCTGGTTCATTAGAATTAGTTAAAGAGGGAAATTTAAGAATAAAACAAGATGATCTTTTTGAAGAGATTTATATAAAAGAGAATAAATGATTAAAAAGAAGAAAAAAAATAATATAATTGATTTTCCCTCAAAGTTATCAAATGTTGAAAAAGAAATTGAAGCAATAATTTTTGCTGCAGCTGAACCTTTAGATATTAGTACTATTGAAAGTAAAATTTCTAAAAAATCAGATGTAGAAAAAATTCTACAAAAATTACAAAATGAATATAAAGATCGAGGAATAAATTTAGTTTGTATATCTAATAAATGGTCTTTTCGAACGTCTGCTAAATTGTCAAGTTTGATGATACAAGAAAAGACTGTTGAAAAAAAATTATCTAGGGCTGCAATAGAGACTTTATCAATTATTGTTTACCATCAACCTGTAACCCGAGCAGAAATTGAGGAAATTAGAGGTGTAGCTTTTGGAACAAATACTGTTGAGATATTGATGGAATTAGACTGGGTTAAGCCTGGTGGAAGAAAAGATGTACCTGGAAAACCAATTCAATACGTTACGACTGATAATTTTTTAAGTCATTTTAACCTGCAAAAATTATCTGATTTACCAACTGTTGATGAGTTAGGAGCTGCAGGTTTAATTGATAGTGCTAATATAGATAATGCAATATTTGGTACAGGAAAATTTTACAAGGAAAAACAAGAAGAAAAAAAAGAGGACATTTACTCGAATATTGATGAAATGTTGAGCAGCACTCTTGATAAGGATGAGCAAAAGTAATTTGTCACTTTAAATTTTTAATAAAAAGGATATAAGTTATTCATGAGTATAGGAATTTGGCAAATAGCTATAGTAGTTATATTAGTTGTTTTACTATTTGGTCGTGGGAAAATATCTAGTTTGATGGGCGATGTGGCCAAGGGTATTAAGAGTTTCAAAAAAGGTATGGCATCTGATGTAACAGATGAGTCAGAACCTAAAAATATTTCTGACGATAATCAGGACAATAATAAATCTAACAATAAAGAGTAAACCACATGCCTACTATTGGTTGGTTTGAAATTTTAATTGTCGTAGGTATTGCTATTGTAGTCTTAGGTCCAAAAGATTTTCCAGTAATGCTTAAAAAAGTTGGTTCTTGGATTGGTACTGCCAAAAGGTATGTCAATAATATTCAAAATGAGGTCTCCAACATCGATATTGATGAAAATGAAATGAAAGAAAATAAAGAAGATAAGAAAAATGACTAACGATGATAAAGACACAGGTTTTATTAGTCATTTAGCCGAATTAAGAAAAAGATTAATACATAGTTTCATATTTCTAATTATTTTTTTTATAGGATGTTATTTTTTTGCTGAACATATATATGGTTTTTTAGTTGAACCGTATGCTAAAGCAGTCAGAGACGATGAGACAAATAGAAGATTGATATTTACTGCTCTTCAAGAGACTTTTTTAACTTATCTTAAAGTTTCTTTTTTCACTGCTTTTTTTGTGACTTGTCCATATATTTTAATGCAAATATGGAAATTTATTGCGCCAGGACTTTACAAGCATGAAAAAATTGCGATTTTACCTTATTTAGTTTTAACACCTGTATTATTTTTTTTAGGAGGATTGCTTGTCTATTATCTGATAATGCCTTTAGCGATTAAATTTTTTCTTTCATTTGAAAGCTCAGGTATTTCTACCAATTTACCAATCCAATTAGAGGCTAAAGTGAACGAGTATCTATCTTTAGTTATGAAATTAATTTTTGCATTTGGAATAAGTTTTCAGCTCCCAGTTGTTTTAAGTTTGTTAGCAAGAGTGGGATTAGTTGACTCTGATTTTTTAAAAAAAAGAAGAAAATATGTTGTTGTAATTATATTTGCAGCGGCCGCATTATTAACACCACCCGATCCAATAACCCAAATTGGATTAGCGATACCTCTATTAATTTTATATGAATTATCAATTTTTTCAGTAAGGTTTATTGAAAATAAAAATTTAGAAAAATCTGATGCACAATCTTAAAGAGATTAGAAAAGATTTTAATAATTTTAAAAAGTCTTTAGAAAAAAGATTTATTGAAATAGATATTCGAAATTTAGAAAAATTAGACAAAAAAAATAGAGAATTAATTCAAAAAAAGGAATCTTTAGAGCAAGAAAAAAAAGAGATATCTAAATCTAAAGATAAATCGTTGTTTGAAAAATCAAAAAAATTATCTGAAGAGATTGATGATATTACAGAAGAACAAAAAGAAATTAAAATAGAATTAAATAGTATTTTATCAAATATTCCAAATATTCCCCACAAAGATGTTCCAACTGGTAAAGATGAAAATGACAATATTGAAGTCATGAAATCTGGAACAATCACAAATTTTGATTTTAAAGTTAAAAGTCATTATGAGTTAGGAGAAGATCTTCGCATGCTTGATTTTGAATTAGCAACAAAGACTACTGGATCAAGATTTGTTTTTGTAAAAGATAAATTAGCATTATTGGAAAGAGCATTATCAAATTTCATGCTAGATACTCATATAACTAAAAATGGTTATAGTGAAATATCACCACCATTATTAGCTTCAGAAAGTACCATGCATGGTACAGGACAATTACCTAAATTCGAAAATGATCAATTTGAGGTTAAAATTGAGGATGGAAATGAAAGAAAATTTCTTATACCAACAGCTGAGGTAATTTTAACAAACATTGTTAAAGATAAGATTATAAATCAAAAAGATTTACCAATGAGATTTGTTGCTTCAACGCCTTGTTTTAGAAAAGAGGCAGGTAGTTACGGTAAGGATACGAAGGGAATGATAAGACAACATCAATTTTATAAAGTTGAACTTGTTAGTATTGTAGAACAAGAAAATTGTCTAGAGGAACTTGAAAGAATGACTAACTGCGCAACTAATATTTTGGATCTACTTGAATTACCTTATCGAAAAGTTATTCTTTGTAGCGGTGATATGGGATTTAGTGCAGAAAAAACTTACGATTTAGAAGTATGGTTACCATCGGAAAATAGATATCGTGAAATATCCTCTTGTTCTTCTTGTTCAACATTTCAAGCGAGTAGAATGAAAGCAAGATATAAAACTCAAAATAAAGATACAAAGCATGTTGGCACATTAAATGGTAGTGGTCTAGCAATAGGCAGAACTTTGATCGCAATTTTAGAAAACTATCAAAAAAAAGACGGAACTATTCTTGTCCCAAAAGTGTTGCGTCCTTATATGAATAATTTAGAAAAAATTTCACTTAAATAAAGTTGTGTTAATTCATTAGATAGTATAAATATTCAAATTAAAATTAGGAGTTTTATGGATAGTTCAGGATTTGGTCAGTTTATACCGTTAATATTGATTTTCGTAATATTTTATTTTTTCCTTATTAGACCTCAACAAAAAAAAGTAAAAGAACATAGGACTATGGTCGAAAATTTAAAAAAAGGAGATAAAGTTGTTACATCAGGTGGTATAACTGGGATTATCACAAGGGTTGTAGACAATGACAAAGTCGAGGTTGAAATTGCAGAAAATGTAACCGTCGAAGTCATTAGAGGCACAGGAATTCAAAGCTTAATGAATTCACAAGAACCAAAGAAATAGTCTAATTTAATAGTGTGTTATATTTTTCTAAATTAAAAATAATTTTTATTCTAATTATATCTTTATTTTTAATATTGATCGCATCATCAAATTTATTTAAATTTGATAATAGTTTTCTTAAAAGGAATATAAATCTTGGTTTAGATCTTCAAGGTGGATCTTATCTTTTATTAGAAATTGATAATAAACCTGTTATTGAACAAAAACTTCAAAATTTAACGATCACTTTGAGAGATTATTTTAAAGGAAAAAATATTAAGTTAGTAAATTTTATACTTCAAAATGAAAAAATTCTATTTAAAGTTAATGATAAAGATAAACAAAAAGTCCTAGATATATTTAATGATAAAGAAAGTGAAATAAATCCTTATTATGAAAGATTTAAATCACACCAACTGGAAATAGCCGAAGAGAATGATTTTTTAAGTGTAATTTTTTCTAAGCAAGGTTTAGTAAAGCTCAAAACATCTTCACAGGAACAAGCTCTTGAAATAGTAAGAAGGAGAATAGATGAAGTTGGAACGAATGAACCTAATATTCTCAAAAGAGGAAATGACAGAATATTAGTAGAACTTCCTGGACTTGATGATCCTATGCGAGTAAAAACTTTATTAGGAAAAACCGCTAATCTTACATTTAGATTTGTTTCTAATAACAATGAAGACTCATTTGGTAATGAAAAGTTAAATTATGAAGATGAAGAAGGGTCAGAATTTGTTAGTAAAAGAATAATACTTAGTGGTGATAATTTACTTGATGCTCAACCAAGGATGGATAGTGAAACAAATGAAACAGTCGTAACATTTAGTTTAGATAGAGTAGGGGCAAAAAGATTTGGTAAAGCAACCTCTAAAGGAATCGGTAGACAATTAGCTATAATTCTTGATGGAAAGATTATTAGTGCTCCAGTTATTCAAGACACAATAGCCGGTGGTTCTGGACAAATTACTGGAGGATTTACATTTCAGTCAGCGACTGATTTAGCTCTTTTGCTAAGATCTGGAGCATTACCGGCACCGTTAAATATAATTGAAGAAAGGACAGTTGGACCCAGTCTAGGTCAAGATTCGATCGATGCTGGTATAATAGCTTTAGTTATAGGTTTTGTTTTAGTTATAGTTTTTATAATTGTTAAATATAAAATTTTTGGAATAATTACAAATACGGCTTTGATAATTAATTTAATTCTTTTAGTGGGTGTTCTCACACTATTTGAAGCAACCTTAACATTACCGGGTATAGCAGGGATAATTTTGACCGTTGGTATGGCTGTAGATGCAAATGTGTTAATTTTTGAGCGTATAAGAGAAGAACTTAAAAACGAGAAAAATAGATTGATTGCTTTCGATAGTGGTTACTCAAAATCAAAAACTGCAATTCTTGATGCAAACATAACAACTTTATTAGCAGCAATCATATTATTTTTTATGGGCTCAGGTCCAATTAAAGGCTTTTCAATAACTTTGGGTGTTGGGATTTTTACAACTCTATTTTCTGTTTATTTTATCGCAAGACTTTTAACTGTTCTGTATATTTCCAAAAATAAAGATAAAGAGGTGGTTATTTAAATGATATCTTTTAATAAATATTATAATCAATTTAATATACTATCTATTTCATTAGTTGTTATTTCTTTATTATTTTTAATATTCAAGGGATTAAATTTTGGGATTGATTTTAAAGGAGGTATTTTAATTGAACTTAGGTCCACAGACTCAAAGGTTAACGTATCGTCTTTAAGAGATAGATTTAATCAAATGGATTTAGGAGATGTTTCTGTTAAAAAGTTTGGCAATGAAACTGACTATTTAATTAAGTTTGAAAATAAAGACAATAAAAAGAATATTATTGAAGAGGTTAAAAAAAGTTTAGATAAATCTTTTGGAAACAATATAGATTTTAGAAGAGTTGAGAATGTTGGCCCCAAAGTTAGCGCTGAATTATTAAATTCAGGTATAATTGCTATTTCAGTAGCATTAGCTCTTATGCTCATCTATATTTGGATAAGATTTGAATGGCAATTTAGTCTTGGTGCTATTTGTGCATTATTTCATGATGTAATTGTTACATTAGGTCTGTTTTCGTTATTAGGTTTGGAAATTAATTTATCTATAATCGCAGCTGTTTTAACTATAGTTGGTTATTCTATGAATGATACAGTAGTTATTTTTGATCGTGTTCGTGAAAATTTAAGAAAATATGCCGATATAAAGATATTTGAATTAACTAATATCTCAATTAACGAAACTTTATCGAGAACCCTAATCACATCAATAACCACACTTTTAGCATTAGTTTCAATTTTTATTTTTGGTGGAGAAATTTTAAAAGGTTTCTCACTAGCAATGATTTTCGGAGTTATTTTTGGAACTTATTCTTCAATTTATATAGCAAATACTATTCTTGTAAGACTAAATGTTTCCCAAAAAACTATTCTAAAAGATGAGGAAAAAAATTAATATAAATTTTGCGCTATAACCATTGTTAGCAACATTGGTATAGACAATAAAGTGTTTGTTCTTGAAAACAACATTGCAGTCTTAGCTGACTTTGCTTTTAATTCTGGATCAGCTTCAACAATGCCCAGAGCTCTTTTTTGATTAGGCCAGATAACAAACCAAACATTAAATGCCATTATCAAACCAAGCCACATACCAATACCTATAGCTGTATGTTTTGGAACACCTGATCCAATACTTAAGGTCATGGCATCATGTAAATACCCATTAAGTCCTGCTAGAATTAATCCAGAGATCACAGTAAATGCAGCAGCCCATCTGAAGTAAAATAATGCTGCAGGAGCAATAACTTTTCCAATAGCTGGCTTCTGTTCGTCAGGTATTTTTCCCATGTTAGGAATTTGAACAAAGTTAAAGTACCACAATAAACCAATCCACATAATTCCGACTAAAACGTGTGTATATCGAGCAATCCAACTCCAAAAAAGAGTATCAAAGCTAAATCCACCATTTAGGTAAAATAAACTAAGAAACAAAATTATAGCTATGGCGATTGATGTGTGAACCGTTTTAGATAATGATGATAGTATATTAATCACAATAAATAAATTATATCAAATTCAACTCAAATTTACTAATATTTTTTCCTAGTTTAAAAGTGGCTTTAAAAATTTTCCTGTATAACTGCTGTCTACCTTACAAATTTCTTCAGGTTTGCCTTCTGCGATGATTTTACCTCCTTTTACTCCACCCTCTGGACCCATATCAACAATATAATCTGCAGTTTTTATTACATCAAGATTATGCTCGATTACTACGACGGTATTTCCAAGAGCAACAAATGTATGAAGAATTTCTAATAATTTTTTTATATCATGTTGATGTAAACCTGTAGTAGGTTCATCGAGTATATACATTGTTCGACCTGTAGATCTTTTCGATAATTCTTTTGCAAGCTTAATTCTTTGCGCTTCTCCACCAGAGAGTGTGGTAGCTTGTTGTCCAATTTTTATATAACCTAATCCAACTTTTTTCAAAGTAAGTAATTTGGTTTTTATATTTGTTATATTTTCAAAATATTCACATCCTTCATCAACTGTCATATTTAAAACATCCGCAATACTTTTATTTTTAAATTTTATTTCTAAAGTCTCACGATTATATCTTGTACCTTTACATTCATCACATTGAATATATACATCAGGAAGGAAGTGCATTTCATATGTAATAACTCCGTCACCTTCACAAGCTTCACATCTTCCGCCCTTAACATTGAAAGAAAATCTACCAGGTTTATAACCTCGTGATTTAGACTCAGGTAGAGATGTAAACCAGTCCCTTATTGGTCCAAAAGCACCAGTGTATGTTGCTGGATTTGATCTTGGAGTACGACCAATAGGTGATTGATCAATATCAATAACTTTATCTATTAATTCAGTTCCTTTAAAATTTTTAAACGGTTTGGGAATTTTTCTAGATTTATTATTATTTAAAGTTAGGTTCAGGGCATTATAAAGGGTTTGTAAAACTAATGTAGACTTTCCACTTCCAGATACTCCAGTTACACATGTTAAACTACCTAAAGGTATCTTTAAATTTACGTTATCTAAATTATTTCCTGTAGCACCAGTAATTTCTAAAAATCTTCCATTCTTAGCCAATCTTCTTTTCGATGGAACTATGATTTTAAATTTATTTGATAAATATTTACCAGTGATACTATCTTTGTTCTGACCTATTTCTTCAAAAGTTCCTTGAGCTACAACTTGTCCACCATTATTACCGGCTTCCGGACCAAGATCAATGATGTGATCGGCGTTCTCCATTGTCTCTGTATCATGTTCAACAACAATAACAGTATTTCCTAAATCTCTTAATCGTTTTAAAGCATTAATTAATTTCACATTATCTTTTTGATGAAGACCTATAGAAGGTTCATCTAAAACGTAGAGAACACCTGTTAAACCCGATCCTATTTGTGATGCAAGCCTTATCCTCTGTGACTCACCACCCGACAATGTTCCCGACTCTCTTGATAAAGTTAAGTAATCAAGTCCAACATTTAATAAAAAATCTAATCTTTCATTTATTTCTTTTAAAATATGTTCAGCAATTTTAAATTGTTTTTTATTCAGTTTTGTCTGAAGTTCTTTAAACCATTTTGAAGCCTCTAAAATTGATTTTTCAGTTACCTCACTGATATGTAAACCATCTATTTTTACACATAGGGCTTCATCTTTGAGTCTATGACCATTACATCTTTCACATTTAGTATCTGATTGATACTGGGATATCTCCTCTCTTTTCCAATCACTATCAGTTTCTAGATACCTTCGCTCAAGATTATTTATAACGCCCTCAAATGATTTCTTATGTGAATATTTTTCGTATCCATCATCGTAAGTAAATTTTATTTCTTCATCATCAGAACCATAAAGTATTATATCCTTTATTTTTTTTGGTAGTTTATTCCATTTTTCATTGAGAGAAAAATTGTAGTGTTTTGCTAGAGAAGAGAGTGTTTGTGCATAATATAAAGTAGTAGTTTTAGCCCATGGTTCAATTGCTCCATCAATAATAGATTTTTTTTCATTAGGTATAACTAAGTTAGGGTCGACATTAAGTTTTATACCTATGCCCTCACATTCTTCACATGCACCAAAAGGACTATTAAAAGAAAATAATCTTGGTTCAATCTCCTCAATAGTAAATCCACTTTCAGGGCAAGCAAATTTAGTTGAAAAGATTAATCTTTCTAATTTTCTAAACTTTTTTGGCAAAGTTTCATTTTCATACTCAACAAAAACTAGACCATTTGCTAAATTTATTGATGTTTCAATTCCCTCAGCCAACCGATTACCTAGAGATGAATTTATTATAATCCTATCAACTAAAACATATATATCATGCTTTATTTTTTTATTAAGTTCAGGAACATTATCTATATCATATAGCTTATCATCTATTTTAATTTTCCTAAATCCACGCTTTTTAAAGCCTAAAATTTCTTTTTTGTATTCACCTTTACGACCTCTTACCACTGGAGCAAATAAATAGATTGTTGACTTTTTTGGTAATTCTTTAATCTTATCTACAATTTGAGTAATTGTTTGAGAAACTATTGGTTTACCAGTGAAAGGAGAATAAGGAATTCCCGCTCTTGCATAGAGAACCCTCATATAATCATAAATTTCAGTGACTGTTGCAACAGTTGATCTGGGATTTTTTGAGGTATTTTTTTGCTCAATCGAAATGGCAGGACTTAAACCTTCAATTAAATCAACATTTGGTTTTTTCATTTTGTCTAAGAACTGACGTGCATACGCTGACAAGCTTTCAACATACCTTCTTTGTCCTTCTGCATAAACGGTATCGAATGCTAGCGAAGATTTTCCTGAGCCAGATAGACCTGTTATAACTACAAACTTGTCTTTAGGTATTTCTAATGAAATATTTTTTAAATTGTGCTCTTTAGCCCCCTTAATAAGTATCTTTTTCATCATAATTCTTATTGCTTTGACTTAATAAAATTAATATTCAGAGTAAATTGTGATATAAATCTAATTAATTAATAATACAAATATTAAAATATTATGGCTGGAAGTTTAAATAAAGTACTTTTAATTGGTCGTTTGGGCGCAGATCCTGAAATTAAGCAAATGGTAAATGGAAAAAATGTTGCAAGACTTAGTCTTGCTACAAGTCAATCCTGGAAAGATAAAAATTCTGGAGAAAAAAAAGAAAAAACCGAATGGCACCGTGTGGTTGTATTTAATGAGGGTCTTGTAAATGTTGTTCAACAATATCTTAAAAAAGGAGCTCAAATTTATGTTGAGGGACAACTATCTACAAGAAAATGGAAAGACGAACAATCAGGCCAAGATAAATTTTCTACTGAGATAATTATTCAAGGATATAATTCCTCACTTACAATGTTAGGTGGAGGTAATTCGGGTGGTAGTATTGCAAATGATAATAATAAATCATTAAATAATAATGATGATATGTCTCAGATTTCTAACGAAATGGATGACGAAATTCCATTTTAGCAATTATGCAAAATTCTGAAAATCAAAACGATAAGAATATTAAGTTGATATCCATGCACGACGAGATGAGCTCGTCATATCTATCTTACGCAATGAGTGTTATCGTCAGCCGTGCTCTACCTGATATCAGAGATGGATTAAAACCTGTTCATAGAAGAATTTTATATGCAATGTACAAAGGAGGTTATGACTGGTCAAAACAATTTAGAAAATCGGCTAGAATAGTCGGTGATGTAATTGGTAAATATCACCCACATGGAGATCAATCTGTCTATGACGCATTAGTTCGGATGGTTCAAGATTTTTCAATGAGTTTACCTCTGGTTGAAGGACAAGGAAATTTTGGTTCTATAGACGGAGATCCAGCAGCGGCAATGAGATATACTGAGACAAGACTCTCAAAAGTATCTCAGTTTCTTATAGATGATATTGAAAAGAACACTATTGATTTTAAAAGTAATTATGATGAAACGGAAAAAGAACCAAGCGTTCTTCCTGCTCAATATCCAAATCTTTTAGTTAATGGTGCCGGCGGTATAGCAGTTGGAATGGCAACAAGTATTCCACCTCATAATTTGGGAGAAATAATAGATGGAACTTTAGCATTAATTGAAAATAAAGACATTACTGTTAAGCAATTAATGAAATTTATACCTGGTCCTGATTTTCCAACGGGTGGAGTAATTATAGGAAAAGATATGATTAAAGAGGGTTACACTAAAGGAAGAGGGTCTTTTAAAGTCCGTGGTCAAATTTCTATTGAACAAGCGAAGAATGGTAGGGAGAGATTAGTAATAACTTCTATTCCGTATCAAGTTAATAAGTCGGTTTTAAATGAGAGAATAGCTCAATTGGTAAGAGAAAAAAAAATAGAAGGCATAAGAGATATAAGGGATGAGTCCAACAGGGAAGGGATAAGAGTATCTATAGATTTAAGAACCGGTATTGAACCGGAGACAGTCAAAAGACAATTATATAAAAATACTCAAATAGAAAGCTCTTTTGGTTTTAATACTTTGGCAATAGTCGAGGGAAAACCTATTACATGTAATTTAAAAGATTTTTTATCCCATTTTTTAAATTTTAGAGAAAGTGTAGTAATCAAAAAAACAAAATTTGATTTAAATAAAGCTGAAGAAAGAGCACATATATTAATTGGTTTATCTGTTTCAGTTGAAAATTTGGATAAAGTTATAAAAATTATAAGATCATCAAAAAATCCTGAGGAAGCAAAAAGCTCACTTCTTAAAATTAAATGGAAAACAAATAAATCATTAAAGATGATAAATTTAATTGAAAACAAAACCTCTAAAGGAATGTATTCTTTATCTGAAATTCAAGTTAATTCAATTTTAGAATTAAGATTACAAAAACTAACTGCATTGGGTATCAATGAAATAGAAATTGAAATTAAAAAACTTTCTGAATTGATAAAAAAATATAAAAAAATTATTTCTTCAAAAAAAGAATTGTTAAATGTAATTAGCAATGAATTAAATGATATAAAAGAAAAATTTTCAGTTAAAAGAAGAACTGATATTATCGATGCTGTTTTAAATTATGATATTGAGGAAACTATTCAAAAAGAGTCTGTTATTATTACTGTTACTCTTCAAGGCTACATTAAAAGAGGATCTTTAAATAATATAAAACAACAAAAAAGAGGAGGAAAAGGAAAAACTGGTATTACAACGAGAAATGAAGACTCTGTTGTCCAAACACTATCGGTTAATACCCATACTTCTGTTTTATTTTTTTCTACTGAAGGTCTTGTTTATAGAATTAAAGCTTGGAAAATACCTGTTGGATCTTCATCTTCTAAAGGAAAATCCTTATTCAACATTTTACCTCTCAAAAGTCATCAATCTATAAGTTCTATAATGCCATTTCCTGAGGATTCTGAGTTAAAGAATTACCAGATAGTATTTGCCACGGCCAATGGAAAGATAAGAAAAAATAGTTTAGAGGATTTTTCTTCAATAAATACGGCAGGTAAAATTGCGATGAAATTGGACAATAATGATAAAATTGTTGGAGTAAAGATTTGTAAAGAAGATCAAGACATAATACTAAGCACCAAATTTGGAAAGTGTATTAGATTTGAGTCAAAAAAATTGAGAGTTTTTAAGGGTAGATCTTCAAAAGGGATTAAGGGTATTGTTTTATCACCAAATGATCAAATTGTATCATTATCTATAATTGATAACGATAAATATGCAAAGAATGGAAAAAAAAACAAAGACGAAAAATCAGAAATTAAAGCTAAAGAAAAATTTATTTTATCAATTACAGAAAACGGGTTTGGAAAAAAGACATTACATACTGACTACAGAGTTACGAACAGAGGTGGTAAAGGCATAATAGGAATTGTTAATTCACCAAGAAATGGGGATATCTCCTCATCTTTTCCAGTATTTGACGGAGATGAAATTCTTATATCAACAAACAAAGGTAGAGTTATAAGAGTAGCTGTGAAAGAAATTAGAACCGCTGGGAGAAATACTCAAGGTGTAAGAATAATTAAATTATCAGGTGAAGAAAAAGTAGTTTCAGCAAATAAAATTGATGATAATTTAATTTAATGAGTAAAATTGCAATATATCCAGGAACCTTTGATCCAATTACTTATGGTCATATAGACGTCATAAAGAAAGGTTTAAAATTATTTAATAAAATAATAGTTGCTGTTTCTGATGTTGATAATAAAAATTATCTATTTGATATCGATGAAAGAATAGAAATTGTAAAAAAAGCACTTTTTTCTGATTTAAAGCTTAATAAAAATAAAATTAATGTAATCGCTTTTAATACTCTAACAACTGATTTATGTAAAAAAAATAAAGCAAGCATTATACTAAGAGGGCTTAGAGCCGCTTCAGATTTTGAATATGAATTCCAACTTGCTGGAATGAATAGAAAACTTAATAATAGTATAGAAACTATTTTTTTAATGTCCGACATTGAAAATCAAATTATATCATCAAAATTTGTAAAAGAAATTGTAAAATTAAAAGGTAATATTAAAAAATTTACAACTAAAAGTGCAATAAAAGCTTTAGAAAGAAAATATGTTTAAAATAATTCTAAAATTGTTTTTTTTATTTATTTTATTAATTAATCAATCAATATCGGAGGAAAATATAATGATCTTAAAACTTAAAGATGGCGATGTTAAAATAGAATTATTTGATGATGTTGCTCCAAATCATGTAAAACGAATTAAAGAATTAGCATCAGCTGGTAAATATGATGGAGTTGTTTTTCATAGAGTAATAGATGGTTTTATGGCACAAACAGGCGATGTAAAGTTTGGAAACTCAAATTCTAAAGATTTTAATTTAAGTATGGCTGGGATGGGTGGATCAGATTTACCTGACCTAAATCAAGAATTTAGTAATCTCCCACATGACAGAGGAACTTTATCAATGGCTAGATCTTCAAACCCAAACAGTGCCAATAGCCAGTTTTTTATATGTTTTAAACCGGCACCTTTTCTAGATAAGCAATATACAGTTTTTGGAAAAGTTATTGAAGGTATGGAATTTGTAGACAAAATCAAAAGAGGAGATGAAAATAATAATGGAGCGGTAAGTGATCCAGATAAGATTATAAGTTTTAAATAGTCATAAATTTTAAATGGATATCAAAAAATTTGCCTTTGAAATTTCCAAAACTGATGGTTATGCTAGAGAGGGCATAATAAAAACACATAGAGGTGATATACATACACCAGCTTTTATGCCTGTTGGTACGCAGGCAACTGTTAAAGCTTGTACAATTAATGATATTAAGAAAACTAATTCAGAAATAATTCTTTGTAATACATATCATTTAATGATCAGACCTGGTGTGAAAAGAATTGAAAGAGTAGGCGGATTACACAAATTTATGAATTGCGACCTACCTATACTTACAGACTCAGGAGGTTTTCAGGTCATGTCTCTCTCAAAATTAAACAAAATTGACAGAGAAAAAGGTGCAATTTTTAATTCTCATATAGATGGAAAAAAATTTATTTTAAGTCCAGAAAGAAGTATTGAAATTCAACTAGGTCTTAATTCAGATATTTGCATGATAATGGATGAATGTCCTAAAAATACGAAAGATTATGATTTAATAAATAATTCTATGAATTTATCTTTATATTGGGCTGAGAGATCTAAGAAAGCTTTTGGATTAAATCCACAAAAAGCATTATTTGGAATCATTCAAGGAGGATTATTTGAGGATTTAAGAAAACAATCTTTGAAAGAATTAATAGACATAGAATTTGATGGATATGCTGTTGGTGGATTAGCTGTAGGCGAGACGCAAAAAGAAATGTTTGGGGTATTAGATAGTCTAAAAGATATTCTTCCAAGTGAAAAACCTCATTATTTAATGGGTGTTGGTACTCCATCTGATATCTTGGGAGCTGTAATGAGAGGTATTGATATGTTTGATTGTGTTTTACCAACTAGATCTGGAAGAACTGGTTTAGCTTTCACATGGAATGGAAGAGTTAATATTAGAAATAGCAGATATCAAACTGATGATTCTCCTCTTGATCCTGAGGTAAAAAATCTTGATCTTAATAAATATTCTAAAAGCTATTTAAATCATTTGTTTAATACAAATGAAATTCTTGGTTCAATGTTATTAACTTTACATAATATTAATTTTTATCAAGAATTAATGTTGTTAATAAGGAAAAATATCCGCAATGGTACATTTAATGAATTTCATGATAAATATATAGATAAGTTGTAATTAATTAACTTTTTTGTCTCACAAATTGCCATTTGAATTATTCTTATAATTATGTATATACATCTCAATCAATATTTTATTTGGGCCGTTAGCTCAGTTGGTAGAGCAATTCCCTTTTAAGGAATGGGTCGATGGTTCGAGTCCATCACGGCTCACCATATCTTAAGAAATCTTAAGCGGTGGGTACTCTAAAAGTATTTGATTTGTCCACTCGTTAATTTTTTTTATTCTATTCTCAGCTGAGGGGTGTGTGCTCATAAATTCCGGTGGTGTTTGACCTTTATTATATTCTTTCATTCTTTCCCAAATTTTTGGAGTTTCTCTGATATCATAACCAGATAAAGAGGAAAATATCATGCCGAGATAATCAGCTTCACTCTCTTGTTTTCTATTAAAAGGGTTCATTATTCCTAATTGAGATAATAGTCCTACAGTGTCCATACCTGTAGTTCTATTGATGTCAGATAAAACACCTCCACTTGCAATATCTATAATTTTTGTACCAACATTTAATAATGTTCCTCTACTTGCTCTTTCTACGGAATGCTTGGCTACTGCGTGAGCAATTTCGTGTCCCATTACTGCAGCCAGACCATTTGTATTTTTGGTAACATCTAATATGCCTGTGTAAACTGCAATTTTTCCACCTGGCATACACCAGGCATTTCTAACTTTTTTATTTTCAATTAGTATATATTCCCAATCAAAATATTTTGTAGGATCATCTAATTTAGATTGATAAAAATATTCACTAATCGAATCTTCCATCTTTTGTCCAATATCTTTTATTAGATTGAGTGTTTTAGTATCTTTGCTTAATTTTTCTTTTTTCTTAACTTTTTCATAGATTTTTGCTGCTTGAGCATTTAATTTTGCTTCGGGAATTATACTTAACTGTTTTCTTTCAGTAATAGGTGCTGTTGCGCATGAATTAAGAATAAAACCACCACAACTACAGCCAACATATGATAAAAATTTTCTTCTATTCATTTTTCTTTAACATTGATATTATATTTACACATGAATCTAAATAACAAAATTTTATTAGTGTTATTTATAATTGCAATTATTTTTGTTATTTATTCAAGTTTTAATTAATTATGTCAAAAAACAAAAAGAAAAAGTCAATAACTTTACTTTTAAGAAACTATTTCATTACTGGTGTAGTTGTTCTTATTCCGATAGGATTTACATTATACCTTAGTAAAGTTCTAATTGGTCTTTCATCTAGAATTTTACCTCAAAATATTAACCCAAATAGTTATTTACCATTCGAAATTCCAGGTATAGAAATTTTAATTTCACTAATTTTCATAACTATTGTTGGAGGTTTATCTTTATCGTTTTTAGGAAAACGAATTTTAAAACTTATTGATGATCTTTTTAAAAGAATTCCATTTTTAAGAACTATTTATTCTGCCATAGTTCAAATGACAGAAACATTTTCAAAAAAAGATGACGATAAAAAAAGTGTAGTCTTAATTGAATATCCAAGAAAAGGTGTGTGGGCTGTAGGTTTTGCAACAAAAGAAAATACTGGAGAAATGGCAAAAAAAACTAATAAAAAATTAATTAATGTTTTTGTACCAACAACCCCAAATCCTACAAGCGGATTTTTATTAATGTTTCCTATAGAGGACGTAATCTATCTAGATATGACTTTTGAGGAAGCGTCTAAATTTATTGTTTCTGCTGGAACGTCCTCAGGTAAAAATTAAGCAATATCATTTATTATATCTGCTCGATCATATAATTTAATTAATGGTTTAAATTTCCCTATGTCTTCTTTTTCATCTTCAATTCTTTTAATTTCTTTCTCTGCTAAAATAAAAAGGTCATGATTATGTATTGGATCTGCTAATTTAAAACTTTTGATTCCACTTTGTTTAAAACCAAGAATATCTCCAAAACCTCTTAACTTCATATCCTCCTCAGATATTTCAAATCCATCATTTGAGTCTTTTAATATATTGATTCTTTTTTTAGCATTATCACTCAAATTTGATTTAAACATTAATATACATGAAGATTCTTTTTTGCCTCTTCCAACTCTACCTCTAAGTTGATGTAATTGAGATAAACCAAACTTATTTGCATTTTCTATTATAATTACATTTGCATTAGGAAAATCTATACCAACCTCAATGATAGTAGTCGAAACTAAAATTTTAAATTCATTTCTTAAAAATTTGTTTAAAATTTTCTCTTTGTCTTCATTGGTTGTTTTTCCATGAAGTAAATAAACTTCATTAGGAAATATTTTTTTCAAATATTCAGACTTTTTAATTGCTGAACTGTGATCAATTTTTTTTGATTCTTCTATTAATGGACATACCCAGAAAATTTGGTTTCCAAGTTTTATTTCTTTTTTAATGAATTTTATCACATCTTCAATCTTACTCTCAAGTTTACTATAAGTTTTTACAGGTTTCCGACTATTAGGCTTTTCTCGTATAATTGAGAGATCCATATCTCCATATATAGTCATTGTTAAAGTACGTGGAATTGGAGTGGCTGTCATTAAAAGAACATCACAATCTTTTCCAGCTTTGTCAGATAATTTCTTTCTTTGACTAACCCCAAATTTATGTTGTTCGTCAATTATTATTAATCCTAGTTTTTTAAATTCTACTTTTTTTTGAAATAAAGCATGTGTTCCGAAAATTATATCAATCTCTTTTTTTAATAGCTTATCTAAAATAATCTTTTTGTTTTTGTAAGTTGATTTTCCAGAGAGTAATTCAACTTTAATATTTTTTGGAAATATTTTCTTTGCTAATAAGAAATGTTGTCTTGACAAAATTTCAGTAGGAGCCATGACTGCTACTTGAAAATCAGAATTAATAGTATTGATTGCAGATAACAAAGCTACTATTGTTTTACCACTACCAACATCTCCTTGAAGCAATCTAAACATTTTATTATCTGAACATAAATCATTATTAATCTCATTTAATGTTTTAATTTGGTCACTGGTTAATGAAAATTCTAGATTAGATACTATTTCATTTTGTTTTTTAAGATCAAATTTTTTTTTGGTTTTTTTAATTTTCTTTATTTTTTTTCTAATTTCTGAGTTTACTAAAAAAGTTGAAAAAATTTCGTCAAAAGCGAGTCTTTGATAAAAATTTTCTTTAAATTTACCAATATTTTCAGGTTCATGTAACTTTTTGATTGAGTCATTCCATCCAATATTATCAAACCTTTTTAATATACTCTTTGAGTGCCATTCATCAATTTTAGGCAAATTTTTAATTATTTGTAAAATTATTTTATTATAAACTTTTTCACTTATACCATCTGTTAATGAATAACTATTATGTTTTTGCTTTATAATAGAAGAGTCTTCTGAAACATATTTTGGATTCGTCAATTGATATTTGTTCCTGAAATATTTAATTTTACCACTAATTGTTATTTCTTTTCCGATAGGCAATATCTTTTTAATATATCCCTCATAACTATTAAAGAAAACACAATCTATTTCACCGGTTTCATCTTTACATAAAACTCGATTGGGTAAGTTTCTTACTCTAGGAAATGAATATTTCTGAGGTACAATAGTTATAGTTTGTACCTCATCTATTTTTAAATTTTTAATTTTTGATGATAAACTTCGGTCTGTAAAAGATTTTGGTAATTTCCATAAAAGATCAAAAATAGTACTTATTTTTTTCTTTTTTAACAAATTTGTTGTCTTTACTCCTACACCTCTTAGAGAGCTTAAATCAGACAATAAATATTTATAATTTCTTTTAATATCCATAAACTAATATTATATTCCTATAATGACCACTGATATAGAACAAATAAAAAAAAAGATAATTTACAGATCAAATTATCGTGGTACCAAAGAAATGGATAAACTATTAGGAGCTTTCACCAATAAATACTTAAATGAATTAGATTTAACTGACTTAAATGAATTATTAAAGCTCTTGGAAATAGATGATAACAATCTTTATAATTTTTATAATGGTTTAAAAACTAATGTGGAATTTGAAAATAATAAAATTAATAACTTATTTAAAAATTTTGAATATTAATAATCATAATGGCGGAGAGACTGGGATTCGAACCCAGGAAAGAGTTGCCCCTTTGCCGGTTTTCAAGACCGGTGCTTTCAACCGCTCAGCCATCTCTCCGTTAGCAAGGTTTTATAAGTAAAATATTTAAATTCAACTAAAAAACAGATGGAATAATTTCAAAAATTTACTCTTTCGTTCTAGTTTCGCTCTAGTTATCCTATAAAATCCTATAACAAATCAATGTAATATTTTATTTATATAAACATAAATATTTGCCCACTGGTGGTCCACTGATAAAGTCTTTTTAATGAAGTTTTTAACTAATAGAGGAAGTCTTTTTTTAATATTTTTTGCAATTGTATTTTCAATTTTTTTAACAGGAATAAGATTAGCTTTAATTTTTAATGGTTATGAGAAATTTGCTTATATAACCTATCCACTATCAATCATTCCAATAATTATGATTGGAATACCAATAATTAGATTAATTAAATTTTTGATAAGAGTTTCCGCTAAGTATTTAGGTTTAATATTTAATACCAAAAACTTTAAAAAAATGGAAAAATTTGGACTAACGGCATTTGATTATTCAAACAAGAAGATGAAAGAGCAAAGAAAGAAAACAAAAGATACAGATATATTTTGGATAGTGCCTATAGGGATTTTAGCAATTTCTATATTTCCACTCCCGATAGGATTTTATATGTTAACTAGAACGATCGTATGTGTATCCTCAGTGTACTATGCTTATAACTATTATAAAAAAAAGAATGATGTGAAACCTTGGATTTTTGGTTTTTTTGCACTCATATATAACCCGCTTATACCTATTTATCTAAATGAAAAATCATTATGGGTTTTGATAAATATAACAACGATTATCTTCATATATAAAAATAAGGACTTTAAAAAATAGATATTGGTACACTGGTGGTCCACTGATAAAATAGTTTTATGAAAAAAAATCATTTAATCATAATGTTTTTAGTGGGCGCTGTAATATATTTTTTTTTTCACGACTATAATAAAAACCCTACTATTTTAATGTGTAAAACAACACCTGCGCATGACAATTACATCAAAGCTAAAGGTTTGGATAAAAATATACCTGAGGATTTTATTTTAGTCATAGATAGGCCATGGGATATATTTATTTATCCTAAAGTTAGTTGGAAAGGTGAAAAAAAATATTCTCAGGATTATAAAGTATTTAAAGAAAATTTGTCAAAAGCAAAAATATTATTTCATTTATCAACAGAACCTAAAACAAATGATAGTTATTCAATTACACCTGGATCTGAAAAAAATTTTCCATACAAAGTTTTATTTTTAAATGCATCGACATTAAATATAATGCATGTAGATCGTGAAAAATTGTCTGGTCGAAAATTTTCATTAATAGCTAATTGTAGGACTTGGTCTATGTCAATGGGAAGAGGTGGAAAAAGTCAAATTTAATGATATGATATATCTAGTCCTAATTTAGAAAAATAACTCTACTTGCTGGGACTTTAAACACAACGCTAAAGGAGAAAAATGAAAATAATAATACAATCAATTAAAAACTATTTTAAATCTAAAAAGGATAGGGGACTAGAACCTGTATTCTTTGAAAAAATTGGTGATAAAAGAACATCAAGAGATGAGATGCTTAAAAATTTGATTAAAGCATTAGAAAAAAATGGTTGGACTATAAAAGATAAATAATCTGCGTACTAGTTTCGCTCTAGTTTCGTAGCTTACGAAAGATAGAAATAGTGCTTTTTTTGGTTAGGCTAAATTTTAAAAAGCAAGCAATGGTTTAATAAGTATGTAAAACGTCTTAGTGTGTTTGAGGGTTTCTTGGTATTTCAAGACCGGTGCTTTCAACCGCTTAGCCATCTCTCCATGTAAAAGCTTTTATAATTAAAAATATTTAATTCAACTATAAAATAGTCTAATTAGTCTTGATATTTTGTTCATTTAATTAGTATGAAAAATAATTTTAATAAAGGTTTGATTTTAACCTCACTAGGTTCATTTTGGTGGGGATTTATTGGAGTTATATATTTTGAGTCAGTATCTTTTATTGGCCATATTGAGTTATTTGTACATAGATGTTTATGGACTGCAGTCATGTTATTTTTTACCACAACTTTTTTATCTAAATGGCAAAAGTTTCTAAAGGAAATAAAAGATAAAAAAAAATTAATCGCATTATTTTTATCTGGTTTTTTAATTTTTGTTAATTGGTCTATATGGATTTATGCCGTAGCATCCGAAAGAATTATAGATGCAAGTTTTGGATATTTTATTATGCCAATAATCAGTGTTCTTTTAGGATATATTTTTTTTAGAGAAAAACTCAATAAAAAAAGAATTTTCTCAATTCTTTTAGTTTTATTATCAATTATAATATTAATTTTTAATCTTAAATCTTTACCTTGGGTTGGTCTTGTCGTAGCTTTTAGCTGGGCATTTTATAACTTAGTAAGAAAAAAAATTGAAATAGATACTGACATTGGATTATTAATTGAAAGCTTGTATATCTTTCCATTTGCCATTGTTGCTTTTTACATCATCGCAAATAACAATTTTAATGATTTTAATTTGAATAACCCTGGACTAAGTCTGTATCTGCTTTTAGCTGGCCCAATGACTGTGATTCCTTTATTCCTTCATGTAAGAGGTGTTGAGTTAATTGGTTTGGGTCCAACTGGAATGATTTTTTATATTACACCAACTTTACAGTTCATTTTAGGTTATTTTTATTATGGGGAAGATTTTTCATTAGTGAAATTTCTAAGTTTTATTATCATTTGGATTGCTGTAATTATATATTTAAAAGATTTATATGAACAAAATTAAAATTCTTTTTTTTATAGGATTTTTTTTTCATTCCTATTCCTTTGCTAATGAAATTCAAAACTTTGAAAATTGGAAAAAAAATTTTAAACAAAGAGCCTTAGCCAATAATATTTCTGAGCAAACTTTTGATCTCGTAATGACTGATGCTAGGTTTTTGTCCAATGTAATAAAATATGATAGATATCAACCTGAATTTTATGAGGATACTAAGACTTATATTTCAAAAAGAACATCTTCAAAAAAATTGACTAAGGGAGTTAACTTTTATTCAGATAATAAAGAGTTAATTAATGTTGTTGAAAATAAGTTTGAGGTTGAAAAAGAACTTTTATTATCATTAATGGGAATAGAAACAAATTATGGAACTTATGTTGGTAAGATGGATATTATTTCTTCTTTAGCGACATTGAGTTACGATAAACGAAGATCTGAGTTTTTTACTAAAGAACTTCTAATTTTACTTAAATTAATAGATGATAATCAAATAGATTATAAATCTTTATATGGTTCATGGGCGGGAGCATTTGGTTTTTTTCAGTTTATGCCCTCAACTATAAAAAATCATGCTATTGATTTTAATACTGATAATTATATAAATTTAAAAAATTCTCATGATGCTTATGCGTCTGCAGCAAATTACCTTAAAAAAATAGGTTGGAAAAAAAATTCTCCTTGCTTTTACAGAATCAAACTTAAAAAAGACACACCAAAAAAATATTTAAATGTATCTGCTAAAAAACTTCATAACAAAAAAAGATTAAGTTTTTTTAAAAGATATATAGAAAATTATGATGAATTAGGTTTTTTAAAATCTAACTATAATGTTGCAATAATTACTCCTGATAAAGATATTATTCCAGGAGCAGATACTTTAAACCCTGCATATATTGTATTTGATAATTATGAAATAATTCTTCAATGGAACAGATCTCTAAGATTTGCTTTAGCTGTTTGTACTTTAAAAGATAAATTTAAAAATGAATTATAAAATTTTACTTGTATTATTCTCTTTTTTTTTAATTGGTTGTGTTCAAATTCCCAAAGAATTAGATAAGACTAAGATAATATTAGAAAAAAAATACTCTAATAGTGGATTTGCTTTAATTTTTGACGAGAGTTTAGATAAAATAAAAAAATTAGATGATAGATCATTAATGATTTATCATAAGTCGTTAAAAAGAAAATCAACTGTTAAAATTACAAATCCAAAAAATGGTAAGTCTTTGATTGCAGAAGTGAAATCTAATAACCAAAAATTTTCAGATTTTTATAATTCTGTTATATCTAAAAGAATAGCTGAAGATTTGGATCTTGATTTTAATGAACCGCTTCTGGAAATTATATTAGTCTCAAGAAATTCTGCTTTTATTGCAAAAAAAAGTAAGACATTTGAAGAAGAAAAAAAAGTTGCTGAAAAAGCACCTGTTGACGGTATTCAAATAAAGGATCTTAATTCAACACCTAAAAAGAAAAAAAAAAATACAAAGCTTAAATTTTCCTATTCAATAAAAATAGCTGACTTTTATTATAAAAGTTCAGCAAAGTCGATGATTTCACGAATTAAAACTGAAACAAATATAAAAAATTCTAGAATACAACAACTTTCAAAAACAAAATTTAGAGTACTAATAGGCCCCTTTAATGATATAAAAAGTCTAAAAGAGTCCTATGAAAAACTTGGCTTGATAAATTTTGAAAATTTAGAAATACTAAATAATGTTTAAGAAGATTTTTATAATTAATTTAACAATATTGTTTTTTTCAAGTTACTTAAATGCAAATATACAAATAAAGGCTAGAACTGCTATCTTACAAGATTTTTTGTCTGGTGAGATTCTTTATGAAAAAGATCCTGACAGATCAATTTATCCAGCTTCAATGACTAAAATTATGACATCTATAATTGCATTTGATTTAATTAAGTCAGGTGATTTAAGTTTAGAGGATAAATTTATAATATCGGAAAAAGCATGGAGACTATCTACTGCTGGATACTCCTCGATGTTCATAATGGTTGGTGATGAAGTCACTGTAGAAAATTTACTTAGAGGTATTATTGTTGCTTCTGGAAACGATGCATGCATTGCTTTAGCTGAAGGTATTGCGGGAACCGAAGAGGAATTTGCAATTCTGATGACAATGAAAGCGAAAGAATTAGGTATGGAAAATACAAATTTTACTAACTCATCAGGAATTAATGATCCAGACAATTATTCGACCGTTAGGGATATTCTTAAAATGTCTAATTATCTTATCAAAGAACACCCTGAATATTATAAACTATTTAGTGAAACAGAATTTACTTGGGATAGAACAGGTGGTGATCCTATAACACAGGGAAATCGTAATCCACTTCTTTATAAAAACCTTGGAGCGGATGGAATCAAAACTGGGTACTTGGCAGTTGAAAAATATTCTCTAGCTTCATCATTAGAAAAAAATGGTCGAAGATTAATAGCTGTTGGGAGTGGATTTGAAACTAAAAATAGTAGATCTAGAGAGAGTACTAAGTTGTTAACTTATGGCATTACAAATTTTGATCTCATCGAAATAGCAAAAGCAAAAAAATCCTTAGACAAAATTGATGTATGGTTGGGAAAAGAAAAACAAGTAAATGTATATGTAAATGAAGATATATATAAAACTATAAAAAAAGCACAAAAAAGATTACTAAAAGTATCAATTAACTACAAGGGACCAGTTGAGGCACCAATTAAAAAAAATCAAATCATTGGAAAATTAAATATTTCTTATAATGAAAATATAATTGGAGAATATGATTTGCTAGCAGCTAATGATGTTAAAAAAGTTAATATGTTTTCAAGACTTATGAAGTCAATAAATTATTTGATTTGGGGTGATGTCTAATAAGCCAGTTATTGTTTTTGAAGGAATTGAATGTAGTGGAAAATCTCTTCATATTAAAAATGTATGTAATTTTTTAAAAAAAAAAAAAATTCCATATATATATTTAAGAGAACCTGGTGGTTGTAAAAATTCAGAGATTATTAGAAAATTAATTCTTAATAAAAAATTAAATTTTAACCGAAATACTGATTTATTTTTATATTCAGCCTCGAGGAGTGAAAATATACAAAAATTAAAAAAATTTCATAAAAAAAAGATTATACTTATTGATAGATTTACTGACTCTACTATAGCTTATCAACATTTTGGATTTGGTGTTGACTTAAATCTAATTAAAAAAATTCACAGTGTGATTCTAAATAATTTTAAAATTGATTTTACTTTTTTAAACATTGTAAATAACAAAAATATGTTAACAAGATTAAGAAAAAGAAATAAACTGAATAGATATGATAAATTTAGCAGTAAATTTTATGAGAAAGTACAAAAAGGTTTCTTAAAAATTGTTAAAAAAAAAAAGAATAAACACTTAATAGTTGACTCAAATCTAGAATTAAAAAAAAATAAAGAAATTATAATTAGAAAGATTAATGATCTTATTAGATGAAATTAAATCCTTCAAATCAACTAGAATTACTTATTCATGGAAATATATTAAAAAAACTTATTTTTTTGTATCAAGATGATAAACTTCCAAATAAAATTTTGTTAAAAGGACAGAAGGGGATTGGTAAATCCACATTAGCTTATCACTTAATAAATTTTGTTCTCTCAAAAAATGAGGATTTTCCTTATGACATTGATCATTTTAAAATTGATGAAAAGAATAGATCTTTTAAATTAATTAACAATGGATCGAGTCCAAATTTTTTTTTAATAGATATACAAGCAGATAAAAAAAATATTAATATTGATCAGATTAGAAATATAATACAAGATTTAAATAAATCATCACTTAACAATAAACCTAAATTTGTTTTGATAGACAATAGTGAGTACCTCAATAAAAATAGTATAAACGTTTTATTAAAAGAGATCGAAGAACCGAACGACAATATCTACTTTATACTTATTCAAAATCAAAAAACTTTATTATCTACATTAACCTCTAGATTTATAAAATTTAACATTAATTTAACTAATAAAGAATCTATTTTTGTAATAAATAAATTAATTGATGAAGACATTCATGATTCAGTTAATAGTGATTTTATGAATTATTATTTTTCTCCAGGTAATATTTATAAAATGATAGATTTTTGTGATGAAAATAATATAAATTTAAAGAATATTGAATTAAAAGATTTCATTAATATCTTAATTCAAAATAACCATATCAAAAAACAAAAAGACCTAAGATATATTTTCTATGAAATAATCGAGTGTTTGTTAAAAAAAAAATCAATATTATTTAATATGGACTACTATAATTATTTTGTTAAGAAAATAGAAAAAATTAATAAATTTAACCTTGATGAGGAGTCTTTTTTTATAGAATTAAATGATAAAATTTTAAATGGCTAAAAATTTTTATATTACCACTCCAATTTATTATCCGTCTGCAAAACCCCATATGGGTCACGCATATTCAAGTATAATAGCAGATTTTTTCGCTAGATTTAAAAGAATGGACGGCTTTAATGTTCATTTTCTTACTGGTACTGATGAACACGGATTAAAAATACAAAGAGCGGCTGAAAAAAAAGGAGTTAAAACCTTAGAATTTTGTGATGAATTAAGCAAAACATTTAAAGATTTATCAAAAACTTTAAATCTAACAAATAACGATTTTATAAGAACAACAGAAGATCGTCATAAGAAGTCAGTTCAATTCTTATGGAATGAATTAAAAAAAAATGGAGATATTTATTTATCAAAGTATTCGGGTTGGTATTCAGTTTCTGATGAAGCTTTTTATAATGATGATGAAATTGAAGATTTAGATAATACAAAAGTAGCGATTTCATCTAAATCTTTAGTAGAGTGGGTCGACGAGGAATCGTATTTTTTTAAACTTTCAAAATGGGAAAAACCATTATTAAAATTTTACAAAGATAATCCAGACTTTATATCCCCTAAATCTCGTAAAAATGAAGTAATCAGTTTCGTTAAAAGTGGTTTGAAAGATTTATCTGTAAGTAGAAAAAGTTTTTCTTGGGGTATAAAAGTGCCTCATGATGACAAGCATGTGATTTATGTATGGTTAGATGCTCTTACAAATTATATGAGTGCATTAAATTATCCTCATGTAGACGATGAATTATTCAAAAAATTTTGGCCAGCAAGTATACATTTAATTGGCAAAGATATATTAAGATTTCATGCAATCTATTGGCCGGCTTTTTTACTTGCAGCCAAAATAACTCCACCAAAAAAAGTATTTGGTCATGGATGGATACTTTCTAACGAGGAAAAAATGTCAAAATCAAAAGGAAATATTTTAGATCCAATTGAAATTATAGATCAATATGGTCTAGACCCATTAAGATACTATCTTATAAAAGAAGTTTCTTTTGGAAACGATGGTAATATATCCCAAGATAAATTGGAGGATTGTATAAATAGTGATTTGGCTAATAATTTTGGTAATTTATGTCAACGTGTTATTTCTTTCACAATTAAAAATTGTTCAGGTAAAATTCCAGAAAAAATTAATTTTGAAAAAGACGACTTAGATATTTTAGATAAATATAAAGAAAATCTAAGTAAAATTAGACTTGAAATTGATAATCAAAATATCAATTTTTATATTGATTACATAATTAGTTCTTTATTTGAAGCGAATAAATATTTTAATGACCAAGAACCATGGAAAAAAAAAGACAACCCTTTAAGATTGAATACAATTGTATACTCGACACTTGAGATAGTAAGAAAGGTAAGCTACTTGCTTTATCCAATTATACCTCAATCATCTTTAAAAGCTTTGAAGATTTTTAACTTAACTGAAAAAGATATTGATTTTACATCAATAGGAGATAATACTTTTTTAAAACAAGGAAATTCAATTAATAAGATAAACATTCTTTTCAATAAAATAGAAAAAAAAAATGATTGACTCACACTGCCATTTAGACCATGAGCCTTTATTAAGTAACTTGGATGATATTATTCAAAGATCAAAAGATGTTGGCATTGAAAAGATACTAACAATATCAACATCTATAGAGAGTTTTTCAAGAGTTAAAGAAATAGTAAAGAAAGACGACATAATTTATGGTTCTATTGGAATTCATCCTCACGAAGTAGATAAAAATATGGTCGTCTCCGGATTTTTTAACAAAAATTTAAGGGAAAATAAGAAAATTATTGGTATAGGTGAAACAGGTCTTGATTATTATTATGATAACTCTGACAGAAAAAAACAAATTGAAAGTTTTAAGATTCATATAAACGCTGCTATAGAAAATAATCTTCCGTTGATTGTTCATTCTAGAAATGCAGAGGAAAATACCTTCGATATTTTAAATGAATACAAAGATACAGAACTTAAGATCTTAATGCACTGTTTCACTGGTTCACAAAAATTTGCAGAAGATTTACTTAATCTAAATACGTATTTTTCAGCAAGTGGTATTATAACATTTAAAAATTCTAAAGAATTACAAAAAACATTTAAATTTTTACCTTTAGATAGAATTTTGATTGAAACAGATAGTCCTTTTTTAGCCCCAGTTCCTAATCGGGGAAAAAAAAATGAACCTTCTTTTATTAATTTTACATCTAAAAAACTTGCAGAAATTAAAGCTATAGAGAAATCAAAACTTGACAAAATAACCACTGAAAATTTTGATAATCTTTTTTTTAAATAGTTTAATATGAAATTTATAATTCTTGGATGTGGTAGTTCAATGGGAGTTCCTCGACCCGATGGTTTTTTTGGGAATTGTGATCCAAAAAATAAAAAAAACTACAGAACAAGATGTTCTGCTTTATTAAAAACTTCTAACCAAAATATTTTATTTGATACATCTCCTGATTTACGTCAACAGTTATTAAGACATAATATTAAGAAAATCGATAAAGTTTTTTATTCTCATATGCATGGAGATCAAACACACGGCATTAACGATTTAAGATCTTTTTATATTAGTAGTAAAAAACAAATAAATGTTTATGCAGACCAGATTACTTCAAAATATTTAAAAAAAAGTTTTTCCTATATTTTTAATAGTTATTCAAAAGAATATCCTGCTACGCTTAAGCTAAACAAGTTAACAAAGAATTTTTTTTTTAGAAACAATAACAAGAAAGTAAATATTAGATCAATTATTGTTGATCATGGTAATGTAAAATCAAATTGTTTTATAATCAATAAGAAGATAGCCTATATAAGTGATGTAAGTGAAATTTATGAAAAAGATTATAAATATTTTCGTAAATTAAAATATCTAATTATTGATTGTTTGTGGTATAATTACCATCCGTCACATTTTAATTTAGAAAAATCATTATTAATGATAAATAAATTTGCACCACAAAAAGCTATTTTAACAAATCTATCTCCTATTTTGGACTACAGTGAACTTAAAAAAATTTTACCTAAAAATGTTGTTCCTGCTCACGATGGTCTTTTGTTGAAATTATAGAATACTTTCTATTTTCTTTATTATTTTATTTGACATTGGTTTAGTAAATGATGAATAAGTATCCTCAACTTTACCTTCTTTGTTTATTAAAATTTTGTAGAAGTTCCATTTAGGTATGGCTGATTTACCGTGGTTATCAGCTGCCCATTTAAATATTTCGTGAACATTTTCCCCTTTAACATCTGTTATACTTGATAATGGAAAATTTATATTAAAATTAACTTCACAAAATTTCTTTATATCTTTATTATCATCTTTTTCCTGATTAAATGAATTAGAGGGCACACCAAGAACAATTAAACCCTTAGACTTATATTTATTCCAAAGCTCTTGTAATTCAGCATATTGTTTCGTAAAACCACAATAGCTTGCTGTGTTAACAATTAAGATGACTTTATTTTTATATTGATTTAAATCGATAATCTCACCTGTAATACTTTCTATTTTAAAGTCATAAAAAACTTTTTCATAATTTCCAGCAGATGCATTCTTAAAAAAAAACATAATTATTGTTAAACCTACTAATAATTTTTTTTTCATCTATTAGGCGTTAGTAATATTAAAAAATAACCAAATAAAGTAGACAAAAGTGATCCAGTTAGAACTCCTATTTTTACACCATCCATATACTGCATATTTTCTACAAAAGCTAAATTTCCGACAAATAAACTCATTGTAAAACCAATTCCTGTCAATACACCAACCCCATAAAAATTATACCAATTGGAGTTATTTGGCATCTGTGCTATTTTTGTTTTAATAGCAACATAAGAAAAGACAAAGACCCCAAGTTGTTTTCCAACAAATAATCCTAACAATATTCCAAGAGGAACTTTATCCAGTAATGAGTTTATGGATAGGCCTTCCAGCGAAACACCTGCGTTAGCAAATGCAAATAAAGGCATTATACCAAAGGCAACATAGGGACTAATTGCATGTTCAACTTTAATTAGTAGAGAAAAATCTTTTTCTTTTTTTCTGTGAGGTATAGTCATTGCTAATAATACCCCTGCGATTGTTGCGTGTATTCCAGAATTATGAGTAAAATCCCATAGAAAAATTCCTATTATCAAGTATGGTAAAAACTTTTTAATATTAAATTTATTTATAATTAATAAAACCAAAAAAGCTAAGAGCATTAAGCTTAAGTATTTTACACTCAGGTCTCCAGAGTAAAATAAAGCAATAATCACTATTGCACCTAAATCATCAATTATAGCAAGAGCTGTCAAAAAAACTTTTAGTGACAATGGAACTCTTTTTCCCAATAAAGATAGAACACCAAGAGAAAAAGCTATATCTGTAGCTGAAGGGATGGCCCAACCATTCAGAGTTTCACTATCACCAAAGTTTATAAAAACATAAAATAATGCAGGAACAAGCATACCTCCAACTGCAGCAATAATAGGAAGCAAAGCTTGCTTAATATTGGAAAGTTCTCCTTGTAAAAATTCTCTCTTTATTTCTAAAGTAACAAAAAAAAAGAATATAGCCATTAAAGCGTCATTAATCCAATGTAAGACACTTAATTTAATTCCAAAATTGTTAATTCCTAAAAAAATATATTTTTCCAAAGTAGAGAAGTATGTTTCTGATAAATTTGAATTACTTATAAATAAGGCAATTACCGCAGCAAATAACAAAACTAAACCACTTGCTGCTTCTAATTTAAAAAACCATTTAAAAGGTTTTGAAATGTAATTAATCATCTTATTTAATTAAATCTTTTATAAAAAGGAATATATCTAATAAAATTTCATAAAAATTAAATAAAATTAATTCAAGATTTGGAAATATTTTAAGTAGCAAGGGCTGAAATGTATCTAAAATGATCAATATTGCGACAAATGATATGATTAATACAAAAAAATAACCTATAAAATTAAAAAATTTTAACTTTGTTTTTTTCTCATATTTTACTAAAGCTTTATCTTTTAGATTTTCATTATTATTTTTTTTGATTATAGATATTTCTTTTTCTATATTTTCTTCATTGATAATTTCATTATCATCCTTATCTAGATCTGTCGTATTGTCTTTGATCTTTAAATCTAAAATGTCTTTTTCAGGTTTATAAAACCAGACATTTAAACAAGATCCACATTGTAAATTACGACCCTCTGAAGTTATTAAATTTGCACCAATTTCAAATTTTTTTTTACAAGCGGGGCATGAAATTATCATGTATCTTTTTATATCAGATTTTGATTAAAATTCTTCATATTTGGCAGCTTTATCCATTGAAAATATTGATAACTACTGTATTAGTACATCATTCGGAGTGTAGCGCAGCCTGGTAGCGCATCTGGTTTGGGACCAGAGGGTCGCAGGTTCAAATCCTGCCACTCCGACCATCAATTATGAAAAAAGCAAAAATTTACATACCAAACAAAAGTGCAATGCAGTCAGGACTAGCTAAATCAGTAAAATGGATTTTAGAATATGAAACAAAAGATCCCTCTAAGAATCCTTTAATGGGTTGGGAGAGTTCATCAGATACTTTAAGTGAATTGAAATTAGAATTTTCAACAAAGGAAAGTGCTATCAATTACGCAAAAAAAAAGAGTATTGATTATGAGCTTATTGAGCCAAAAAAAAGAAAGATTGTAAAAAAATCTTATGCAGATAATTTTTTAAAATAAATGTTCAAATTTTTTAGTCAAAAAAAATGGTTTCCTTGGAGTATAGGTGGTACTATATTAATACTGCTGGCTACATGGTACCAAGTACAATTAGATGTAAGAATTAATGAATGGTTTGGTGAATTTTACGACACTTTGCAAAAAGCTTTAACAGAGCCTAATTCAGTTTCAGAAAAAGAATTTATCAATTATCTTTTTACATTTGCTAAAATTGCCGCTGTTTACATACTTGTAGTTATTTTTAGCGACTATTTTACAAGTCATTGGACTTTTAGATGGAGGACAGCAATGGCCGACTTCTATCATGATAAATGGGACGACGCTTCATCTATAGAAGGTGCTTCTCAAAGAGTTCAAGAAGACACTCTTAAATTTGCCAGAATTATGGAAGGCTTAGGTGCAGAACTGTTAAGAAGTTTAATGACACTTATAGCATTCACTCCTATATTATGGGGCCTTTCCAAAAGCATCACGGTATTACCTTGGGTCGGTGAAGTTGAACATGCTTTAGTTTGGGTCGCTATACTATCTGCTTTGGGTGGCACTATTTTATTAGCAAGTGTTGGTATAAAATTACCTGGAATAGAGTATGACATACAAAAAGAAGAGGCTGCTTATAGAAAAGAACTTGTCTTAGGTGAGGATTTTAAAGAAAGTGCAAAACCTGAAAAAATAACTGATCTTTATGGAGGAGTTCGAAAGATACATTATAAAATGTATTTTCATTATCTCTATTTTAATGCAGTAAAATGGAGTTATTTACAGGGGATGGTAATAGTTCCTTACTTAGCTTTAGCACCAACAATCGTAACTGGCGCAATTACATTAGGATTTGTTCAACAAATAATAAGAGCTTTTGGAAGAGTTGAAACTTCACTTCAATATTTAGTAAGAAGTTGGCCAATAATTGTTGAATTAATATCTGTGTGGAAACGATTAAGAGAATTTGAGGCTAAATTAGAAAAAAATACATCTTTAGAAACTGTTAGCTAATGTATTTAGATAAAAAATTTGAAAAACTTTTTTTAGAGGTTTCAAAAAGAGCTGCTTTATCTTCATACCACTTAATAGGAAAAAAAGATAAAATAGCAGCTGATAAAGCAGCGGTTGACGCAATGAGAAATGAATTAAACAAAATCGACATGAATGGAGAAATTGTAATAGGTGAGGGTGAATTAGACAAAGCACCTATGCTTTATATCGGTGAAAAAGTTGGTAATAAAAATGGACCGGAATTGGATATAGCTGTAGATCCATTAGAGGGAACTAATTTTGTTGCTAATAATTTATCTGGGGCTCTATCAGTAATTGCTGTCTCTAACAAATCTAATCTTTTTAATGCTCCTGAGACATACATGGATAAGTTATCTGTTAACTTTTCGGAACCTGATGTTGTAGACCTAGATTATTCAGTAAAAAAAAATATCTTTAATTTATCGGAATTTAAGAATAAGAGACCAGAGGATTTGACCGCTTGTATCTTAGATCGACCGAGACACAAAGCAATTATAGATGAATTAAAAAAATTGAGGGTTCAATTAAAGTTAATAACTGATGGTGATATTGCTGGAGCACTAATGGTAATTGATAAAAAGTACTCAGTAGATATTTTTTTAGGAATTGGTGGAGGACCAGAGGGTGTTTTAGCTGCTACAGCATTAGATGCATATAACTGTAATTTCCAAGGAAGATTTTTATTTAAATCAAACAAAGATAAAGAAAGAGCAAAAAAAATGGGTATTGAGGATTTTGACAAAAAATATCAACTAAATGAAATTGTAAAAGGTGATAGTATATTTTGTGCCACCGGAATTACATCTGGAGATATTGTTTCAGGTATTGAAATAATCAATGATGAATTTGTTTCTGAGACACTCATTACTCATAAATCTTCTGGATTAAAAAAAATAATAAAAACCAAACAATTAATTTAAAGAATTTATATTATAAACACTTGATAAATGTTAAATTATACAATAAAAAATCTTTTTTTTTTGGTCCCTTCGTCTATCGGTTAGGACACGTGGTTTTCATCCTCGAAAGAGGGGTTCGATTCCCCTAGGGACCGCCAAAATTGAGTGATTTTATATGCTTTTTTATGTTTATCTTATAAAAACCATAAAAGGGTTTAAAAATAAGTCTTATGTCGGTTTCACAAATAATATAAAAAATAGATTAGCTAAACATAATGAAAATAAAGGGGCTAAAACTACAAAGGGATATAAGTGGGAATTGGTTTATAAAAAAGGTTTCAAAAATAAGTCATCAGCACTTTCTTATGAGTATAAATTAAAGAATGATAGGCTAAGACGATTATTACTAATTAGTACTTATGAAAAAAAAAAATATTAAAATTGCTACAGTTCTACCATATAAAGAAAATTATACTTTCGCAAAAGCCTCTGCAGCTTCTTTATGGGTGAGTGAATTCTATAAAAGATCAAAATTTAAAAAAACAAATTATATTTTTGGTCATACTAAATATAAAGACTTTTTATCAAAAAATTATATTAATATTAATTTGAATAATATTAGTTCAAAATTAAAAAGTGCTACAAAAGAATATTCAAAAAAACTAATTAAGAAATTTAAAAATCAAAATTATGATTTAATCGAAATACATAACAGGCCTCTCATCTTAAAAGAGATCATTAAAAGTATTAATTCTAGATACATAATCTATTTTCATAACGATCCATTATCAATGAAAGGATCAAAAACAATTAAAGAAAGACTCAATATAATTTCTAATGTAGAAAAGATTATTTTTGTTAGTGAATGGACACAAAAAAGATTTTTTATAAATTTAGATGATAAATTAAGAACCAAAACTGAAATTGTTTATCCAAGTATAAATCCTAAAAAAAAAATTACTAGAAAAAAAAATTACATTACCTTTGTGGGAAAGCTTAATGAGTCAAAGGGTTATGATATATTTTCAAAATCTATTATAAAAATATTAGATGAGTTCCCAGAATGGAAAGCTTTTTCTTTAGGTGATGAAGATAGAAGAAAAATATTTATAAAACATCCTAATCATTTTGAGCTAGGTTTTATAAAACATTCAAAGGTTCTTAATCTGTTGAATAAATCATCAATATCTGTAGTGCCTTCTAAATGGGAGGAACCTTTTGGTAGGACAGCTTTAGAGGCAACCTCAAGAGGGTGTGCAACTATAATTTCTAATAAAGGAGGATTACCTGAAACTACGAAGCAAGCTATCATACTAAAAAATCTTGATGATAATAGTCTGTATAAACAAATAAAATTTTTAATAAAAGATAAAAAAAGAAGAAAAATAATTCAAAAAAATTCTTTTTTTAATGTTGAACATATTATTTCTGAGAATACAAAACTTATCGATAAAATTAGACAAGAATGTCTACCATATAGTAATTTTAACTTTATAAAAAATAAATTAAAAATACTTAACATTTATAATCAAGGTCAAAAATTAGATCATAGACTTTATAATATTTCTTTAGGAAAAAAATTTACAAATGGATTCATAAGAAATGGCCATGATGTTCTCGAAATTAGTGATAGGGACTATATAAAAAATAACAGAACATTTTCATTTATACCTGTCAAAAGTTCTTTTCAGAAATATCTAATTGAATCTTTTAAGAATTATAATCCAGATCTCCTATTTTTTGGGCACACTAGAAATATTGATAGCGAAACTATAGATACTCTTAAATCATTAAATAAAAATCTGATTATTTCGCAATGGAATGAGGATCCTGTTATGCCAAGTTTGAATTATTCAAAAAATAATATTGAAAATATTCAAAAATATTCAAAATTAGTTGATCATAATTTTATAACTACTAATCCAAGTGAATTAAAGAAACAGAATATAAATATCGATAATTTTCATTTTTTCTTTGTGCCAGTTGATAAAAATATTGAATTTTTTGATGTATATAATTTAAGACCACAAAAAGATCTTTTTTACGCAATGAGTCATGGAGTAAATAGGGCGACTTTAAAAGAGGGAATTGAGGATGATCGTATTATCTTTTTAAATAATTTAGTAAAAAAGATACCTAACATTAAATATGACTTTTATGGTTTCGCGAACAAACAGCCAATTTGGGGAAATAATTTTTTTCGTTCCCTAATTAATTCTAAAATGGGCCTAAATCTTAGCAGGGGAAAACCAACGAAATATTACTCCAGCAATAGAATTGCATCAATTATGGGTAATGGTTTGCTAACTTTTATTGATAAAAAAGTACAAATGGATCATTTTTTTAATTCCAAAGAGATAGTTTTCTACAATAACATTAATGATTTAGCTGATAAAATAATCTTTTATTCAATAAATGATAAGCTTCGGAAAAAAATAGCTAAGAATGGTCAAAAAAAATATTTCCAATTATTTAATGAAAAACGTATTACTGAATATTTTATAAATATTTCTGTAGGCAAAAATTTCAAATTATTTTGAAGTAAATGAAAATACTCGTGTACACTCACAGTGATTATTCCTGGGTATGGAAATATTGGCATCAACAAACTGATAAATTTTTACATGGTTTTGAAAAGATTTGTTTATTAAATTCAAATTCATCATTTAGAGATGATTATCTTGTGATTAAATACAATGACGAACTGACCTACAAAAATAGAATTCTTTCCTGTTTAAACGATATCGATGATAATGAAATTGTCCTCTTTTGTCACGAGGATATGTTTTTATATAAAGAACCTAATTTTACAATAATAAATGAGTATATAAAATTAATTAAAAATGAAAAATGTGAATTAATTAAATTAGTTAGAGCTTTTGAAAATTTAGATAAGTCAAATTTGCATGAAAAGTTATTTAAAAATCCTGATAAACAATTATTTTCAATTCAACCAACAGTTATTAAGGTTAAAACTCTTAAATATATTTATAAGACAGTTCCAGGCGATAACATTTGGGAATTTGAAGCCAATACTTCAAAAAAATATCTTGCAGATCTAGTTTCACTTTGTTCGTTTGACTCAAATATAGATAAAAAAAGAGGGAAATTTCACTACGATAGTTCTGTATATCCCTATATTTGTACAGCTGTGATTAAAGGAAAATGGAACTTCAAAGAATACAAAAAAGAATTATTTGAAATATTCTATAATAAAAAGTTTAATATTTTTTCCTATTACTTTTCTAAGCTTAAATTTTAATTTTACTAAGAGCATTATTTTTGAATATATTTGCTTCTCTAATATATCTTCTAACCATTTGTGTTGTTTTATGGCCTGTCATTGCCATAATACTTCTTTCATCAGCCCCAGACTCAGCAGCTACTGTTGCAAAACCTGACCTTAAACTATGACCTGCAAAATTTTTGTTTTCGATTCCTGCTAACCTTAAATACTCTTTCATTAATAAAACTACAGATTGGTCAGTTAATCTTTTGTCCGTTAATGATAAACCCTTAGAAAATCTTCTAAAAATAGGTCCAGACTTAATTTTAGAAATTTCCAACCATTTTTTTAGATTTGAAACAGGACAGTAAATTTCATTATCAAAGTAGGGTAGTCCTTTAGTCATCCCTTCTCCGAATTGGTCAGTTTTTGATTTTTTAATAGTGATTTTTAGACCCTCAGGAACAAATTCTAAATCCTCATGATCAATTGAAATGAGCTCTGTTCTTCTAAAGCCTCCTCCAAAGCCAATTAAGATTATTGATTTGTCTCTAAGTCTTTTTATTTCTTCAGTTTTTTGTTCATTTATTACATTAATAATTAATTTTAAATGATTGATTAATATAGGTTTTTTACCTTTCTGAATACTTCCTTTGACCCTTCTTATTCCCATTAAATTTTCAACGATGATTGGATGTTTAGTGTCTAGATAATGCCCTTTAAGCCTATGAACCATGCTTATTGATACTAATCTTCGTCTTAAAGTGCTTATTTTTGAGTTTTTAGAGAGATGGGTAAGGTACAATGAAACTATTTTCGGCTCTGTTGGTAATGAATTTAATCTATGTTTTGCACAAAAAGCTCCAAAGTCTTTAAAGTCCGACTTATAAGCTCTTAGAGTATTATTTGCTTTAGAGCTTTTGAGATTATTTAAAGTTGCCTCATGAAGCGATTTTAGGTCTGTTGTCAGTTCATTCATATAATTACTATTGATAACAATTAATTATCATTAGTAATATATCAAGTGATTTTTAATGTCAATAGTTTAAATTAAAATATATGGGTTCAATTGATGGAGAAATACCTGCGGTATGGTTTTTGATAAGTTCAATTGGATTTATTATTTTAAGTGTTATTCAGTATAAAAATACTGGCAAAAGTATAAATACAATATTTCTATCAAGTATGGCTGTTATATTTTTTGTAAGTTACCTAATATTGCTTACAAAATAGGAGTTATCCCCGAAATTCACAGAAAAATCATTTAATTATGAAAAACAACTATTTAGTGATAACAATTTCAATTACTGTCTGGTAATGTAATTATAACTTAAGAGGCAACTCTTAACTGGCCAGCCAGAGAAAGGCCGAGAGGTTTAAGTCTGGAGGGCAGAAAACCCTGTAAAGCAGCGCTAAACATACAGGGTGGTCGGTTCGGCGGTAGCGCATAAAACGACGAGCCATAAAATTCTGATCTTTGCACCGTAAAAAGTGTAAAGAATCAGGGTTTTTTTTATGAGATCCCTACTTGGAACAAAATTTCAACTAAGAGTTTGGAAATACCTAATTACTATCCCTAAAGGCAGCGTGAAAACATATAAACAAGTAGCAATTGCAATTAAAAAACCTAAAGCAGCCCGTGCAGTCGCAAATGCTTGTGCAAAAAACCCATATGCTCCAAAAATACCCTGTCATAGAGTGATTAGGTCTGATGGAGGTCTTGGAGGTTATTCTGGGAAAGGTGGAATCAAGCAAAAGCTCAAATTACTTAGATCTGAAAAAGTATCTATTTAGCGCTATTTTAAACCTTTTTTAAGTTAAAAAAGTAAGTAAAATCAACCTTTTTTTTCCTTTTTTCAAGAATTCTTTCTAAATAACATAATTCACCCTTTAGTTGTACCATATATTAGCCTATACTTAAAATAGACCCCTCTACGGGCGTTTAAATGGTATATTCAATTAGTGCATCGCTCTACTATTTAACTATATCAATGCTTTTAGACTCCCCAATTTTAGGAAATTTTCATTACCACAATCGGAAAAAGCCCCTATTTTAAAATGCTCTTACTCAGTAAATCAAGGAAATTTTAGCATTAAATAATCCAAAATATTCAAAAATTATATTATTTATATTATTAATAAAATACAATAAAAACAATAGTTTAGAATTTATACTTAATGTAATACTTTAGATAATAGTAAATAAATAATACCTATTATTTTAATTTTTTACTAAGATCTCTCTTCTTGAGATATAGATACCACTTAATACAATAATAAATAAACCTAAGAAAGTCCAATTATCGGGGAAATCACTAAAGAAATAATAACCTATAATTATGTTTGTAATAATTTCAAAGTAACTAAATGGAGCTAATTTAGAGGCATGAGCGTATTTAAGAGACAATATTAAAAAAAAATGGCCTAAACATGCAAAAATACCTATTGCAGCCATGATAGACCACTGATTAAAATTAGGTTTAACCCAAACAAATGGCATCACAAAAGATATGATTATGGCCCCTACTACACCAGTTAATAATAAAGTTAATAAAGGGTTGTCTGACGTACTCAATTTACGAGTAATAATTAAATAAAACCCATACATTACACCTGTCCCAAGCGCAGCAATACTTGCTAAATTTATTTCAACGAAACCAGGTCTTATGACTACTAATGAACCTATAAATCCTATAATAACTGCAGACCATCTCTTAAATCCAACCCTCTCACCTAAAAAAATTGGAGAAAAAGCAGTTACAATTAAAGGAGCAACAAAAGCCAAAGTTAGTGCTTTAGCTAAAGAAATTATCGAAATTGCATAAAAGAAACAAATATTAGCTGTTAAAAGAATTATTCCTCTTGTAATTTGTAATTTTGGTTTATCAGTCCACACAAGATTTTTTCTAAAAAATAGGAACATAATTGGAAAAGTAAATGCAACGGTAAAAAAATATCTTGCCCAAGTAATTTGTAAGACTGGAAGATCAGCACTTAGATATTTTGCAAATCCATCCATAATTGGAAGCATTATCCAGGCCAATAGATTAAAAGTAATAGCCTTCATCTATTAATAGGATATATATTAATTAAAGTATTTTAAAGCAAAGAATACTACTATTGGCACAGTTATAAATGACATCAATGTCGAAACAACAATAGTACTAGCAACACTATCAACAATCTTTTTGGGAGAATATATAGAGGCAACAAGGTAATTAAGAACTGCACTTGGCATAGAACATTGAATCAATAAAACACCGGCTGCAAATCCCTCTAGATTAAAATATAAAATCAAAAAGTATCCAATTATAGGACCAATGATTACTCGTCCTATAGAAGAAAATATTGCTTTATTAAGTGAGAAGACCTTTAGTCTTGTTAGAGCAATTCCTAAAGACATTAAAATTAGAAATATTGTAGCATACATTAATAGAAAAGTGGTATTTTCAACAAATCCTGGAAGTTCTAAGTCGTAATAAAGCAAAAAAACGGAAATTATTATTGCATAAAACGGAGGGCTTTTAAGTATAACGTCCAAACTAAATTTTCTATCAGCAAGAAATACACCTAAGGTAAAATGGCATAAAATAATTAAAGCAGATATTGCGGCTGAAACTCCAAGTCCTTGTGAACCATAAGCAAACAAACATATAGGCAAGCCCATATTTCCAGTATTTGGCATTGTTAGTGGAGGTAATTCTCTTATAATATCTTTAGTATTTAGAAGAAATAGTATTATAACTCCAGTAATCATAAAACCAACAATAGCTAGCGCGTAATACCAAAAATAATTTAAAAAAATATTGAAAGAGATATTAACTGGATTTAATGCATAAATAATCATTGCTGGGGTTCCAACATTAGCAGCAAAATTAGTAATAAAAGTTGTATCTATTTTAGGATTTTTTTTACCTAAGTAATATCCAATACCAACTACGAAAAATACTGGGAATAAAACCTCAAAAAGTTTTATATAAATATCCATTAATTATATAATCGAATTAATGTTGGAGATCTAAGAATATTCTTGTTTTTTCTAAATATAGATAAGCAATTACTAGCATTCTTCTCAGAAGTTTTATGGGTAATGATCACTATTGTCGCCTTCTTGTTTTTTTTATCTGGTGTCTGGATTATTCTTTTTACAGAAATTTTATATTTAGATAATCTGTTTGTTATAAAAGAAAGAACACCTTGTTTGTCATTTACCTCAAATCTAAGATACAAAGAATTAGTATAATTATCATTATTAAATGATTTAAGAGATTTTCTTTTTTTTGAGGATAAACCAAATGGATACTTAATATTTCCTCTCAAAATTGACAATAAATCAGACAATAGAGAAGATGAGGTTGGACCCGGGCCAGCACCCTCGCCTTGCAGGACACTCTCACCTATTGGTTTACCCTCTATAATAACAGCATTCATAACCCCATTAACATTTCCAATATAAGTATTTTTACTAACTAAGCATGGATGCACAGTTTCAAATAATCTATGATTGACTATTTCAGAAATACCAAGAAGTTTAACTCTTAATCCTAATTGACCTGCGATTTTAATGTCTTTCAAATCGATATTTTCAATACCTTGCATTATACATTTGTGTTTAGAAATTTTTGTATTAAACGAGAGAGCAGATAAAATTCTTACTTTTGCAAACGCATCAAACCCATTCAGATCAAGTTTTGGGTTTCCTGGCTCTGCATAGCCAAGTTGTTGTGCTTTTTGTAAAACTTTATTAAAGTTTTCGTTACTATTTTCCATTTCAGATAAGATATAGTTGGTTGTTCCATTCAAAATTCCGTAGACTTTATCGATTTTATTTGTTGCTAAACCTTCCTTAATCGTTCTTAAGATAGGGATCCCTCCTGCAACAGAGGCTTCAAATTCTAAATTTACATTATTTTTTTCAGCAAGTTTTGCTAAACGATCCCCATGTTTTGCAATTAAAGCTTTGTTAGGTGTTATGACATGTATTTTATTTTTAAGAGCAGTTTCGACGATCTTTTTTGAAATACCGTCAGATTGACCTATGCATTCAAATAGTACATCTATTTTTTTATCTCTAAAAATTTGAAGTGGTTTTTTAAAGAAGATATTTTTTTGAATTTGAAATCTTCTTTTTTTGTTACTATTTTTTGCTGATATAGCAACAATATTAATTTTTTTTCCAGTTTTTCTCTCAATTTCTTTTTTTTTTGATCTCAACTCATTGTAGAGGTAAATACCTATTTGTCCTAAGCCAATTATTGCAATATTTACTAAATTTTTCATCTTGCTATATCAGGATATTTACTTTTTTTAATATAATCATCTATATAAATCTTGTACTCATCTAGAGACATTAATGTAATATCTTTTGATTTTTTAATTATTTTAGCTAATTTTTTTTGTTCTTTAACTTTTTTTTTGTTGTGTTCATTCCAATAAGCAGAATCATTACTAAAAGAACATGATGAGAAGATTATTAAAATTAAAATTAGATTTATTTTTTTCATATAAGTCCAGTTTTTAAAGGAAATCCAAACTTTAAATTCATGTTTTGTATACCTTGACCAGATCCACCCTTGATAAGATTATCTATTGTTGAGAGAATAATTAACTTATTTTTATTTTTCGTCTTACATACTGATATAAGACATTTGTTAGTATTAATTACATCATTAGTACTTATTAAAGCATCATTTTTTAGAATTTTGATAAAAATATCGTTCTTATAATAATTTGCTAAAACTTTTTTAATTTTGTTTTGAGAAACATTTTTGTTGACCTCTACATAAATTGTACTCAAAATTCCTCTAAACATTGGTGTTAGATGTGGAGTGAAATTAAACTCAATTTTTTTTTTTGAATATTCTTTTAAAGTTTGCTCTATTTCTGAATTGTGTCTGTGGAACCCAACTCCATAAGCACTAATTGACTCATATAAATTTTGATCTTTATATTTTTTGTGAACTCCTCTACCTGCGCCTGAATATCCTGATTTAGAGTCAATAATAATGTTGTTTAATCGAATCAATTTTTTCTGAACTAATGGAATTAAAGGTAATAGAATCGAGGTTGGATAACATCCAGGACAAGCAATTATATTAAATTTTTTAACTTCTTGTTTTGAAATTTCTGGTATTGAATAAATACTTTTTTTAATATTCTTAGTTGATTTATGTTTCTGTTTATACCACTTAAAATAATCAGAAGCATTTTTTAGTCTAAAATCGGCAGCTAAATCAATTAACACATTATTTTTTTTTAAATAATTTGAAATTATCTGAGCTTCACCATTGGGAAGTGCTGTAAAAATTATGTCAATTTCATTAAGATATTCTTTATTAAATTTTACAATTTTTGGTAATTTTTTATTAATTAAAGATTTATCAAAATATGAAATCTTTTTTCCAATGGAGGAATTTCCACAAAGATACTTAATTTTTACATATTTATGTTTGACTAACAATTTAATTAATTGAATACCGATATATCCAGTTGATCCAGAAATTAATACATTAAGCTTAGGCATTTTTTATTATAACAGTTAATTATTAAAAGAAAATTATCTTTTAGAAAACTGGAAACTTCTTCTCGCTTTTTTTCTTCCAGGTTTTTTTCTTTCAACAGCACGAGAATCGCGAGTGGTTAATTTTTCAGTTCTAAGTGATGTTTTAAAATTTTCATCAAATAAAACTAAAGCTTTAGAAATTCCATGAACCATTGCTCCAGCTTGACCCGTTGGTCCCCCACCCTTTACATTGCATCTAACGTCAAAATCAGTGGGTTGTTTAATCAATTCAAAGGGTTTTGTTATTTGCATTTTATGATTATCACTTGAAAAATATTCGCTATAAAGTTTTCCATTAACATAAATTTTACCAGAACCTTTTTTAAGCCAAACTTTTGCAATTGAAGTTTTTCTTCTACCAGTGGCATATCTGCTATCTTTAAAATCTAATTTTAACTTTATTTTTTTTTGATTTTGTTGAGCACTTTCCATATTAATTTCTTACAATATTTTTGTTATTAAGCTTATTTAGTTCTATTACTTTAGGATTTTGAGCTGTATGAGGATGATTGTCCCCACTATAAATTTTTAACTTGGAAAGCTGTTCTCTACCTAATACTCCAGTAGGTAGCATTCTTTTTACAGCTAATTTTAAAATCTCACCTGGATTTTTTTCTTTAAGTTTTTCAGGGGTAGTTTCTTTGATTCCACCAGGATGACCGGTGTGTTTATAGTATTTTTTATTCTGAAATTTTTTTCCTGTAAATCTTATTTGTTCGATATTTTTAACAACAACAAAATCCCCACTATTCATATGTGGTGTATAAGTAGTTTTATTTTTTCCTCTTATAATTTTGGATATTACTGTAGCGAGTCTACCTACAACTGCATTGGTTGCATCAATCTCATACCATGATGGTGATAATTGCTCTTTTTTGATAAATTTAGTCATGATTGGCCGGATTAATACTGATAAATGTGATATTGTCAATTTATATTAATATTGATAGTTAGTTATTAATATTTAAAATCAAGGAAAATTTATGACTGATAAAAAAAAGAAAAGTACAGATCCTAAAACTTACAAATTTGATACATTAAGTCTTCATGCTGGCTATCAACCTCACAAAAATGCTGGTTCGAGACAAGTTCCAATTTATCAAACTACATCATATTTATTTGATGATGTTGATCATGCTGCTGCACTTTTCAATTTGGAAAGGGGTGGTCATATCTATAGCAGAATTTCTAATCCTACAGTTGCTGTCTTAGAAGAAAGAGTTGCGGCCTTAGAAGGAGGTACAGCAGCGTTAGCAACTTCATCTGGTATGAGTGCAATTTTTTTAACGATAATGACTTTATGTGAAGCTGGAGATCATTTAGTAGTTTCGTCTCAGCTTTATGGTGGGACTGTAAATTTATTTAGACTTACTTTACCAAAATTTGGAGTCAAATGTACATTTGTAAAACCAAGAGATACTGAGGGTTTTAAAAAAGCAATACAAAAAAATACTAAAGGTATTTTTGGTGAGCTTGTTGGAAACCCTGGAAATGAAATTATGAATATGCCTGAAATAGCTAAGATTGCTCATGATGCCGGAGTTCCTTTGATTATAGATGCAACTTATCAAACACCATATCTTTGCAAACCAATTGATCATGGTGCTGATATTGTTGTACATTCACTTACTAAATGGATGGCAGGTCACGGTTCATCAATGGCTGGAATTTTAGTAGAGGGTGGAAAATTTGATTGGATGCAAAATGATAAATTTCCAACTATGACTAAACCTTATGAAGGTTACCATGGACTTTCGTTTGCTGAAGAGTTTGGTCCTACAGCTTTTACAATGAAAGCAAGAGCTGAAGGTATGAGAGATTTTGGACCATGTTTGAGTCCACAGAATGCTTGGAATGTTTTGCAAGGTATAGAAACTTTATCTGTTAGAATGCAAAAGCATTGTTCTAATGCAGAAAAAATGGTCGAATATTTATTAAGCCATGAAAGTGTCGCTTGGGTTTCACATCCAAGTGTTCCTGATCACCCCGACCATGATTTAGCTAAAAAACTTTTACCACATGGTAAAGGTTCTATGATAGCTTTTGGTATTAAAGGTGGTAAAGAAGCTGGAGAGGCATTTATAAATAATGTTAAACTTGCTTCACATCTTGCAAATGTTGGAGATACTAGAACCTTGGTAATTCATCCAGCATCTTCTACACATTCACAAATGGATGAAGCTACATTAAAATTTGCCGGATTATCTCAAGATATGATTAGATTGTCTGTGGGGATAGAGGATTTTGATGATATTAGGAATGACTTTGAGACAGGTTTTAGAGCTGCAAGACGACCAAGACTTGTTTCCAATCAATGAAGTTTAAAGTTAATGGTGTAGAAGTTTTTGCTTCTACAGGTGGACGACCTTTCGACAAAAAAAAACCACTGATTATTTTTGTTCATGGTAGTGGATTAACACATATGACTTGGGTACTCCAAACTAGGTATTTTGCTTTTCATGGTTATAGTGTTTTAGCTTTAGATATGCCTGGACATGGTCTTTCAGGAGGTGAAAGTTTAAAAACAATAGAGGATATGGCTGATTGGATTAGTGATGTCATAGATGCAGTAGGTTATAAAGAGGCATCTCTAGTTGGTCATTCTCAAGGATGTTTGGTTATTTTAGAATGTGCATTTAGGTTTCCAAAAAAAATAAAAACACTAAGTTTAATGGGTGGCGCTGGAGCAATTCCTATGAATCCAGAATTATTGTCTCTAGCAGAAAATGATGATCCGAAAGCTGTTGATTTGATGATGGACTGGGCACATGGTCCAGCTGGACACTTTGGTGGACACCCAGTTCCAGGTTTGTATCACATCAATACAGGTGGAATGCTAGCTAAGTCCAGAACAATCAAAAATACATTAGGAATAGATTTTAGAGCTTGTGATAATTACAAGAATGGTTTTAAGGCTGCCAAAGAAATAAAGATTCCTACTTTATCTATTTTGGCGAATGGAGACAAGATGTGTCCTGTAAAGGAGGGAAAAAAATTAGCAGATTTAATAGATGGAAGTAAAATTGAAATAATTGACAATTGTGGGCATATGATGCTCTTAGAAGAAGCTGATAAAGTCTTGAATGTACTAAAAAAATTTATTCTTACTTATTTTCCTATAAAAAAGAATTAATTCTTTTATTAAGATATAAAAAATATATTGATGCACTAACAAGAAATATAGAACTCAATTGATGCATTGATGCTAAAACTATTTGAGCTCCATTTATTAAAGTGAATATTCCAAGAATGACTTGGGTAAGCAAGAAAAAACCAACTAAATTAATTGCAAAAAAACAATTTTTTATTTGATATTTATAAATTCTAAATAAAATCCAAAAATAATAAAAAAGTATTACATATGCTAAATTTCTATGAAGAAATTGAACTAATGATGCATCACTAAATGCAGCTAAATTGAATAGATTTACCAATTCATTATCATCTGGAAAGTAAGTATTGCCCATCATCGGCCATGAATTATAGATTAAACCGGCGTCCATACCTGAAACAAAAGCACCAATAACTATTTGTAAAAAAACTAGAAATAAAAAGACTATAGGAAAAAAAATATTTAATTGTGATTGCTCTTTTATATGAAAATTCAATTTAAGGTAATTCCATAAGATTAAAGACAAAATTAAAAATGCTATTAATAGATGAATTGATAGTCGAAAATGGCTTACGTCTAATCTATCAACTAACCCACTTGAAACCATATACCAGCCTATGAAACCTTGAAAACATATAAGAAAAAAAATTGAATAAAGATTTAATAATTTTGTTAACTTAATCTTAAAAGAAAAATATATTAGAGGAATTAAAAATCCTAAACCAATTAGTCTTCCTAAAAAACGATGTGCCCACTCCCACCAAAAGATAACTTTAAATTCACTCATGGTCATAGAATAATTTTGCATTTTATATTCTGGTATTTTTTTATACTCCTCAAAATAATCTAACCATTTGACATCACTTAGGGGAGGCAATGTTCCAGAAAACAATTCCCACTTTGTTATTGAGAGACCAGAATCGGTTAGTCTTGTTAGACCACCCACAACAATCATAAAAGCTACCAAAAAAAACATGAACATTAACCATAATGATATGTATTTTTTCAATAAATAATTCTCTATATACATATAGCGATAAATATAATAATTATTAATAAATCCAATTAGATAAATGTCGCCTTTAAAAATAAAAAAGTTGAATAAAATTAGAATTAAATTAGACAAACTTGATAATTTACTAATAAAGCTAATTAAAAAAAGAACATTTTTAGTTCAAAAAGTGCTTTTACTAAAAGAAAAAAAAAGTCAAATAGTTGATAAAAAAAGAATTAAAGAAATTTTATTAAATATAAAGAAAAAATCTCAGAAAAATAATATTGATCCTAAGATCACAAATAAAATTTGGAAAAATATGATTTATGCATATATCGATTACGAAAAGAGAAACTTCAAAAAAAAATAATTATTTGCTATGGGGTGGAAGTTTTTTTTCCACAAAAATTTCATGTTTTCTAGTAACAGGATTATACTTTTTTGCTTTAAGTTTTATTTTAGCTTTTTCTCCACCTGCAGGTTTTTTAACATAATAAAAAAAAGAGCTGTCTGGTTTAGATTCGGGAACAAGTCTTACTTTAACATGAGTTTTTTTAGCCATATTATTTATTATTTTTTAAATTTTTAATCATATTAGAAATTTTAACTAATTTATTTCTAATATCGTAAGCTTTTATAGATTCATTTGAATTTTCGTCAAGTTTTAAAGTATCCACATTATTTAAAATCTTTTTTACACCTTTTATTGTCATTCCTTGATCTTTTAAAAGAAAATGAACTTTTCTGATTAAATCTATATTTTTTTTATCATAATACCGTCTATTACCGTTTAAAATTTTAGGTTTAATTTGTTTAAATTCTTTTTCCCAATATCTTATGGTATGTGTTGGAGAGGTATCACCTCTTTTAGATTTCAAGCCAACAATTTTGACTACCTCACCTATAGTTTTATAAGCGCTCTCAAGTTTACTCATTTTTTGAATTTATAAATTCCTTAAATTCTTTAGAAGGTTTAAATAAAACTACATTTCTCTCAGAAATGATCTTGTCTTCCTTTGTTTTAGGATTTCTTCCAATTCTAGATTTTTTTGATTTAATCAAAAATGTACCAAATTTTGTTAATTTTAATTTTCTTTCTTTCTTTAGGTTTAGAGTTATAAGAGAAAAAAATTCATCTATTAAATGTTCTGATATTTGTTTAGAAAAACCCACTTGCATGTAAATAATATTAACTAAATCTTTTTTAGTTAAGTTTGTTCTCATTTATTTGATATTTTCCTTAATTTTTTTTATCAAATTTCCTTTAATTATTCTATTACAAACATCTAAAGAGTTAGAGAACCCAATATAATCAATTCCACCATGACTTTTAACAACTGGAGTATCCAAACCTACAAATATCGCTCCATTATATAATCTAGGATCTAATCTTTTTTTAAATTTTTTTAGATTTGTGATATTAAGTAGAGAGGATATTTTTCCAAGAAACGATCCACTTAAAGCTTTCTTTAACTCTTCTGTAATAAAATTGGCAGTACCCTCAGCTGTTTTTAAAGCAACATTTCCAGTAAATCCATCCGAAACAATAACATTTACTCTACCATTCATTAATTCATTTCCTTCTATGTACCCCTCAAAATCAAAATTTTGGTTTTTTCTATCATTTAATAATTGATAAGTTTCCTTTATGGTTTCATTTCCTTTCAATTCCTCAGAACCAATATTCAATAAAGCTACTTTTGAAATATCATTAGGATATAGAGACTTATATAAAGAGGCCCCCATAATAGCAAAATCAGTTAAATTTTTTGAACTACACTCAATATTTGCACCAAGATCCAAGACTACACTCATCCCTTTTTTGTTCGGCCATAAAGCTGATAAAGCTGGTCTATCAATATTTTCAAGCATTTTTAAATTTAATTTTGCAATTACTAGCAAAGCTCCAGTATTACCAGCAGAAATTACGATATCGGTTTCTTTATTTTTGACGCTCTCAATTGAAAGCCACATACTTGTTTTTTTCCCTCTTTTTGCGGCCTCTAATGGACTATCTGTACTTTTCACAGCATCATTGGTATGTATTATTTCGTAAAAACTCTCATTAATCTTGTTATCTAAATGCTTTGAAATTTTATCTTTGTCACCAAAAATTTTATAAAAACTCTCTTTATTTTTTTTATGATTGTGAATAATTCCTTCGATCACTTTTCTTGGTGAATTATCTCCACCCATTGCATCAACTGCAATTTTTATCAATTTAGTCATCTTAAAATCTTAAAAATTATTCTTTAGGGTCTAAAACTTGTCTTCCTTTATACATTCCAGTTTTTAAATCTAAATGATGTGATAATCTGTACTCACCAGTTTTTTTATCTTCAATAACATTTTTTGATGAAAATTTCATATTCTGAGATCTTCTCATACCAGTTCTCGATGGTGTTTGTTTTCGTTTAGGGACTGCCATAATTAAGAGTTAATTACACCTTTTATTAAATAATTCAAATTTTTTTTTGATAGTTTCTCTCTAAAAACTTCAAAATAATCAACAAATTCGTCTATATCTTTAAAATCCTCTAAAAATATCGATAATTTTTCAATTTTTTTTTCTCTATTTAAATCATCCCAAAAATGAATTTCACTCACCATCGAATGAAATAAATTAATATAAATCTTCATTTTCTTGTTAATTGATTGATCTCCGTATCCAATTTCCCTAATACTAAGTTCTAATTGGCGAAAATTAAAATCATAAATCTTTTGTAAAAGTTCTTTATTTTCCTCATTTTTAAAATTTTTTAAAAAAAAGGCAAAATGTAATAAAAAAAAGGTTAATCTATCGGAAAAATTATCATTTCTATTTAATGAACTGTATAATTGTTCATTTCTAGTGTAATTAATTAAATAATTATAAATATTAATAAAATTTTTATCCATGAAGAATATATTATATCTATTTATTATATCTTTGATAGTCACTAATTGTTCCTTTAAAAAAGTTGTCAAGCATCATGGTGTTTCATTTCTTGAAAAAAAACAAAAAAATTTAGTTATAAATCAATCAAACAAAAATGAAATTATTGATCTATTAGGAAATCCCTCAACTAGAAGTAAGTTTAATAATGATGTTTGGATATACATTGAAAGAAAGCAAACTCAATCTCGATTGAAAAACTTAGGAAGAATGAAAGTCTATAAAAATGATGTATTGGTACTTGAGATAGATAATTATGGTGTCTTAAAAAAAAAAGATTTTTATGATTTAAAAGATATGAAAAAAATAAAAATTGTAAAGGAAACAACACAAGGAAATATAACTAAAAATTCGTTTATATATGACTTTATGTCTAGCATGAGACAAAAAATAAATGACCCACTTGGCGTAAGAGCAAAAAAACGAAAAGAAATTAACCAGCGATGACAGCCAACAATAGTAGAGCAACAATATTTGTTATCTTTATCATTGGATTTACCGCGGGACCAGCTGTATCTTTATAAGGATCTCCAACTGTATCTCCAGTTACAGCGGCTTTGTGAGCTTCTGAACCTTTGCCTCCATGATTTCCATCTTCAATATATTTCTTGGCGTTGTCCCATGCGCCACCACCAGCTGTCATTGATACAGCCACAAACAAACCTGTAATTATTACGCCTAACAACATTGCCCCAACTGAGGCTAATGCTGCCACTTGACCACCAATCGAAAATATAACAAAATATAAAACTATGGGCGATAGTACGGGAAGTAGAGATGGAATAATCATTTCTTTGATTGCTGCAACTGTTAATAAATCAACTAACTTTGCGTAATCAGGTTTTTGTTTTCTTTTCATAATACCTGGGTACTTCTTGAATTGTCTTCTAACTTCTATCACTACAGCACCACCTGCTCTACCCACAGCCTGCATACCCATTGATCCAAATAAATATGGAAGCATTCCACCGATTAATAAACCTACTACAACATAAGGATTAGATAGATCAAATGTCACTACGATACCTTCTAATTTTGATCCAGCCTCTTTTGAAAAATGTTTAATATCTTCAGTATAAGCTGCAAACAAAACTAAAGCACCTAATCCTGCAGAACCTATTGCGTAACCTTTTGTTACAGCTTTAGTTGTATTTCCTACAGCATCTAAAGCATCAGTAGTTTTTCTAACATTGTTTGGTAACTTGGACATTTCCGCAATACCACCGGCATTATCGGTAACCGGTCCATAGGCATCTAAAGCTACAACCATACCTGCTAATGCCAACATAGTTGTTACAGCTATAGCGATTCCATATAAACCAGCAATATGATTAGTAAGTAAAATACCTGTAACTATAATTAGTGCTGGTATAGCAGTAGCCTCTAACGAAATAGCTAAACCTTGTATCACATTAGTACCATGTCCTGTTGTTGATGAATGAGCAACACTTCTTACAGGTCTATAATTAGTTCCTGTGTAATATTCAGTTACCCAAATTAATAAACCTGTTATAATTAATCCAATTACCCCACAGTAATACAAACTCATGCCTGTGAAGGACTTATTATTAAGATCATAAGATTTATCTAAACCCAAAACAAAGTCTGTGACTGGATATAGAATTATTAATGAAGTCAAAGCAGAAACAACAAATCCTTTGTATAAAGCCCCCATAACATTTTTACTACCACCGAGTTTTACAAAAAAGGTTCCAATTATTGATGTTAGAATACAGGCACCACCAATAGTTAAAGGGTAAATCATCATTGATAAGTCACCTGGGAAAAAAATTGAGGATAAAACCATTGTTGCAACGATTGTTACAGCGTAAGTTTCAAATAAATCCGCTGCCATTCCTGCACAATCACCAACATTGTCGCCAACATTGTCGGCTATAACAGCAGGATTCCTTGGGTCATCTTCTGGTATTCCAGCTTCTACTTTACCTACTAGATCTGCTCCAACATCTGCACCTTTTGTAAAAATCCCTCCACCTAGTCTAGCAAAAATAGATATTAATGAAGCACCAAAACCGAGTGCAACAAGAGCATTTACAATTTCTCTCTCTTCAACATTAAATTTAATTAATAAATAATAATAAACTGCAATTGACAATAAAGCTAAACCAGCAACAAGCATACCTGTTACAGCACCAGACTTAAAAGCTACAGAAAGACCGCTAGCTAGACCTTTTCTTGATGCTTCTGCGGTTCTAACATTTGCTTGGACAGAAACTAGCATTCCCACATATCCAGCTATTCCAGATAATGTAGCACCAATTAGATAACCTAATCCAACGAGCATACTAAAAGCAGAACTTACAATAACTAATACCACAACACCAACGATAGCAATTGTCTTATATTGTCTTGCAAGATAAGCCTTTGCACCTATCTGAATAGCGGATGCAATGTCTTGCATTTTTGAGTTACCCGCACTTGAATTTAAAATATTTTTTCCAGTTAGATAACCGTAAACAATTGATAGTAATCCTGCTCCTATTGTGTATAAAAGAATAGTCTCTATAGTTGAATTCATATAAACCTTAATTAAGTTGTTACTTGTTATTTATAAAAGGCGGACAATACAAAAAAAGCAATAAAAGGCAATAACTAACTTTTAAAATTTGTGTAAATAGCCTTTATTTTTTATGGTAATTTTATTCCCTTTTTCATCAATAATTTGTGATTTTTGATTAATTGAACAAATTTTTCCAATTTTTGAAATTTTTATCCCTAAAGATTTAAATGTTCTTTGAATGATTCTAGCTTTTTCCTGAGATGCAGTGAATAATATTTGATAATCATCGCCTCTAGATATGAATTCAATTTTTTTTAATTTTTTTTGTAAAATCATAGCTTTTAGTTTTTTAGATATTGGTACATCACCTAAATTAATTTTGTAAGAAAGTTTCTGTCTATTAATTAATTTGTCTAAATCAGTAAATAAACCATCGGAAATATCTATAGATGTATTTGCAAAACTCAATAACTTTTTGGCCAAATCAATATGTAATTCTGGAAGATAATATTTCATAACAAAATATTTATTTGAATATTTATTTAATGAAATATCTTTTTTTAAAATTTTTAAACCTGCATAACTATCTCCCAAGTTACCTGATACATAAATATCATCATTTATTTTAGCATTATTTCTAAATATTATATTTTTAGAAAAACCAACAGATATAATTGTAAAGCTTAATTTATTAGAAAAAACCGTATCACCACCAGACAAATAAATTCCAAATTTTTTTTGTTCCTGTTTAAGTGAAAAAGAAATTTTATTTAAATTTGATTTTGTAAATGTTTTTTTATTTCCCGAACCTGAAATAAAATAATATTTCGGTTTAACACCCTTGCATATTAAATCAGAGATAGATGACCTGAGTATCTTTTTAATTACTAAATTAGGTTTTTTAAAATCAAAGAAATGAGATTTATACACATAAGTGTCTACTGAAATAACTAATTTTTTTTTTTTATCAAAAAAAACGTCATCATTAAGGTTTAGTGAATTTTTATTGCCTAATGAAAGTTTAGAAAAATATTTTTTAATTAGATCAAATTCATGCATTTGAATATCTTAACTTTTTGGCTGCATTGTCTAATAATGCATTTAGATATTTAGTCTGAGACTCATTTAAAAAGAAATTAGATGCATCAAGATACTCTTTAATGATTATTTTTATCGACACATTAGGTTTATACAAGATTTCATATGTTGCTGATTTTAAAATAACTTGAAATATCTTATCTAGCTTAAATAAATTAAAGTTCACGCCAAGATTTTTATCTAACTCTTCCATAATAATTTCATTTCGTTCAATTGTACCAAGAACAATGTCTTTAATAAATTTTTTAAACCTATGTTTTGGAAATTCAATTTTGTCATCATTATTATATAAAAAGCTGTATAATTTTTGAATAATTATAACTCTTGGATTATTTTTTGCAGTGTACTTTGGTCTCATTTTTGAGATAAAACTGAAATAATAGCTTTTGCTGCTTCAGCACCCTTTTTTTTTCTGATCTTTGCTTGATTCATATTTAGACAAGTAAGGATTCCATTTCCTATCGGTTTTTTTGAATTTATTGCTAAATTCATAATAGCATTAGTTGAAGATTGAGATATGAAATCAAAATGAGGAGTTTTACCTTTGATAACACAACCAAGAGCAATAAAAGCGTCAAATTTTTTTAAATATTTTGATATAGTAATTGGTATTTCGAAAACACCTGGAACTTCTATTACTTTTATTTCGAAAGATCTAGGAAGGTTTTTTTTTGCACTATTTAACAAACCTAAAGAAATTTCCTTATAGTAGTTAGCTATAACGATTAATATTTTTTTTTTCATTAAATTAATTCTTGTTTTGTAATCTTAATATTAAAACCCTCAAGTCCAACAACTTTTTTGGGTGTTTTCGTGATTAATATCATTTTATAAATCTTTAAGTCTTTAATAATCTGTGCACCTATACCATAATTTCTTATAAGGTTATCTTTTCCTTTTCTTTTTTTTAAATCTTTATTTTTAAAACTTTTTAATGTTTGTGTAACAGATTTTAAGTTAGTATCTTTAATAAATATTAATACACAATTATTATATTTTTTAAAATAATTTATAGTTTTATCAAATGAGTTAGGTAACTTTTGACTTATTAAATAATTATAAACAACATTAGATGAAATAACTCTAACTCTTGGAATTATAGATTTCTTTAACGAACCCTTAATAAGTGCAAAATGTTCTGATCCATCTAATAAATTTTCATATATTTTAATTTTATATTTTTGTTTTTTAATCTTAATTTCGGATGTTTTTTTTAGTTTCACTAATTTTTCTTTTTTTAAACGATAAGAAATAAGATCCTCAATTTTTCCAATCTTAAGGTTGTGTTTATGAGCAAAATTTAGAAGTCTTTGACCCTTCGCCATAGATCCATCTTCATTCATAATTTCACAAATCACGGCTGAGTTATTTTTTCTAGCTAGTTTTGAGATATCAACCGAAGCCTCAGTGTGACCAGCTCTAACAAGAACACCACCATCTTGTGCGATAATTGGAAAGACATGACCTGGTGATACAATATCTTTTTTACTTACATTTTTTTTTGATGCAATCTTAATAGTTCTAGCCCTATCTTTTGCCGAAATACCAGTTGTAATTCCTTTTTTTGCTTCTATTGAAACTGTAAAAGCTGTTTGATTTCTAGATTGATTCACAGGTGACATTAAAGATAAATTCAATCTTTTAGCTTGAATACTATCCAATGCTAAACAAATTAAACCTCTTCCATATTTAGCCATAAAATTAATGTTGCGTGCATTAGTATCAGAAGTTGACATAACTAAGTCACCTTCATTTTCTCTTTTTTCATCATCGACTAAAATGTACATACCTCCTCTTTTTGCAACTTTTATTATGGTTTCTATTGATGAATAATTATTTTTTTTCATAAAAATAATTCCTAACGTACTTTGATAGAATATCTATCTCAACATTAACAAAACTATCTTTTTTAAGAGATGATAAATTTGTTAATTTATATGTGTGAGGAATAATCCAGATTTGAAAACCTTTACTTGTTACTTTTGAAATTGTTAGAGAAATACCATTTATACTAATTGAGGCTTTTTCAATAATATTTTTTCTCTCTTTTTTACTAATTTGAAAATCAAATAAGTAAGATTTATCAATTTTTTTTATACTTAATATTTTTCCGATAGTATCAACGTGACCTTGACAAATATGGCCAGAAATCTTTTGACCGTATTGAAGTGGAAGTTCTAGATTAATCTTATCTTTTAATTTAATAAAATTAAATTTAGAACGATTTATCGTTTCATCTGAAAGATAGAACTCCATAATCTTATTTTTAATTGATATAAGAGTAAGGCAAACACCATCACAAGCTACAGAAATACCAATATCTCTCACACTTAATTTTAGATCTGATTTTATAAATATATTAATACCTTTGGGTCTTTTAAGAATCTTTGTAATTGAACCTTTGTTAAATATAATTCCGTTGAACATTTTAATTCTTATAAATTGTTACCTTGTCAGTGCCTAATTTAAAATTTGTTTTATATTTATAATATTTAGTATTCAGAATATCAGAAGATGTAAAATTAACATAATTACTTTCTTTTAATAAATTCTTTGAACTTTTAAACATATAAAATTCATTAAATATTCTTTTTTGAAGAAAACTTTTTGTTAATTTATCGCCTCCCTCTACTAAAAGATTTTTAATTCCTATCACATATAATTTTTTAAGAATTTTTTTTAAATTAAAATCTTTATGTCTTTGGGTGGGTTGATTTATCAAAAGAGCTCCTTTTTTTATTAAAAAGTTTTTTTTTATTTTATTGTTTGAGTTATAGAAGATAATAGTATTTCTGTTTTTTATCGACTTAACAACATAACTATTTAAATCAATTTTTAAATTTTTATCTAAAATAATTCTTTTTGGAGAATGCTGCGCATATCCTTCTAATCTACAATTGAGTTTTGGGTTATCTATGTTTAGTGTTTTGCTAGTAATCATTATACCGTCACATTTTAGTCTTAGATAATGGGTTAATTTATCCGATTTTTTGTTAGTAATTTTTTTTGATATATCACTATAAATAATCTTATCTTTTGATAATGCAATTTTTCCAATCACGTAAGGCAGTTTTTTTTTTCTATTTAAATAATATGATTTATATAAATTTAGTGACTCTTTTTTTAGAAGACCTTTTTTAACATTAATGTTATTCTTTTTTAAAATTGAATAACTTTTACCTTTCACCTTTAAATCAATGTCATCAATTGAATAATAAACCTCACTAATTTTATTCTTAATTATATTATTGGTACAAGGAGGTGTTTTTCCATAATGATTACAAGGTTCTAATGTAATATACATTTTAGAGCCTTTTGGGTTTTCAAAACAATTTAAAATCGCATTATGTTCAGCATGAGGTCTGCCTCCATACCCAGTTTGACCTATGGAAATAATCTTATCTTTTTTTACAATTACACACCCAACAGATGGATTATCACCAGTTAAACCTTTTCTAGCACTTGCTAAATCTAAAGCAAGTTTCATAAATTTCTTATCTTTTTTTGTAAAATTATCTTTTTTTGTAGACATCTATCTTGTCCACAAATTGTATAAAATCTTTTTCTTCTCTAAAATTTCTATAAACAGATGCAAATCTGACATATGCAACAGGGTCAAGATCTTTCAAACCTTCCATAACCATAGTGCCAATTGTATTACTAGAAATTTCATTTTGGCCTAACTCCTCCAAAGATCTTGAAATTTTACTAATAAACTTCTCAATAGTTTCAGTATCTAGTGGTCTTTTCTTAAGCGCAATGTAAATTGATTTTGATAATTTATCTCTGTCGAATGAAGATTTTCGTCCGTTTTTTTTTACCACCATTATTTCACGATGTTGAATTCTCTCAAATGTTGTAAATCTAGTACCACACTCACATAATCTTCTTCTACGAATTGCTGTTCCATCTTCAGTTGGGCGAGAGTCCACTACAGAAGTCTCACCTTTCTTTTCGCAAGGACAGATCATCGATTGAGATTTTTGTAAATTGGGAAATGAGAGCACAAGTCTATAACTTCGTTTCTAACTTCTTCCTCAATTTTACTATTATCCTCAGGATTTTTTGATAAACCTTCTATTACTTTTGTGATTAAATTACCAACTTTCTCAAATTCTTTTAAACCAAAACCTCTTGTTGTTGCCGCTTGAGAGCCAAGCCTAATACCTGATGTGATCATCGGTTTTTCAGTGTCAAATGGAATTCCGTTTTTATTACAAGTAATGTTTGCTCTACACAGGCTTTCAGATGCTACATTTCCCTTCACATTGAAGGGTCTTAGATCAACTAACATTAGATGGGTATCTGTACCACCAGAGTAAATTTTAAATCCATTATTTTTTAATGTTTCAGCTAACATTTTAGCATTAGCTAAAACATTTTTTATATAAACTTGAAATTCTGGTTTAAGCGCCTCGAAAAACCCTGCAGCTTTTGCTGCAATTATGTGCATTAATGGTCCCCCTTGGTATCCAGGGAAAACTGCTGTATCAAATTTTTTTCCAAGATCAAGATCATTTGATAAAATTATACCACCTCTTGCACTTCTAAAAACTTTGTGAGTTGTTGAGGTGACTACATGAGCATAATCACATGGGTTTGGATAACCTTTTCCGGCAACAAGACCAGAAAAATGAGCCATATCAACCATCAAGTATGCACCTACCTTATCTGCTATTTCACGAAATCTTTTAAAATCAATTACTCTCGAGTATGCGCTTCCACCAGCAATAATTAATTTTGGTTTGTGTTCTAAAGCTAATTTCTCTACATTTTGATAATCAATTAACTCTGATTTTTTATCTACATCATAACTAATCGCATTAAACCACTTTCCAGACATTGAAATTTTTAAGCCGTGAGTAATATGACCCCCAGAATTTAGGCTCATGCCCATAAATGTATCATTAGGTTTAAGGAGAGCTAAAAATACTGCTCCATTTGCTTGTGCGCCAGAATGTGGTTGTACATTTGCATACTTACAATTAAAAAGTTTTTTAATTCTCTCTAAAGCTAATTGCTCAGCTACATCTACATGTTCACATCCATTATAATATCTCTTACCTGGGTATCCCTCCGCATATTTGTTTGTAAGGACTGAACCTTGTGCTTCAAGCACTGCCTGAGAAACAATGTTTTCAGATGCTATAAGTTCAATATGATTTTGTTGTCTGACTAACTCATCGTTAATAGCCTTAAATAAATCAGGATCTGATTGGGATAAGCTTTTTTCAAAAAAATCTTTATAATCTGAATTTATATACTTAGTTTCACTTGACATAATAACCTAAATTTTTTTAACTCTTTTTTTGTGTCTTCCACCTTCAAAATTTGTATTAAAGAATACAGTAATACATTTAAATGCTGTATCTTTTTTTGTCAATCTAGAACCTAATGTAATAATATTTGCATTATTGTGTAATCTGGATAATTTCGTGTTTTTTACTGAATAACCTAAAGCTGCTCTTATTTTCTTGTGTTTATTAGCCGCCATTGACATTCCCATACCCGATCCGCAGACTAATATACCCATATTTTCCTTTTTTTGACTAACTTTTTTACATAGATTATGTGCATAATCTGGATAATTTACTGAGTTCTTTGAATTGTGAGTCCCTAAATCGTCAAATATAAATTTTTTAGAAAATTTTTTTTTAATCTGTTCCTTTAGTTGATATCCAGCATGATCTGATGAAATAAATACTTTTTTCAATTTAGTTAAATTTGTAATCTAATACGCAAGCAACTAAATGGACTCTATCTTCTTCTCCACCGTTAAAAGCGTTATGATATTTGGTATTATTAGTTATCCAAACGGAACCATCAGCTGGCATATGTTTTGCAACATTGTCTATAACCATTATTGAACCTGGGTTTGTTATAATTGGAATATGAAGTCTTGGTTCTGGATCTCTATGCCAACTCAATGTTGATCTTGGCTCTTTTAATAAAACCCTTATTCTTCCGAGTTTGTATTTGGATGAAAGAACATCAAAGACTTCTTTAAAATAAGTGTTTTGATAATCATGGATAAATTCAGAATAAGCCGCTTCATCTATCAATTCATCTCTTCTTACTTCTTTTCCAGTAGAGTCTGGTTTTGTCCAAAACACACCTCTAGCTTTGTTACCCTTTATAGACCCTGGATCTCCTGGAATTTGAGTCAATGAAATTGCTCCAAAATTTGATACTCCAGTGACACCGGTGAAGCCCTTTATTGATAAAACTTGTCTATAGGCCTCTTTAAGTTTGTTGATGTCAAACTTTATATCTTGTTTCTGAAAATCATTAAAATTTAAATTCATTGTAGCTAATTGTCTCTTAATATTGTTTATTATCTTTTTTAAGCTATATTTGTATATATCATTTGTCGCACATTATTAATATAATAAAATATGATTACTGGTAGTTTTCCTAATTTAAGACTGAGAAGAAGTCGTAAAAAAAGTTGGTCTAGAAGATTAATAGCTGAAAATAATTTAACACCAAGTGATTTTATACTTCCGGTATTTCTCACAGATGGAAGAAATAAAAAGCAAGGCATTAATTCTATGCCAGGCGTGTATCGTTATTCATTAGATAAATTAAGTTCGATAGTTGATAGAGCACTTAAATTAAAACTGCCAATGATTGCTCTATTTCCATATACTAATAAAAAAAACAAAGATAAATTTGGAACTGAAGCATTAAACGAAAACAATTTAGTTTGTAAAGCTTTACAGTTAATCAAAAAAAAATATCGAAATGAGATCGGGATTATGTGTGATGTTGCATTGGATCCATATACCTCACATGGACAAGATGGATTAGTGGATAATAGTTATGTCCTAAATGATGAAACAGTAGAAATTTTAATAAAACAATCATTGTTGCAAGCTGAAATGGGATGTGACGTCATAGCACCATCTGATATGATGGATGGAAGAATAGGTAAAATTAGAAAATCATTAGATAAAAATGGTTATAAAATGACACAAATTTTATCTTATGCAATTAAATATGCCTCAAGTTTCTATGGTCCATTTAGAGATGCGGTTGGCTCTAAAAATATCTTAAAGGGTAATAAAAAGAATTATCAAATGGATTTTAGGAATAGCGATGAAGCTTTAAGGGAAGTTGCCTTAGATATTAAAGAAGGTGCTGATATGGTAATGGTTAAACCAGGTATGCCATATTTAGATATTATAAAATCTGTGAAAGAAAAATTTAAAATACCAGTATTTGCCTATCAAGTATCCGGTGAGTACACTTTATTATCGAGTGCTATTAATAAAGGTTTTGTAAATAAGAATGCCATCCTAGAAAGTCTTATATCATTTAAACGATCGGGTGCTAATGCAATTGTTAGCTATTATGCAGATAGGATTGATAAAATATTAGATTGACTATTTGAATGTGTTTAAAAACCTCAATCTGTTTAATGGATAATTGATATTATTGGGTTTCAATATACTTTTTTCTAAATAATCACCAACTAGCACTAATCCATCAATTAAAATTTCCTCATTTAAAAAATCCTGATTATTATCTATTAAGAAATTTGGAACAATTTTGTTTTCTTTCGTAGATTTAACAAAATACTTAACTTCATTATTTATAAGTTCTTTTTTAACTAAATTCTTTAACTCAAGATCATAACCAATAACTTTAAAGAATTCTAACTCCCAAAAAATATAATTCTTTATCCAATTTTCTTTTTTTAAAAAAGTGTAAAAATTTTTAATTAAACTATAAATCTTTGAATTCTTTTGAGACTCAGCAGTTAAAATTTTGATTAATTGAAAAGCGGAAAAAATACATAGTAGTTTTCTATAATTATCAAAAAAAGAAGGTGTGTAAGCATTAAGTATTTCAATTTTAAAATTACCAATCTTATTTTCTGTTTTAGAGGAATAATTTACATACAATTGATTTCCTAACTGGAGATAATTCTTAATTTTCCTCGAGGTTCCTCCAAAAATAATCCCGGGCACTTTGCCATAATTTTTAGTAAAAATTTCAACAATTAATGAATTTTCACTATATTTATTTTTCGAAATTAAAAAACCTTCATCATCCCAAGTCATAATTAAATAATATTTTTTAAACAAAGTATTGCTGCATTTTGCTCAGCGTCTTTTTTTGATCTACCTTCAGATATAAATAATTTTGTATTTAATAATTTTACACCTACCTTAAATAGAGGTTTGTGTCTTGGACCAGTATTGGATATTAACTTATAAGTTGGTAATTTTTTAAATTTTTTAAGAGACAATTCTTGTAATTTTGTTTTTGCGTCGATTTCTGTTATTACGCTTCTTTCTAAATGTTTTTTCCATAAATTAAGAATAGTTTTTTCTACAGTTGCAAAACCTTTATCTAGATAAATAGCACCTATTAGAGCTTCACAACTATCAGCAATAACTTTATCCTCAATGATTGTTTTCTTGTTTCTAGGTCTAAAAATTAATATATATTTTTCTAATTCGATTTCATTTGCAATTTGTAAACAGGTTTTTCTGTTAACAAGTGATGCAAATTTTTTATCCAAAATACCCTCCTTCTCATTTGGGTAAATTTCTAAAAGTTTTTTAGCAATAACCAGGCCCAAAACTCTGTCACCCAAAAATTCAATTTTTTCATTATTCTCATTATTATCAAAACTTTTATGTGTCAGTGATTTTACCAAGAGATTTTTATCTTTAAAATTTACACCTAATTTCTTTTCAAGACCTGTATAGAGTGTTTTCATTATTTTATCTTTTTAAAAAATCTATCAAATCTAATTGACTGATTCCATTTCCAAAAATAAAAAATACTTCCAAAAGATCTGTCCGAGGAAAAGAAAATAAATTGTGCCTTGCCGACTAGATTATCTTTATGGACATAGCCTACACTTGATAAATATCTACTATCTTTTGAGCAGTCTCTATTGTCTCCTAAAAAGAAGTAATTATCTTTAGGCACAATAAAAATATCAGAATTTTGAAAAGATCCCTTCTTAAAATAAACTGTTTTATAATCATAGCCATTAGGCAATTTCTCTTTAAAAGAAAAAACATCAACTATTTTTTTTCCACAAAAAATTTTATCATTATTTGATGTTTTATTTTTAAAAATTATATTATTATTTATGTATAATTCAGAGTTTATAAACTGAATTTTATCTCCTGGAAGACCAATTAATCTTTTTATGTAATCAGTTCTATTATCTGCCGGTGTTTTAAAAACAACTACATCACCTCTTTTAGGTTCATTAAAAAAAATCCTACCTTTGAAAATTGGTGGGCTAAATGGAAAAGAATGTTTGCTGTAACCAAAAGAATATTTACTAACAAACAATCTATCTCCAACTAAAAGGTTAGGCTCCATTGACGAGGAGGGTATATAAAATGGTTGAATAATTATAGATCTAATAAAAATAGCTATTATTAACGCATAGAACAATGTTTTGGTGTTTTCAATTAGAAAATTTTTATTAAACATTATTGTTTTTGAATAATTGTAAATGCTATTGAATAGTCCTTTTCATCAGAAATTGAAAGGAACAAATCGTACTTTTTAACTTTAAATTTTTTATAAATAAGATTACCAATCTTTTTTGTTTTACGAAAATAAGGCTTGCCGAATTTATCATTAAGAACTTCAATATCTTTAAAGTTAAGGTTATCTCTAATTCCAGTACCTAAAGATTTAGAAAAAGATTCTTTTGCTGCAAATCTTTTTGCAAAAAAGGCTATTTTCATATTTTTTTTTTTTGAAAAATTTATTTCATTTTTGCTAAAAGTTCGAAGGATAAAGTTTTCTTTTCTTGCTAATATCTTAAATCTGTTATTCTTAACTACATCTACGCCTACACCTAAAATTTTCATGTTACTTAATTATAGTCTTAAATTTTTTAACTACATTCTTGAATCCCATAAAAATTGACTCCCCTATTATAAAATGTCCAATATTAAATTCTTCTATCTCTTTTATACTAGTTAAAATTTTTGTTGTTTTATAGTCAAGGCCATGCCCAGCATGAACTTCTATTCCCAAATCATTTGCTAAATAAGAGCATTCTTTAATTCTCTTTAATTCATTCGAAAAATTTTTTCGCTTTTTAACTAAATTAGATAATTTACCTGTATGTATTTCAACACAATCAACATTAATTGCTTTTGATATTCTAATATCTTTCAAAGAAGGATTAATAAAAAGACTAGTTCTAATATCTAATAGTTTAAATTTTTTAATTATATTTTGTATTGTAGTTCTATTTTTAATTAAATCTAAGCCTCCTTCAGTAGTTATTTCTTTTCTTTTTTCAGGAACAATACAAATAAAATTAGGTTTTATTTTCATTGCATTTTTAACAATATCTGAATTAGTTGAAATTTCTAAATTTACCAGTAATCCTTTAATAGAACATATTCTTTTCGCATCAGCATCATTAATATGTCTTCTATCTTCTCTTAAGTGAATTGTAATTGAATCTGCTCCAACTTTTTTAGCAAATTTGGCTGCGTAAACTGGATCTGGATGATTTTCACCTCTAGCATTTCTTAAAGTTGCTACATGATCGATATTTACACCTAAACGTTTCATTTTGTAAATCTACTCCCTGGAGTTGTTATAGGAATAAGTTTTAAACTATTTGGTATTTGTTTTTTATTAAAAACTGGCACATCTATTTTAAGATGAGAAATAATTTTACTTTTTATTTTGAGATTTTTTTTATTTGACCTGTCAATTATAGAAGCAAATCCTATTAATTTTGCTTTAGCTTTTTTTATTAATTTGACACATTCGATACTTGACTTTCCTGTAGTAATAACATCTTCTATTATTAAAACCTTTGATCCCTTCCTTATCTTAAATCCTCTTCTGAGTGTAAATTTACCCCTTACTCTTTCACAAAAAATAGCTTCTTTTTTTAAAATTCTACCTATTTCATACCCAATTATTATGCCTCCCATTGCTGGAGATAAAATAAGATCGAATTTACTAAAATTTTTTTTAATCTTGCTTGCCAGAGATTTGCATATTTTTTCAGCTAAATGAGGATAACTTAAAAGTTTTGCACATTGAATGTATTTTGAAGAATGGAGACCAGATGATAATACAAAATGTCCTTCTAAAAGCGCATCAGTTTTTCTTAAAATATTTAAGGATTTTTTGTGTGAAAGCATTTCTTTTATCTTCGTGTCTGATTATCTTAAATTTTATACCTTTTTGTTTAAGCTCTGCAATAAAATTAGTAAAATTTTTAAGATCTCTTATTATAAGTTGAAACTTGAAATTAATATAATTAGGGTTTTTTCCAACCATCTCAAGATTTGATATATTTAATTTATGTTGTCCTAAGAGTGAACTAACATTACCTAATTGACCTGGTTTATCAGGTAAAGAAATCCAAAGAGTGGTATTGTATTTTTTTACTCTTTCCTGTTTTTTTTCTCCTTTATCGTGCCAATACTTTCTAATAGCAGATCTAGCCTTACCTGTTTTAGTAATTGGTATCCAATGTAGTGATGGAGAATTATTTTTAGATGTTATAATTTTTACCGTATCTCCGTTTCTTAAAATACTTTGTAATTCTCCTTTGTTACCATTAATCTCACAACCAACAGCCGTATCACCTATTTTTGTGTGTACTGCATATGCAAAATCAATTGGAGTTGCATTTTTTGGCAACTTAATCACAGATCCTTTAGGCGTAAAACAAAACACATTTTCTTGGAACATTTGCATTTTGGTATATTCATACGAATGTTCAGGATTTTCATTTTTTTCTATAATCTCAACTAAATCTTTTAACCAATCATACTCTTTCCATGTTAAAGAATTAAATTTTTCCGAAGATTTATATTGCCAGTGCGATGCTATACCCCGCTCAGCAAAATCGTGCATCTTTCTTGTTCGTATTTGTATTTCTATTGGTTTTTTATAAGATCCAATAACCGATGTATGAATTGACTTATATCCGTTAATTTTCGGTGATGATATATAATCTTTGAATTTTCCTGGAATACAATTCCACTCCTTATGAAGTATTCCTAAAGTTTTATAGCAATCATCTATATCATTTAGAATAATTCTAAACCCAATTATATCCGTAATTTGTTCTAATGAAATTCTCTTCTTTTGAACTTTTCTCCAAATTGAAAAAGGAGTTTTTTCTCTACCAAAAATTTTTGACTGAATATTATTCTTAAATAATAATGTATTAATTTCATTTGATAGTGTTTCAAAAATATCTTTTTTGTCTAATTTTATTTCATCTAATCGTTTTTGAATTAATGACCGTGCATCATTATTCAAAATTTCAAAAGATAAATCTTCTAATTCATCTCTAATTCTATGCATACCCATTCTATCAGCTAGAGGTGCATATATTTCCATTGTTTCGTGAGCTATTCTTTGTCTTTTATCTTTTTTTTTAATTGCTTTAATGGTTCTCATATTGTGTAAGCGATCAGCAATTTTAACTAATAAAACTCTGATATCTTTTGATGTAGCTAAAATTAACTTTCTAAAGTTTTCTGCTTTTGAGTTCGGTGATGCAGTATTTTCAAATACAGAAATTTTTGTTACTCCATCAACTAAATCAGCCACTTCAATTCCAAATTCTCCTTTGATCGTCTCATAGGTTGCATACGTATCCTCGATAGTATCGTGTAATAAACCAGTTGTTATAGTTGCACTGTCTAACTTTAAATCTGTTAAAATATTTGCTACTTCAATTGGATGAACCGAATATGGATCTCCTGATGCTCTTTTTTGGTTCTTGTGCGCCTTTACTGCAAAATCGTAAGCTTTATTTAGTTTATCAGGATTCAAGAATTTATTATAATTTTTTACTTTATTTATAAGTTCTTGAGAATTTAACATTCTTAACTATATCATTAATTTAGACAAGTTTAATAGATCTAATGTCACTATTTGATAAAGAAAAAATAAGATTTTTTATATATCGTTTGGAATTAGGGTATCTCCAATTTTTTTCTATTTCGAATAATGGTATTAATACAAAGTTTCTAAGGTGCATTCTAGGATGGGGAACATTTATGCCATTAACAGTAATTTTTTGATTATAGTCAATAACATCAATATCACATGTACGCGGTGAATTTTTAGGAGCCTTTTTTCTTCCTAAAGATGTTTCTATTTGCTTACAAATTTTTAATAATTCTAATATTTTCAGATCTGATGAAACTTTTAAGATAATATTATAAAATTTTGGATTATTTGGATTTGGCCAAGATAAAGTTTCGTAGTAATTAGAGGATTTAATTATATTTATACCTTTAGAATATAATTCGAATTTAGTTTTTTCTATATTTTTTTTTCTGTTGCCAAGATTAGAACCAATACTCAAATAAATAATTTTAGCTTGTTTTCCTGACATATCTTGCCTTATCACGATTCCAGTCTCTTCTTTTAATCGCAGCTCTTTTATCAAATTGTTTTTTTCCTTTAGCGACAGCTAACTCAATTTTGGCTTTACCCTTCTTAAAGTACATTTTTGTTGGAATTATTGTGAAACCTTCTCTTTGCATTTTACCTATAAGTTTATTTATTTCTTTTTTATTTAGTAAAAGTTTTCTTTCATCCAGTGGTTTGTGATTTATGTAACTTGCTTGTTTGTAAGATGCTATATGAGAATTAATTAATATAATTTCTCCATTTTTTTCAACAGCGTAGGAGTCTGCTATATTAACCTTACCTTGCCTTAAAGATTTGATCTCAGAACCCTTTAGAACGATTCCAGCCTCTAAAAGACTTTCAAAAAAATAATTAAAACTAGCTTTTCTATTTAAACAGATTATCTTTAAACCTTGATTTGGTTTTTTTATCATTAAATCAATTTAGATAACCGAAGTGCTTTTTCCACAATATCTTTTGTTTTTTCTGTAACTTTAACCAGTGGAAGTCTCACATCATCATTGCAAAGATTTAATAATTTTGCAGCATATTTAACTGGACTCGGATTACTCTCAACAAACATTGCATTATGCAAAGGCTGCAACATTTCATCCAATTTTACAGTTTCTTTAATTGATTTGTCATCATTCTTTAAAGAACTTTCTTGAAATTCAGAACATAATTTAGGTGCTATATTAGCTGTGACGCTTATAGCTCCAACACCTCCCCTTTTATTAAATTCCATTGCATTATCGTCATTTCCAGTTAGTTGAATAAAATCTTTTCCGATTTTCTCTAATGTTTGATTTACTCGATTTAAGTCTCCAGTAGCATCCTTTACACCAATAATATTTTTTAATTCAAATAATCTTGCCATCGTTTCTACAGACATATCAATTACAGATCTTCCCGGAATATTATAAATCAGTATTGGTATTCCACAGTTGTCATTTATAGCCTTGTAGTGTTGATACAAACCTTCTTGCGTTGGTTTATTGTAATATGGAGTAACCACAAGAGCTCCATTCGCACCTATTTTTTCAGCATGTTTTGTTAAAGAAATCGCCTCCTCTGTAGAATTAGATCCAGTTCCTGCAATAACAGGTAATTGACCATTACTCTCTTTAACGCATAGTTCAATTACTTTCTGATGCTCGTCATGACTTAAAGTTGGAGACTCCCCCGTTGTACCAGCTGGCACCAGACCATTTGTACCATTTTCGATGTGAAAATGTATTAACTTGATATAATTTTCCTCATCAAGTTGATTATTTTTAAATGGGGTGACTAAAGCAACATTTGAACCTTTAAACATAAATACTTATAACATAGTTTAAAGATTCATATAGTAAAAGAATATGTTTAAAAAATTCTTATTAATTATTAGTTTGTTTATATTTTTTAATCAATCTATTGAAGTTTTTGCAGAAATAATCCCATTGAAAAAGCCTGATCAAAGTTTAGAGGAAAAAGAACAAAAGCTGCTAATAGATGTTCTAAAACCATTACAAAAACCGTCAACTAAAAAAGCCATCAAAAACCAGCAAAAACAAACAAATTACAAAAAAGTCACAAATAAAAAAAGCAATATAGGAATAATTTTACCTAAAAAAAAACCTTTGATTGCGGGAGCAAAAAAAAAGGATACTGTTAAAAAATCAAAATATTACAGTAAAAAAGATTTTGCATTAGCAAAAAAAGCTTTAAGTGAAATGAAACAAGCAAAGTGGGCCTCTGCTTTAAAAACTTCAAAAAGAGCTAGAGACAAATCAATTTACAATTTCATACAATGGAGACACCTCTTAACAAAGGGAAATAAAGCCTCATATTATGAATATAAAGCATTTATTGATGCAAATGAGGATTACCCAAGAATAGGTAGAATTAAATATCTAGCAGAACATAAACTTTCGACAGACACTGTCTCACCAAAAAAGATTATAAGTTGGTTTGAAACTAGCGAACCGTTGAGTGGTTTTGGAAAAATGATATTGGGTGAAAGCTATATTTTGCTAGGCAGTAAACAAAGGGGAATATCTTTAGTTAAAGAAGGATGGATAACAGCTGAGCTTAACAGATCTGAACTAAAGTTTTATAGGAAAAAATTTAAAAAATATCTAAATTCTGATGATTATATCAAAAGAGCAGATTACCTTGCCTGGAATAATAAATATTGGGATTTAAAGAGACTTTTAAGATATTTACCGAAAGATTATCAACTTTTATACACAGCGAGGCAACTTTTGATGAGTAAGTCATATGGTGTAGATAATGCAATTGCAAAAGTACCTACTAAATTTAAAAACGATGCAGGATTAAATTACGACAGGTTAAAATGGAGACGTAAAAGAGGTAGAGTTGATAGTTCTCTGGAAATTTTATTAAAGATTAAAAATACAAAAGATTATCTTGTTCGACCTGATAAATGGTGGATTGAAAGAGAAATAATTTCGAGATCTCTTATATATAAAAAAAAGTTTGAATTAGCTTATAAGGTATCAAGTAATCATGCGTTGACTGAAGGATCTGAATATGCTGCAGCTGAATGGATGAGCGGATGGATAGCACTAAGTTTTTTAAAAGATCCTTTATTGGCAAAAGATCATTTTGAAAATTTTTATAATAATGTGGGCTATCCTATAAGTGTTTCCCGCGGTGCGTATTGGTTAGGAAAAACTTACCAAAAACTTGGAGAAAGTAACTTAGCAATTGAATGGCTTCAAAAAGCAGCACAATTTTTGACTACTTACTATGGTCAATTAGCATTTATGGAATTAAATCCTGATAAAACTTTTGAACTTTCCAAAGATTTAGAAGTGTCAAAAGATTACAAGGATTATTTTTTTAAAAAAGAATTGGTAAAAACAATTTATCTTCTTGATGAACTCGACAATGATAAATACACAAAACATATTCTTCGACATCTAGCCAATGATAATATCGAAAGTGGAAGTGAAATTTTAGCAGCACAGCTAGCGACTAATATTGATAGATTTGATTTTGCAATTCAAATTGCAAAAATTGCTTCCTATGAAAAAAGATTCCATAATAAATTTAATTATCCAATTATAAGTACACCTAAATATATCAATGGAAGAAAAATACCAGAAACTGCTTTTATTCTATCAATTATAAGACAAGAAAGTGAATTTGATTTAAGCGCTAATAGTCATGCAGGTGCAAAAGGTTTAATGCAATTAATGCCCTACACTGCAAAAGTAGTTGCCAAACAAGCAAAGCTTCCATATTCAAAATCAAGACTAACAAAGGATGCGGAGTACAATATTAATCTTGGATCACATTATATAGCTGGTTTAATTCTTGATTATGATGGAGCTTATCCTTTTGCTGTTGCAGCTTATAATGCAGGTCCCAAAAGAGTTAAATATTGGAAAAAAATAAATAAAAATCCTCAAAAAAAACAAATTGATTATATAAACTGGATTGAGTTAATTAAATTTAAAGAAACAAGAAATTATGTGCAAAGAGTTTTAGAAAATTATAATGTCTATCGATATATTTTAGAGCAAAAACCTATAAGAATGAAAAATTTTTTTAAAGATGATCCTCTTTATTAAACATGGAATTTAATCAATCTTTTTTTCAGCAAAAATTAAAATCTGGAATAGAATTTTTCAATAAAAATAAACTAAATGAGGCTATTGAGTGTTTTAAAATTCTACAAAATGAAAAATCGACACAAATAGTAGCTTTTTTTTATTTAGGGATAATAGAAATAAAAAAAAATAATAATGAAAATGCCAAAAAATTTTTTTTTAAAATTCTGAAGATAGATAAAAATCATGAGTTTGCAAATTTAAATTTAGGGCTCATTTTTTTTCAAGAAAAAAATCTTAAAAATACAATAGATTATTTCAATAAAACGCTAAATATAAATCAAGAGAATTTGTTAGCCAAATATCACCTTGGATTAATTGAATTAATGAACAAGGAGTATGAAAAGGCCAAAAAAAAATTTAAAGATATCTTGTTGAAGGAACCAAAAAATTTGAATGCTCTTAATAATCTTGGTATCTGTTATTTGAAGCAAATTAATTTTAAAAAAGCAATTAATTTATTTAAACAATGTCTTAATATAAATAATAAAAATAAACAAGCTATTCTAAATTTAGCTAATTGTTTATTTCAAACAAAAGATTTTAAAAATTCAATCATAAATTATTATAAAGTTTTAGACATAGATAAAGATCATACAATTGCTAAAATAGGTTTAAGTAAATGTTATTTTGCTATAAATAACTATGACAAAGCTTTTTATTTTTTTGAGGCAAGAAAAAAAGTACAATTAGACAATTTAAGAATTACTAATAAATTGATTAATGATTTCAATTGTAAAGAATGGTTTAAGGATAAAATAGATAATAAAAAGATTTTAATCCTTAGTGAACAAGGTATTGGAGATAACTTACAATTTGCTAGATATATCTTTTGGTTAAAAGAAAAATTTAATTGTGATATATTTTTTTATGTTAATGAAAAAATTTCACACCTTTTTAAAAATTGTCCGTGTAAAATTATAAATGATTTAGATAAAGTTGATAAAATTGATTTTTATCAACATTTATTAACTTTACCTTACATTTATTATAAAATAGAAAATAAATTTAAGAAACGGATTCCATTTATATCAGATGATACATCTAATAATTTAAATTGGAAAAAAAAACTCGAGAATTTAAAGAGACCTCTTATTGTTATTCAATGGAAGGGTAATAAAAAATTTTTAGATGATCAAGAAAGATCTATTCCTATTAAATTTTTGAGTAATTTAATCAAAGATAAAAATTATTCTTTTTTAAGCTTACAAAAAGATAATTTTTCTTCGGATATTAAATCAAATAACTTACAAGAATTTATTACTGATTTCTCAGAACAAATAGATATCGGAGATAAAAGATTTGTTGATACTATCTCTATTCTAAATAATGTAGACTTGTTAATTACAGTTGACACATCAATGACTCATCTCGCCTCTACTATAGGAGTTAAGACTATGTTATTACTTAACTCTAATCCTGATTGGCGATGGCATATAGAGTTAAAGGAAAAATGTTTTTATGACAATTTAGAAATAATTAAAGCTGACAATTTAAATAATTGGGAGTCAGTCTCTCTGAAGATTAACAATAAATTGAAAGAATTATTTAAAAGGTAATTTTTCTAAAAAAAATGGCGGAAAGGGAGGGATTCGAACCCTCGGTACAAGTTTCCTCGCACGGTCATTTAGCAAACGACTGGTTTAAGCCTCTCACCCACCTTTCCGTTGATAAGTGTGTAACTTGAAATCATTGAATATTCAATATTAATCAAGTATTTATTGCACAATGAAAAATAAATATTCAATAATTTCGTTAATTAAAAATTCTTTTTCATATCACGAAAATTGGCAAAAGGCTTGGGGTGATCCTGAACCAAAAAAAGAATATGATATTGTAATTATCGGTGGTGGAGGTCATGGATTGGCTACAGCTTATTATCTTGCAAAAAAACATCATATTAAAAATGTTGCTGTGATAGAAAAAGGTTGGATTGGTGGAGGTAATACTGGAAGGAACACTACAATAATCAGATCTAACTATTTATGGGATGCGAGTGCTGGTTTATATGATCATGCTCTAAAAATTTGGGAGAAACTTTCTCAAGAATTAAATTACAATGTAATGTTCAGTCAACGGGGAGTAATGAATCTTGCTCATAATTTACAAGATGTTAGAGATCTTAAGAGAAGGACTCATGCTAATAGATTGAATGGTATTGATGCAGTTTATCTTAATACAGAGCAAGTAAAAAAATTTTGTCCAATTATAAATACATCTCCAGATATTAGATATCCAGTTTTAGGTGGAACTCTCCAGCGTAGAGCTGGTACAGCGCGTCATGATGCCGTCGCTTGGGGTTACGCAAGAGGTGCTGATGAAATGGGTGTTAACATAATTCAAAATTGTGAAGTTAAAGGAATTAAAAGAAGTGGTGATAGTATTGAAGGCGTTGAGACAACAAAAGGTTTTATCAAAACCAAAAAAATTGGTGTTGTTGCTGCTGGTCATTCAAGTGTAATAGCAAACATGGCAGGTTTAAGATTGCCTTTGGAGAGCAAACCTCTTCAAGCTTTAGTTTCTGAGCCGGTAAAACCTATTATTGATACAGTAGTTATGTCAAATGCAGTGCATGCTTATGTCAGTCAGTCGGATAAAGGTGAGCTAGTAATTGGAGCTGGTACAGATGATTATGTTTCTTATTCTCAAAAAGGAAGTCATGACATTGTTGAAGGAACCTTAAATGCTATTCTAGAATTATATCCAATATTCAGTCGTATGAGAATGTTAAGACAATGGGGTGGAATCGTAGATATATGTCCTGATGCGAGTCCTATTATTAGCAAGACTCCAATAAAAGGTTTATACTTTAATTGTGGTTGGGGCACTGGAGGATTCAAAGCAACACCAGGTTCAGGAGATCTATTTGCTCATACAATAGCAAATGATGAACCTCACAAATTAAATGCTGCATTTAATCTTAATAGATTTATAAGTGGTGATCTTGTTGATGAACATGGTGCAGCTGCTGTAGCACACTAATGTTTTTGATTCATTGTCCTTATTGCGGTGAAAGAGAACAAAGTGAGTTCAAAGCTGGAGGTGAAGCTCATATAGTTAGACCCAAACAACCAACTGAATTAAGTGATGATCAGTGGGCCGAATATCTTTTTATGAGAAAAAATATCAAAGGTGTCCAGTTTGAAAGATGGGTTCATACCCATGGATGTAGAAAATGGTTTAACATGGTTAGAGACACATCTAATGATGAAATTAAAGCAATTTATAAAATGGGTGAAAAGCCTCCAACAAAATAGAAATGACAAAAAATTTAAGAGTTAAGTCAAGTAAGTTTATAGATGAAACATATAAAATTTCATTTAAGTTTAATAATAAAACTTATTATGGTTACAAAGGAGATACATTAGCATCTGCACTTTTAGCTAATGGTATCCATTTAGTAGGAAGAAGTTTTAAATACCATAGACCAAGAGGAATAATGACTGCTGGTTCAGAAGAGCCTAATGCTATTGTTCAACTTCATAAAAATACATCTCGAACTGAACCAAATGTTAGAGCTACAGAAATAGAAATTTACGAAGGACTTGAAGCTTCAAGTCAAAATTGTTGGCCAAGTGTAAACTTTGATATAGGAGGTATAAACAATTTTTTAAGTCCAGTACTTCCAGCGGGTTTTTATTATAAAACTTTCATGTGGCCAGCAAGTTTTTGGGAAAAATATGAGTATTTTATAAGAAAGTCTGCTGGTTTAGGTAAATCACCTACGGAGCCTGATCCAGACATGTATGAACATAAATATATCCATTGTGATGTATTAGTTATTGGTGCAGGTATTTCAGGTATTATTGCAGCAAAGACTTCTGCAAAAAGTGGCTTTAAAACACTATTGTTAGACGAAAAACCTTATCTTGGTGGTTCCACAATTCACCAAAATTCAGAACACTTTAAGATTAATAATCAAATTTCAAGTTCATGGTTGGAAAAAGAAATAAATGAAATAAAAAAAATTGATAATTTAAAAATAAAAACAAGAACAAGTGTAGCCGCATTCCATGGTTACAACTTTTTATTGGCACGAGAAAACTTAACTGATCATTTACCTTTACATCAAAGAGATGAAAAAATTCGTCATAGACTACTTAAGATAAGAGCAAAAAAAGTCATATGCGCAACTGGATCTTTAGAAAGACCTCTAATATTTGACAATAATGATCGACCAGGGATTTTGCTGTCATCTGCAATAGAAAAATACTCGAATTTATTTGGTGTTGCATGTGGTCAAAAAAATGTTCTTTTTACTAATAATGATAGTGCCTATGAAACCGCAATAAGTCTATTTCAAAAAGGAATCAATGTTGAAGCTATTATCGATAATAGAGAAGAGGTTGATTCAAAATTAATTAAAGAAATAGAAAAAAATAATATAAAAATTTATAAAGGATATACAGTTAATGACACATTCGGATACAAAAAGATTAAAAAAATCTCAATAATGCAACTATCAAAAGATGGTCAAAAAGTTGTAGGTTCTAAAATATCTATTGATTGTGATTGCCTTGGTATGTCTGGAGGATGGACTCCAGCAGTACATCTTTTCACACAATCTGGTGGCAAATTGAAATTCAGAGATGACGATCAAGTATTTATTCCAGATACATACCCTTCGGATCAAATAAGTATAGGTTCTTGTAATGGAGAATTTACATTGGATGAAATATTAACAGGTATTTCAAAAAAACTTAAAAATTTCTTAAATATTAAGAAAACTGAATATGAAAATCTTGAGATCCAATCTCATTTCAATAAAACTAAAAGAAATATATGGTTACTTCCATCTGATAAGATAATGGGTAAGACAAAACCATTTATTGATTATCAAAATGATGCAACAGCAAAAGATATTAAATTAGCTTTAAGAGAAGGATTTAGATCTATAGAGCATGTAAAAAGATACACCACTACAGGTATGGGAACTGATCAAGGTAAACTTGGTAATATGCATGCTTTAGGAATTATTTCAGAAACTGCTGGCTCCAGAATGGGTGAGCTTGGTACAACAACATTTAGACCACCCTACACTCCTCTTACTTTTGGTACAATTGTTGGAAGAAATGTAGGAGAATATTTTGATATTTTTAGAAAAACTCCAATTCATGATTGGCACGTTGAAAATAAAGCAAAATTTGAAAATGTGGGACAATGGAAAAGAGCTTGGTTTTATCCAAAAGAAAATGAAGGTATGCATGAAGCTGTACAAAGAGAAAGTAAAGCTGCAAGAGATAGTGCTGGTATATTAGATGCTTCAACATTAGGTAAGATTGATATTCAAGGTACAGATGCTTCAGAGTTTTTAAATAGAGTTTATACCAATGCATGGTCAAAGCTTGCTATTGGAAAATGTCGATATGGACTGATGCTTAATGAGGATGGCATGGTGTATGACGATGGTGTAACAACGCGCTTAGATGAGAACCATTATATTATGACCACAACAACTGGTGGAGCAGCAACTGTTTTGGGTAAATTAGAAGACTATCTTCAGACAGAATGGCCAGAATTAGATGTATACTTAACTTCAGTGACCGACCATTATGCAACAATTAGTGTTTGTGGTCCAAACAGTAAAAAAATTATTTCAAAAGTAATTCCTGAGATAGATTTATCTGATGAAAAATTTCCACATATGTCATTTAAAAACGCAAAGATTGACAAAGTTAAATGTAGAGTAATGAGAATAAGTTTTACCGGTGAGCAAAGTTATGAAATTAATGTTCAAGCTAACTATGGAAAATCTGTATGGGATAAATGTATGCAGGCAGGAAAAGAATTTAATATCACACCTTATGGGACTGAGACAATGCATTTACTAAGGGCAGAAAAAGGATACATAATTGTAGGACAAGACACTGATGCTACTATGACACCAATAGATCTTCAAATGGATTGGATAGTTAGTAAAAAGAAATATGACTTTATCGGTAAAAGATCTTTATATAGATCAGATACAATCAGAGAGGATAGAAAACAGTTAATTGGTTTAGTTACAGAGAACCCAAAAGAAGTTTTGGAAGAAGGTGCTCAAATTGTCGCCGATGCAAACAAGTCACCAGTTGAAATGTTGGGTCATATAACTTCAAGTTACTATAGTCCAAATTTAGAAAAATCTATTGCTTTAGGTGTTGTTAAAGGTGGAAAAAATATGATGGGTCAAAACCTGATTATCCCAATGGAAAATAAACAAATCAAAGTGACAGTTACAGATCCAGTGTTTTTAGACAAGGAGAATAAAAGATTAAATGCTTAATTATTCAAACGCAATTACAGAAGAAAAGTCTTATTCAGGATTAAAAATGAAAGAAGTTAAACCAATAATGAAACTGATTCTAAGAGGAAAAAAAAGAGAATTTTTATCTGCAGTTGGAAAATCATTAAATTTGATATTGCCAGCCGAAGCAAATACATTTACTAAAAGCGATAAATTAACTGCACTTTGGCTAAGTCCTGATGAATGGATGATTTTTTCAAATGAAGTTTCTAATACTGGTAGCAACGATTATCAAACAGAAAATTTACTTAATAAAAATATTTGTAGAACAAATTTAGGAGCTGTCACAGATGTTACCGACCAATTTGTTTTGATTAACATTAAAGGTGACAAAGTTTATGACTTATTTGAGAATGGATCCCCATTTAATTTCAACGATTTTAGAAAAAAAAAGGGTTCTGTCACACAAACAATATTAGCAAAAATTGATGTGATTATACAAAACGAGAGTCAAAATGACATTAACCTTTTTGTAAGACGCTCTTTTTCGCAGCATTTATTTTCTTGGATGAATGATAGTGCGTCAAGATTATAGTCTCATTTTTTTTTTAAATTTGTTAGAAGTAAGTATGAAAAAACTAATTTATTTAGCAATCTTTGCTCTTTTACCCTTTAATTTAAACGCAGAATCAAATTTAGATAAGATTTTATCATCAGGTGTCTTAAAAGTTGGAACAACTGGAGATTGGGATCCTATGACTATTAAAGATCCGGTGACTAATAAATATAAAGGGTTTGATATCGATGTAATGAATGAACTAGCTAAGGACATGGGTGTTAAAATTGAATTTGTACCAGCTGAGTGGAAAACTATCGTTTCTGGAATAACTTCTGAAAGGTATGATATATCAACAAGTGTCACGAAAACTCCTAAAAGAGCTGAGGTAGCTGGATTTACAGATACCTACTATAAATATGGAACTGTACCACTTGTTCTAAAAAAGAATTTAAGCAAATTTTCGACCTGGGACTCTCTTAACAACTCAAGTGTAACTATTGCAACTACTCTTGGTACATCACAGGAAGAAAAAGCAAAAGAATTTTTTCCTAAATCAAAACTGAATTCTGTAGAAGCTCCAGCTAGAGACTTTCAAGAAGTATTAGCCGGGAGAGCAGATGGAAATATAACAAGTTCAACAGAGGCAAATAAGTTAGTTATTAAATATCCTCAACTAGCTATCGTTCCTGATGGTGAAAAAAATCCTGCTTTTTTAGCTATGATGGTTCCTAAAGGTGATAATAAATGGAACAACTATGTTAATGATTGGATTAAAAACAAGAAATCATCGGGCTTCTTTACTAAGTTGTTAGCTAAATATAATCTAAAAAGTTTATAATAAATTAGTATTTACTGCTTAATACTTTATAAATTGGGGGGTGAGAAATTTATTTTTTTTACTTCTAATTATCCCTTTAACTTCATGTAATAAAGGCGAACTTAATTGGCTAATCTTATCACCAAACAATATTGAAGGTTTAACAAATCTAAAGTTTCTATTAAGTGGTTTAACCACCACAATTTTTATTTCTTTAGTTTCAATTATTATCTCAATCATTGTTGGATTAATTGTAGCCATACCATCATTAGCTAAAAATAAATTTTTAACTTATATCAATATTGGCTATGTTGAGATTGTCAGGGCGATACCGTTATTGGTATTAATATTATGGATCTATTATGGACTACCAATAATGACGGGTATTAGCTTTAGTCCATTTGTATCTGGCATTATTGCACTATCTATAAGTGAAAGTGCATTTCAAGCAGAAATTTTTAGAGCGGGCATAAACTCTATAAAGAAGTCCCAGTGGGAGGCTGGAAGTTCGTTGGGATTAAATTTTGTCAAAAAATTAAAGCTTGTTATTCTTCCTCAAGCTATCAAAAATATTTTACCTGCAATAGGAAATCAATTTGTTTATGTCTTAAAAATGTCTTCTTTAGTTTCAATTATAGGTATTGGTGATTTGACAAGAAAAGCTAACGAACTTGTTGTTACAACTTATCGCCCCCTTGAAATATATACATTTTTAATTCTTGAGTATTTAGTTTTAATATTAATTGTTTCCTATCTAGTGAGAAAATTTGAAAAAAAATTGCAAAAGGATTAATTTTTTTTTCTATAAACCCAAGGCATTTCAAATGTACCAGACCATAAACCTAATTTGTCTTTTTTTGCTATTTCTTCATGTGCAACATATTTTTTCGAGTATTTTCTATATGCAACAGCATAACCATATCGAACCATCCAAGCATTGATGTTAGTCTTGCCCTCAAAACATTCTGCGATAAATCTTTTATATCTATCTTTATTTTTCCATTTACAGCTCATAAATTGATTGTTAATTTTTTTTTTGAGCCTATTAGTAGAAATCTCACCACAAAAATAATCTTTATTAAATGAAAAGAAATAAATTGTTAGCCAAATTTTTTGACATTTTTGATCCCGTTCCGGGGCATCAATTCCAAAAAGACGAATTTTTTTTTTATCTATTAAAATTGTGTCACCATCAATAACTTTTGCAATACCAGTAATAATTTTTAGCTCTTTAGCTTTAAGATTTTCTGGGCTAGTTAAAAGAATGACTATATGTAAATTAATTAATAAAAAGACTCTTATTTTGTTTAAAAACATTATTTAAGAAATATCCAATAAACATCAAAACTGCAATTCCCATTAACCAATTTGTTACAAATATAGTGTAAAAAATGTCCTCATAATCACCTCCTCTAATATTAATTACATACCATAAACTAAAAAAAGGAAGGGCTGTTAATCTTAAAACACTCATATAAAGACTATAAAGAGGTTTTTTGACTGCTTGAAATACTGCAGTAGTAATAAAGAACACTGGATAGATAGGACCAATCAATGCAGCAACTTTTAGGTAAATTGCACCATGTTTTACTGCCTCTGAATTGTCTGTAAATAATGAAACTAAAAATTCTGCTCCAATAAAAATTATTATTCCTGCACAAATCATGAAAGATGAGCCAAATAGTAAAGCTTTTTTATATAATTCTCTAAGACGATCATAATTTTTTGCCCCAAAATTTTGTCCACCAATAGATAAAACAGCTGTATTCAGGCCTATAACAGGTAGTAAAAAAACTTGTTCAATTCTTAGGGCAGCGCCATAACCGGCAGTTGCGAGATCTCCAAATTGTCCAATGAAATAAAGAATATTAAATAAACCCACACCAATTAATAACATACTAAACATAACAGGTATGGTTTGATAAACTAACTCACCCAAAAGATTAAATTTAGGAATGAAGCATTCTAGTTTTAGGTATTGTTTTAACTCACAACAATATACCTTATGCGCCAGATAAAGCAGACCAGTAAATTGAGCAACAACTGTGGCTATTGCTAAACCTGCTATGCCAAAAGCAGGAACAAATCCATATCCAAAAATAAATAAAGGATTTAAAAAAATATTTAAAAAGAAGGTAAATATCAATACATTTCTATAACTTTTAGTATCTCCTTGAGCATTTAAAGTCCCATTTAAGGAAATTTGTATTAAAACAATAATTGTTCCATAAAAAATAATATCTAAATATTCTCTTGATAAAATAATTCCATCTGGGTCAGACCCCATTAATGACAATAAGAAATCTGAAACGTTTAAACCAAAGAAGGTAACAAGAACAGATAAAAAAATTGCAAAAATTATCGATTGAGCAATAAATAATGAAGCTTTTTTTTTATTATTAGCTCCTAAATTATTACCTATTAATGTATTTGTACCAGCTGTTAAACCAACACCTATGGCAATTATAGTAAAGTAAATTGGAAAAGATTTTGCAATTGCTGCTATTGCTTCAGCTGATATTCTTCCTGCGAACCATGTGTCAACTAAATTATAAAAAGTTTGAAATAACGAACCCACACTCGCTGGGATTGTGACTTTCCTTAATAAAAACCATATTGGGTCCTTGGTAAGTTTAAGAGATTGTGGCAAATTAATTCCTACTAATATTCTTTTTGAAAATTATATTTTTTTCCTGATAACTTTGCTTTATATATCTGACTTTGCCTCATTCTAAAACGAGATTTTTGTTTTTTAGAGAGTTTACCATAACAACTTGGACAGGATACACCCTCCTCGTACATTTTAGATTTTTTATCTTTTAATGAAATTGGTTTTCTGCATCCGCTGCAAACCGAATAAGAGCCTTGTAATAAGCCATGTTTTAAACTGACTCGATTATCAAAAACAAAGCATTCCCCTTTCCATAAACTATCCTTTTTTTTGATTTTTTTTAAGTAATTTAGTATGCCTCCTTTTAATTGATAAACATTTTCAAAACCTTTTTTTTTTAAAAATACAGAAGCTTTTTCACACCTAATACCACCAGTGCAAAACATAGCGATAGGCTGTTGCTTTTTTAATCGTTTTAAATATTTTGGAAAATCCCTAAAATTATCAACATTAGGATTAAAAGCATTTTTAAAAGATCCTACTTTGTTTTCAAAAGGTTTTCTCGCATCTAGTAAAAATGTTTTTTTACTTTTAATTAGCTTATTCCATTTGTTTGGCTCTATACGATTATCAATTTTTTGAATTTCATTTTTTATATTTAAACTCATTGGTACTAACTCTTTTTTGATTTTTATTTTTGGTTTGTGATAAGGTTGAAATTTGCTATTTGACTTATTAAAACTATTAAACTCTTTTAATTTAAAAATAGTCTTAATTTTTCTAATTGTTTCATTTAAATCTTTATTTTTTCCAGATAAAGATCCATTGACTCCTTCTCTAGAAATTATAATTGTTCCTCTAATATCTTTTTTAACAAGAATATTATTTAATAATTTTTTATTTCTATTTAAATTATTAATTTGTTTGAATTTATAAAAACCAAATACTTTAAACATTAAACTTTCCTACAAACACTCATTCCATCACCAAAAGGCACAATTACTTTTTCTATTCGTTTGTCTTTTGATATAAAATTATTCAGTTCCCTTATATTTTTTGTAAATTTATCATTTATTCTTTTATCAACTACTTCTCCATGCCATAATACATTATCAATTATTACTAAACCTCCTTTATTTAATAAGTCTAGAGAAATTTCATAATACTTTTTATAATTCATTTTATCTGCATCTATAAAAACTAAATCAAATTTTTCATTTCTAATCTTAATTAAAGATTCTAAGGCTGGTTTTATAATTGTCTTTATCTTATGATTTTGTTCAGCTTTTTTAAAATAATTAACAGCAATTTTATTAGTCTCGCTATTTTTATCTAAAGCAATAATTTTTCCATTATCAGGTAAAGCTAATGCCATGGATAATGTACTTAGGCCAGTGAAGGTTCCGATTTCTAAAACTTTCTTAATTTTAGAAACTTTAATAATTAAATGAAGAAATTGACATTGTGATATTGATATTTGCATTCTTTTAATATCACCTAATTTAAGATTATAATTAATTATCTCTTTTTGTACTGGATGAAGTTTTAAACCATGTTTTAATATATAATCTTGCAAATGCTTTGTAATATTAAGGTCAGAACCCATAACCCTTATAATTTTTTTTTTAAGATCTCATTAATTAATTGAGGATTGGCTTTTCCACCAGAGGCTTTCATAGCTTGACCTACAAAAAAACCAAACAATTTTTCTTTGCCCTGCTTGTATTCAATAGCTTTATCTCTATTATTGTTAATTATCTTATCTATCAATTCCTCTAATGCTTTTGGATCGCTTTGTTGTTTTAAGCCTTTTTCTTCCACAATTTTTTGAGGATCTTCATCATTCTTCAACATTAGTTCAAAAACTGTTTTAGCAATTTTTCCTGAGATTGTTCCATTCTTAATTAAATTTACTAATATTGCCAAATTTTTTGCACTTACAGGGCTTTGTGTAATTTCTAAATTTTTACTATTTAAAACAGCAAAAAGCTCTCCAGTAATCCAGTTGACAGCAAGTTTCATATCTTTATTTTTTCCCATTTTTGCAACAACTTCTTCAAAATATTTTGCTATTTCTATATCAGAAACTAAGATTGTTGCCTCATAAGCTGATAACTTTAATTCATTAATAAATCTTTTCTTCTTATCATCAGGTAACTCTGGAATTTCACTTTTAAGTTTATTTACAAATTCGTCTGAGACTTCTAGTGGTAATAAATCTGGATCAGGGAAATATCTATAGTCATGGGCATCTTCTTTCGATCTCATTGATCTTGTCTCATTTTTCTTAGTGTCAAATAGTCTAGTCTCCTGATCAATTGTTTTACCTTCTTCAATTAGATCAACTTGTCTATTAGCCTCATATTCTATAGCCATTTGCATAAATTTAATCGAGTTTACATTTTTAATTTCACATCTTATTCCAAACTCTTTTGACCCTTTTTTCCTTACGGATACATTAACATCAGCTCTTAATGATCCCTCTTGCATATTTCCATCGCAAGTACCTAAATATCGCATGATTGATCTCAATTTTTTTATATATATACTTACTTCATCTGGAGATCTAAGGTCTGGTTTACTTACAATTTCCATTAAAGCTACTCCTGATCTATTCAAATCAACAAAAGTATTTTGAGGATCTAAATCATGTATACTCTTTCCTGCATCTTGTTCTAAATGTAATCTTTCTATACCTACTTCTTTATGACCGTCAGGCAAATCTATAATAACTTTACCCTCACCCACTATTGGATCTTTAAATTGTGAAATTTGATATCCTTGTGGTAAATCTGCATAAAAATAATTTTTTCTATCAAAAACTGAGCGTTTATTTATTTTTGCATTAAGACCTATACCGGTTTTTATTGCTTGTTTAACACAAAATTCATTTATTACTGGAAGCATTCCTGGAAAAGCAGCATCGACTAAACTTACTTGAGTATTAGGTTCAGCACCAAATTTTGTAGCAGAAGTAGAAAATAATTTTGACTCGGATAATACTTGAGCATGAACTTCTAAACCTATTACAACTTCATATTGATTATCTCTACGATTAATCAAATATTCTCCGCTCTTTTTACTCATTTAATCCACCAATCATTAATTTTATTTTTAAAATTTATTTTTTCCTCCATTGCAAATGCAATATTCAATATATTTTGTTCATCGAAAGCTTTACCAATTATTTGTAGACCAAGGGGGTAACCTTTTGCGTCATGTCCTGCAGGAATTGAAATACCAGGTAAACCAGCTAAATTAACAGGCACTGTAAATATATCGTTGAGATACATGGAAACAGGATCATTTGTTTTTTCACCAATTTTGAAAGCTGAGCTAGGCGTAGATGGTGTTAAAATTGCGTCTACTTTTTTATATGCTTCATCAAAATCATTTTTGATTAATCTTCTAACTTTTTGAGCTTTTAAATAATATGCATCATAATACCCTGAAGATAGAACATAAGTTCCAATCATAATCCTTCTTTGAACTTCTGCACCAAAACCTTCCGACCTAGTTTTTTCATACATATCAATTAAATTTTCACCATTTGCTCTATATCCATACTTAACACCGTCATATCTTGCTAAATTTGAAGATGCTTCTGCTGGAGCAACTATATAATAAGTTGGCAGAGCATAACTAGTATGCGGAAGTGAAATATTTATAATTTCTGCACCACAATCTCTTACATATTCAATACCTTTTTGCCAGAGGTCCTCAATTTCTTTAGGCATACCATCAACTCTATATTCTTTTGGTATTCCAATTTTTTTTCCTTTAATATTATTAGTAAGATCTTTACTATAATGATTTCTTTTAAAATCTATTGAAGTTGAATCTTTCGCATCAAAACTACTGATTACTTCCTGAAGTAAAGCACAATCTTTAACATTTTGTGCCATTGGACCTGCTTGATCTAAGGAAGAAGCAAAAGCAACAATTCCATATCTTGAACAACTACCATAGGTTGGCTTTAAACCAACTATTCCAGTGAAAGAAGCTGGTTGTCTTATTGATCCACCGGTATCTGTACCAATTGTAATCGGTGTTAATTGTCCAGCAACAGCTGATGCAGATCCTCCAGAGGAACCACCTGGTACTAAATTTTTATCAATAGGATTTTGGACATTGCCGAAAAAACTAGTCTCATTAGAGGAGCCCATTGCGAACTCATCACAATTTAACTTACCCAAAAGAATTGCACCTTCACTCCAAATATTTTCTGTTACAGTTGACTCGTATGTTGGCACAAAATTATTTAAAATCTTGCTACCAGCAGTTGTCTTAACATTCTTTGTGCAAAATAAATCTTTAACGGCCATTGGAATACCAGGTAATTTTAAATCTAAATTGGGTTTTTGATCAAATTTTTTTGCTTTATCTAATGCGGATGTGAAGTCTTCAGTAATAAAAGCATTAAGCGCTTTTGATTTTTCAGATCTTTCAATAAAGGCTTTCGTAATTTCTGATGAAGAAAGTTTTTTATTTTTAATACTTTCAACTAATTCTGTTAGAGATTGTTTAGTTATTTCTGACATCACTCAATAACCTTAGGTACAACAAAATAATCTTCATTATCTTGAGGAGAATTCTTAATTATTTGTTCTCTGATATTTTTACTTTGAACCTCATCAGACCTTAATTTTAATGTTGTTTCTGCGATAGAAGTTAACGGTTTAATATTTTCTGTTTTTAATTCATTAAGCTTTTCAATAAAATCAAAAATTGAATTTAAATCACCAACTAATTTTTTAGCCCTTTGCTCATCAACTGAAATTCTTGATAATTTAGAAATATGTTTTATTGTTTTAAGATCTATGCTCATATGCTATTTAAATATGACGAAAACTATCACTTAAGCTTAAATTATACAATATGGTGACATTAGATGAATTTAAAAAAAAACACTCAGATAAGTGTAGATTAATAGGATTAGACCTTGGTTCTAAAAGAATCGGCGTTTCAATATGTGATGAGAAGCAATTAATTGCAACACCATTTAGAACTATTGTCAAAACTTCATCTGAAAAACTAATAATAGAATTAAAGGAAATTATTGAGGAAAATGATATAGGAGGTATCATAATTGGAAATCCTCTTAATATGGATGGTTCATCGGGCAGATCAACTCAATCAATTAAAGACATGTCTAAAAACATAGAAAAGAATATTAATATACCCGTTTGCTTATGGGATGAAAGGTTATCAACAGTTGGGGCTTTTAATTTGTCAAGCCAATTGGACGTAAATGTTACAAAAAGGGAAAAAAAAATTGATGAGAATGCAGCTGCATTTATATTACAGGGTGCAATTGATTTTTTAAATAATTAATACTTGCTATTGTAAAGAATTATAGTTATAGAGTTGGTTTTAATGGCAATACCAACTAATAAAGCTATTAAAATTTCCCAAAAGCATTTGTTAGGAATCCAAGATTTATCAATAAATGATGTAAATTTAATACTTGATGAAGCTAAAGACTTTATAAAGGTTAATCAAAGTAAAAACAAAAAAATAGATGCGCTAAAAGGTAAAACTCAAATAAATTTATTTTTTGAGCCATCCACAAGAACACAAAGTTCTTTTGAACTTGCAGGAAAAAGACTTGGGGCTGATGTAATGTCTATGAACATTAGCAATTCAGCCATAAAAAAAGGTGAAACTTTAATTGATACTGCAATGACATTAAACGCAATGCATCCAGATATTATTGTCATTAGACATCAAGATTCTGGTGCATGTAATTTACTTTCACAAAAAGTTAATTGTGCAGTTTTAAATGCAGGTGATGGTAGGCGTGAGCATCCAACACAAGCTTTACTTGATGCTTTAACAATCATTAACCGTAAAAAAAAAATAGAGGGTTTAAAAATAGCAATTTGTGGAGATATATTACATTCTAGAGTGGCTAGATCAAATATCTATTTACTAAATATGCTTGGAGCCGAAGTAAATATTATTGCACCAACCAATTTAATGCCAAAAGAAATAGATAGATTCGGCGTGAACCCTTTTACTGATATGAAAAAAGGATTAAAAGATTGCGACATCGTTATGATGTTAAGATTACAAAATGAAAGAATGAGTAGTTCATATCTTTCATCAAACAGAGAATATTATGAATATTTTGGACTGACACCTGATAAATTAGAATATGCAAAATCAGATGCTTTAATAATGCATCCAGGTCCAATGAATAGAGGTATCGAAATAGATACAATTCTTGCAGATGATATTAATAAAAGTGTAATTAAAGAACAAGTTGAACTTGGCGTTGCAGTAAGAATGGCTTGTTTGAAAATATTTTGTACATAATGAAAAAACAATATTTTATAAATGCAAATATAGTTGACCCTCATAATTCTATTAATGAAGTTGGTGGTTTAATTATTGGAGAAGATGGTAAAATTGAAGCTGTAGGAAAAAAAGTAAATACAAATAATCTTCCAACTCGCGAAAAACCAGTGGATTTAAAGGGAAAGCACCTTTTTCCAGGATTAGTTGATATGAGGGTTTTTGTTGGTGAACCTGGTTTTGAGTATAAAGAGAACTTTAGAACACTTAGTGATGCAGCCCTTTCAGGTGGAGTAACCTCAGTAGTCACCATGCCTAATACTAATCCAATTATTGATAATGTATCGATCGTTGATTTTTTAAAAAGGAGAGGAAGAGATAAATCTAAAATTAATATTTTTCCATGTGCGTCGCTAACTAAAAATATTGAGGGTTCTAACATGACTGAATTCGGCCTCTTACAAAAAAAAGGGATTATTGCATTTACAGATGGAATTAGGACAATCCAAAATCCAAGATTGATGTCAAGAATTATGAATTCTGCAAAAGACCTTGGCTGTTTAATTATGCAACATGCTGAGGATTATGAACTTGCCAAGAATGGAATGATAAATTCGGGAATAATTGCAACAAAATTAGGTTTGTCAGGTATACCAGAAATAGCTGAGAGAGTTTTAATAGAAAGAGATTTAACTTTGTTGGAAAAAGTTAAATGTAGATATCATATTTCACAACTTTCATCACAAAAATCAGTTGAAGTACTTAAGCATAGAAAAGAAATTGTTAAATTTTCTTCCGGTGTATCAATCAATAATCTTTCATTGAATGAGAATGATATTGGTGATTTTAGAACTTTTTTAAAACTCTCACCACCTTTAAGAAGAGAGGAAGATAGATTAGCTCTAATTCAAGGATTAAAAAGTGAATTGATAGATGTAATCGTATCTGATCACAAACCTGAGGATGAAGAGTCAAAAAGACTTACTTTTGCACAAGCAGCAACTGGTGCGTCAGGAATTGAGACTCTTTTATCATTAAGTTTAGAACTATATCATAATGGGTCACTTAAATTAGAAACTATAATTAAAGCTATGACCTCAAATCCTGCAAAAATTCTAAAGATTAATAAAGGAAATCTATCAATTGGTAATGATGCCGACTTTTGTATTGTTGACTTAGATAAACCCTGGATTGTAAAAAAAGAAAAACTAATATCAAAATCAAAAAATACATCAATTGAAGATAAAAAACTTCAAGGTAAAGTTACAAATACATTTGTAAAAGGAAAAGAATTATTTAAGTTATAATATGGAAATTTTAATTGTTGGTATTATTTCGTATTTAATGGGATCAATTCCATTTGGTTTAATACTATCAAAAATTTTTTTAAAAAAAGATATTAGAGAAATAGGTTCTGGAAATATAGGTGCCACAAATGCTCTGAGAACAGGAAATAAAATCATTGGTTATACAACTTTATTTTTTGATATTCTTAAAGCTATCATTCCAGTTATTTATGTTAAAATTTATTTTCCAGAATTAGTTTATGTATCCTCACTTTGTGCTTTCTTGGGTCATGTTTTTCCTATCTGGTTAAAATTCAAAGGTGGTAAGGGTGTTGCGACTTATTTAGGAATTTTATTTGCATTAAATATTTATTTCAGTTTAATCTTTATAATTTCTTGGTTTGTTACATTTGGTCTCTCTAAATATTCATCTTTGTCTTCATTGGTTGCATCAATTTCTGTTCCGATATATTTGTTATTTTCATCACAATTTAATCAAGTGATTTTTTTTACTATTATGTTTATTTTGATATTTTTTACTCACAGAGAAAATATTAAAAGATTGAAAAATAAAGAAGAAACAAAGACAAAAATTTATTAATTTGACTATCTAACTCATTTGAGTAGTTTGTAGTTAATGAACTTGGTGATTGTAGAAAGTCCTGCTAAAGCAAAAACCATAAATAAATATTTAGGTGATGATTACAAAGTTTTAGCAAGTTATGGACATATAAGAGATTTACCCTCAAAAAATGGTTCAGTTGATCCTGATCATGACTTTAAAATGGAGTGGGAAGTAGACAGTTTTTCAAAAAAATATCTTAAAGAAATTACCGATGCAGCAAAAGACTCCTCTAAAATTATCCTTGCTACTGACCCTGATCGTGAAGGTGAAGCAATAGCATGGCATGTAAAAGAGTATTTAAATGAAAAAAAACTTCTAAAAGATAAGGAAATCGAAAGAGTTGTTTTTAATGAAATTACAAAAAAAGCCGTGTTACATGGTATTGATAATCCAAGACAAATTGAACCTTTGTTAGTAGATGCTTATATGGCTAGACGTGCTTTGGACTACTTAGTTGGTTTTAACATTTCACCTATTCTTTGGACTAAATTACCAGGCTCAAAGTCTGCTGGGAGAGTTCAGTCTGTAGCATTAAAGTTAATAACTGAGAGAGAACATGAAATTGAGTCATTCAATCCAGAGGAATTCTGGACTCTAAGTGTTAAATTTAAAGATAAAAACAATCAAATTATAACTGCTAGTATAAGTCAACTTGAAAACAACAAAATAGAAAAATTTTCTTTTAGAAATAAAGAAGAAATAAATAAAGCTATATCAATTATTAATAAAAAAAAATTTAGTATTACCGATATTTCAAGTAAAATTATAAATCGAAATCCCTCAGGGCCTTTCACAACATCTACACTGCAACAAACAGCCTCAAGTAAACTAGGTTTTGGCGCATCAAGAACAATGCAAATTGCTCAAAAACTTTACCAAGGGATAGAAATAGATGGAGAAACTATAGGTTTAATTACATATATGAGAACTGATGGAACAAATTTGTCAAAAGATGCAGTCTCAGCTTTTAGAGACTATATTAAAAAAGAAATTGGTAATGAATATTTGCCTGAGAGCTCTCTAAACTATTCAGGAAAAAAAGCTAAAAATGCACAAGAAGCTCATGAAGCAATTAGGCCTACAGATATAATTAGAACTCCACAAAGTGTTAAAAAATATTTAAGCACCGATCAAAGTAAATTATATGACTTAATTTGGAGTCGAGCTTTGTCCTCCCAAATGTCATCTGCGAAATTTGATAGGAATACAATTACTGTAACTTCTGATAATAATGACACAGTTTGTAAAGCTAGCGGCTCTGTTCTCAAATTTGATGGTTTTTTAAAAATCTATAATAACCAAAATAAAGATGATGATGAAAGTATATTACCAGCTATGACAAAGGGTTTAGTAAATATTGAGTCTTTAATAGATGAGCAACATTTTACTCAACACCCGCCAAGATACTCTGAAGCAAGTTTAGTAAAAAAACTCGAAGAGCTTGGAATCGGTAGACCTTCAACTTATGCAAGCATTATATCTACCATAGCTAACAGAGGATACGCAGAAATACTAAATAAAAGGTTTTTTCCTACAGATAGAGGAAAATTAATTTCTGCTTTCTTAGAAAAATTGTTCTCAAGATATGTGGATTATAATTTTACTGCAGGATTAGAAGATCAATTAGATGAGATTACCTCTGGTAAAGAAAGTTGGATTAAAGTTTTAGAATTATTTTGGAAAGACTTTAATAACAATGTTTCCGAGGTTAAGGAAAAAAGAACCAGAGAGGTTTTAGATTTACTTAATGATAGTTTGGGTGAACTCATTTTTGATAAGGATAATGAGGGAAATATAGTCAGAAAATGCCAATTATGTAGCAATGGCACACTCAGTTTAAAAAATAGTTTTAGAGGAGGAGCTTTTATAGGGTGTTCAAATTATCCTGATTGTAAATTTACACGGCCGTTATCCAAAGCAAAAGCTGCAGCTCAAGCTCAGCTAGCAGAACCAAAATTTATTGGAAAGCATGAAAATGGTAATGATATATATTTAAAAAATGGAAGATTTGGGCCCTATCTTCAATATGAAAAAATTTTAAGTGAAAAAGAACTAGAAGAAAACACAAAAAAAAAGAAAAAGAAAAAGAAATCTAAAACTGAAGTTAACGAACTCTTAAAAAACATATCAATTCCTAAGGGTTTAGATTTAAAAGATATTGATTTAGAAAAAGCTCAATTCTTGTGCTCTCTACCAAAATCTTTAGGTCTCAATCCAGAAAATCAAAAAGAAATAACATTAAACACTGGAAGATTCGGTCCCTATTTAAAATGTGAAAATAAATCAGCAAGAATTGAAAATATCGAAGAAATTTTTTCTATTGGCCTAAACAGAGCAATAACTTTAATTGCAGAGGCTAAACCAGGCCGAATGTCTTCATCTACTATAAAAGACTTGGGCACACATCCTGAGGATGGCAAACCAATTAGAATTATGAAAGGACAATATGGTCCATACATTAAATACAAATCTCTTAATGCCACAATACCAGAGGAAAAGGATCCGAATGAGTTAACTATGGAAGAGGCATTAATTTTAATTGAGAAAAGAAAAGAATACGATAAAGATAAAAAAAAGAAAAAAAAATAGAAAAAAAATGAAAAAAAAATTATTATTTAAATTCTTTTTTATTTTATTGATTTCAACTTCTTTATTTGCAAATGAGACTGATTGTAATCAATTTGATAAACTAAGTGCAAAATATATTGAGTGTACTGCAAAAAAACTTAAAACAAGTACAGGTGAAAAATTAAGTGCAGGTAAAAAAAAGCTTGATAAATCTTCATTAAAAGATACTTGGACGAAATTTAAAAGCAGTAAAAACGGTAAAGAATTTATCGAAAAATTAAAAAATGACAATTAATGATCGAATTAAAAAATTAGGTATTATATTACCACAGGCGAAACCACCGGTTGGATCCTATGTTGCTACTAAAATTATAGGTAACTTATTGTTCATATCAGGTCAAATATCGATCGATGAAAATGGTAAATTAATTAAGGGTAAAGTAGGAAAAGATCTCTCAGTGGATGATGGTTATAACGCTGCAAAAAGATGTGGTTTAAGCATTGTTTCACAAGCAAAAGAGGCTTGTGATGGAGATTTATCCAAAATCAAATCATGTATCAAACTCACTGGTTTTGTTAATTCAACAGATGATTTTACTGATCAACCTAAAGTTATTAATGGAGCTTCAGATTTAATTGCATCAATATTTGATAAAGCTGGAATGCATACAAGAGCAGCTATTAGTGCAAATAGTTTGCCATTAGGTGTTTCAGTTGAAGTAGATGCAATATTTGAATTAAATTAAATTACCTTCCAATACTGGTGTAATCTATTCTTAAATCTCTCATTTTATCATGAGAATAAATATTTCTCATATCAAAAACTTTAAAGTTCTTATTTTTTACAAGTTTTTTAAAGTCTAGTAACTTAAAAGCATTCCATTCAGTATGAATAATTATAAGATCACTTTTGAAACAAGCTGAAGAAATACTACCATAAAATTTAACATTCTTTAATTTATCAAGTTCCTTTTTTCTTCCAGAAGGGTCGTAATATCTAATTTTACTTCCTTTCTTATTTAAATAATTAATCATTGGAATACTAGATGCTTCCCTCATATCATCAGTATTAGGTTTAAAAGTTACACCTAAAAACGTAATTTTTTTATTTTTAAGCCTATTTTTTAGAATTTTACCAATTCTTTTTGTAAGAGTTATTTTTCTTTGATTATTCGATTTAACAACACTTTTTATAATAGAAAGATCAGTTTTATATTTGTCTGCAACATCAATTAAAGCTCTTGTGTCTTTCGGAAAGCATGATCCTCCGTAGGCAGGTCCTGCCCTTAAAAATCTATCACCAATTCTTTGGTCCAAACCCATCCCAATAGAAATATCTTGTATGTTTACACCAGTTCTTTCACACAAATTGGCCAATTCATTTATATAAGAAATTTTTGTAGCTAAAAAAGCATTGGAAGCATATTTTACCATTTCAGCACCTCTTCTTGAAGTTTTAAAATATCTACTAGATTTTTTTATTATAGGTAAGTACAAAGATTTTAAAATTCTGTTAGCTTTTGTACTGTCAGTACCAATAACAACTCTATCAGGATAAATAAAATCTCTTATAGCTTCTCCCTCTCTTAAAAATTCAGGATTTGAAACAACATCTATTAATTTTTTTTTCTTTAAATTTCTTAAAATTTTTTCAATTTTATCTCCAGTAGTAACAGGGACCGTGGATTTTGTTATGATGATCTTGTATTTTGAAATGCTTTTTTTTAATTGTTTTGCTACATTAAATACATGTTTTAAATCAGCTGAATTACCTTTTTTTTTAGTAGGGGTTCCTACGCAAATAAATATAATATCAGATTTCTTAACTGCCTCATTTAAATCTGAAGTAAAAAATAACCTTTTAGCTTTATGATTTCTTTTCAGTATTTCTTCTAATCCTGGTTCATAAATAGGTACTTTTCCTTTATTAAGTGAATCAATTTTATTTTGATCTTTATCAACACAATAAACAACATTTCCTACATCAGAAAAACAAACGCCACTAACAAGTCCAACATAACCAGTTCCTATCATGCATAATTTCATAATTTTGAAATCTCTATGCCAGATTTAATGTATCCATTCATACTTCCACAATCCAAGTATTTACCAGAAAAGTTATGTGCTATAAATTTTTGATTTTCTTTAATTAAAGTTTGGATAGAATCTGTAATATGTATTTCACCACCTTTACCTGGTTTTTGTGATAATAATTTTGCAAATATTTTCCTTGGTAAAATATATCTTCCGATTACAGCTTTATTGGACGGCGCTTCTTTTATTGAAGGCTTTTCAATTACATCCCCGATCAAAAAATTATTTTTATCCATTTTTTTTTTCAATTTATAGATACCCCACCTAGACACTGTTTTTTTATTAACATTCATACTTGCCATAACGGATGCTTTATATTTTTTGTGTATTTGGATCATAGATTTAGAACAGTTTTTTTTTACTATAAGATCATCTGGTAGCAACATTAAAAAGAATTTATCTTTAATAATTTTTTTAGTTTTTAAAACTGCATCACCTGTGCCCAAAGGCTTATTTTGATAAACAAATTTTATAATTTTTTTATATTTTAGAATTTTTTTATATTCTTTTAAAGTTCTAGAATCTTTCTTTTTTTTTATTATTTTTTTATAAAAATTATCGTTATAAAAATATTTCTTAATCATCATTTTTTTTTTTGAAATAATAAAAACAACTTCTTTTATTCCAGCCTCAATACACTCATCTAAAATATATTCAATCCCAGGTTTACCATTTATGGGTAAAAGCTCTTTTGCAAAAACACTGGTTAATGGTAGTAATCTAGTTCCTAAACCAGCTAAAGGAATAATTGCTTGTTTAATCATTTGAATGTTTTACTTATAAAAATTATTTTATACAAATGAAAATTTTAATTAAGAATAAAGATATAAATGAGGCGCTCAAAAAAGTTTCAAATTTGGGTTTTGTTCCAACAATGGGGTGTCTTCATAAGGGGCATGAATATTTGATAAAACAGTCAAAAAGGAAATGTAATCAAACACTTGTAAGTATTTTCATAAATCCAACTCAATTTAATAACAAAAAAGATTATTTGTCATACCCAAAGAATTTAAATAAAGATCTTAATATCTTAAAAAAATTAAAAGTTAATTTTGTATATATCCCAAATAAAAAAGAGATCTATTCAATAAAAAGAAAAAAGGCAATAATTCTAAAAAAAGAAAACAAAGTACTTTGTGCAAAATTTAGAAAAGGTCATTTTGAGGGTGTGATTGACGTAATGGATAGATTGACAAATATTATTAGACCAAACAAAATATTCATGGGTGAAAAAGACTATCAACAGCTTCTTTACGTTAAAAAGTTTATTGAAAAAAAATACCAAACGAAAATTGTCTCATGCAAAACAGTAAGAAATAAAAATAAACTTGCTTTATCTTCAAGAAATCAATTACTCGATAAAAGAGATCTAATTAAAGCAGGTAAAATAGCTAAAGATTTATTCCATTTTAAAATATTTCTTAAAAATAAGAAAAAAACAAAAAATCTTTTACAAAAGAAAAAGGAATTATTTAAAAAAAATTTTGATATTAAAATTGATTACTTAGAGATTAGAAAAAAAAATAATCTTAAATCTTCTTCAACTATAAAAAATTCAAAAATATTTATTGCGTATTTTATCAACAAAGTGAGATTGATAGATAATTTTTAAAAGTAATATGCACCAACACCTAAAAAAGATACAAAGCCAATTACATCAGTAATTGTTGTTACAAACACGCTAGATGCTATAGCTGGATCAATATTCATTTTTTTTAATGAAACAGGAACTAAAATTCCAAAAAGACCAGCTATTATCATTGTCAAAATCATTGATATAGAAATTATTAAAGAAAGTTGACTATCTTGAAACCATAGTTGAACTATTAATGAACTAATAACAGCAAAAATTATTCCATTTAAAACTCCTATGTTAAATTCTTTTAGTATATTTTGACTAAAATTATTTTTTGTTAAATCATTAGTAGCTAAAGATCTTACTGTCACAGCTAATGTTTGCATTCCAGCATTACCACCCATCGAAGCTACGATAGGCATTAGGAAAGCAAGTACTACCATTTGTTCAATAGTTGCTCCAAATAAACTTATGCACCAAGTCGCTAGGAAAGCAGTAAATAAATTTAATAATAACCAATTAAATCTTCTCTTTGTTTTAGTAAATACACCATCTGTAATTTCTTCATCACCAACACCAGCAAGTCTCAACGTATCTTCTTCAGCTTCTTCTTTTAAAACTGTCAAAATATCATCCGAAGTTATCATTCCAACAAGTTTATTGTTCTTATCAACCACACATGCTGAATTTAATCCATAATTTTCAAATGAATTACCTACCTCTTCTTTATCCATATCCACAGGTACTAAAAAAATTGTCTCCTCCATAATATTAGACATTTTTGTTTCTCTTGGTGTTCGTAAAACTTTAGATGAAGGTACAGTACCAATTGGTTTAAAATTTTCATCAACAATAAAGATTTCCAAAAATTGTTCCGGCAAATCTTTATTTTCTCTTAAATAATCAATTGTCTGACCAACTGACCAATTGCTGGGTATTGCTGTAAACTCTCTTTGCATTATTCTAGCAGCACTATCCTCTGGATAACTAAGTCCCTCTAGTAAAGCAAAACGATCCTTTGGGGGTAAAGCGCTTAGGATGGAATTTTTATTCTTTTCTTCAATATTTTCCAAAATCGATATTGCATCATCAGATTCAAGATTTTTCAATATTCTAACAATTGACTCTGAAGATAAAAATTTAATTATCTCTGTTTGAACAGACTCATTTAGCTCCACAAATACTTCTGGATCAATTTTAAAACTGTTTAATTTAATTAAACTTTCTCTATCATTTTCACTTAAATGTTCAATAATATCAGCTGCATCTGCAGGATGCATTTCTTTGAATGAATTGATAATAAATAATGCATCATTATTAGCTATTTTATCTGTGACAACTTTTATAAATTCTTTATTAAATTCAAAATTTACTTTTTTATCTTTAATTTTTTTAACTAAAGTCATAAATTAACCTATTATTATGCTGGCTCTTTTAATACAAAATGAAAAGATTACAATTTTTAAATGAATATTGAGGTTAAAAAATCAAAAAAACCAATAAAATACGAAGAAGCTATCAATTTTATGGAATCAAAAATTCTTAAGGTAAATGAAAATACAGCTAATGAGCTTATTTGGACTTTAGAACATAACGAAATTTTTACAGCTGGTACAAGTTTTAAAGAAAATGAAATTTTAGATAAATCAATAAAAATTATTCGAACAAATAGAGGGGGTAAAATTACTTATCATGGGCCAGGGCAACTAATTTGTTATTTTATTATTGATCTAAAAAAAAGAGGCAAAGATATAAGAAAGTTTATATCTATAATTGAAAAAACAATTATTGATACAATAAAATTTTTTAAAATTGAGACTTTTGCAGACAAAAAAAATATTGGAATTTGGTACGATGACAATAAAGAGATTAAAAAGGTTGCTGCTATCGGTGTAAGAGTCAGCAAATGGATTGCTTACCATGGTTTTTCAATAAATATTAACAATAAACTTGATAAATACAATGCTATAATACCTTGTGGTATAAGTAATAGAGGAGTAACTAACTTAAAAACAATTGTTGATCAAAATTATGATGAATTAGAAAGTAAACTAATAGAAAACTTTTTAATTAATTTAAAAAGTTAAGTCTTTTTGATTTAAGCAAATTTTTAAAATAATCTGGCAACAAAGCCTTATAGGTATGTTTTTGATCATTTATTAAAAATTTAATTTGATACGAATGAAGCATTAGCTTCTTATTTATACCTTTAAGTGTAATATGTTTATATTTTTCATCACCATAAATCGAGTGACCAATATTATACAATTGCTTTCTTAATTGATGTTTTCTACCAGTAATCGGTTTAAGCTCAAGTAAACTAGCTTCTGAGTTTTTATCTATTACTTTAAAAATTGTTTTGGCTTTTTCAACTATTTTTTTTCCATTATCATATCTGATTAAATCATCATTTAATTCTCCAGAATTTCTATTTAATTCACCATGACAAATTGCTAAATATGTTTTATGTATCTTTCTTAACCTGAATAACGAAGTTAGCAGTTGTGCCATTTCTCTTTTTTTAGCAATTATAAAAACACCTGATGTGTCCTTGTCTAGTCTATGAACAGAATAGGGTTTGGTATTTTCGAATATTCTACTTTTTTTAAAAATATCTATTAAATTTTTTTTTGATTTAGTTCCACCTTGTACTGAAATTCCAGAATCTTTGTTAATTACTATAAAATCTTCATTGTTTTCAATTATAGACTTTTCATTAGATTTGATAATTGTATTAGAAGGTTTAAAATTTGTTTTTTTGTTATTAGATTTCTCTTTAAAGTCTAAATTAAATAATTCTACTTTGTCATTTAAAGTAACTTTGGTAGAACTTTTTACCTTTTTTTGATTTAATTTAATTTTTCCAGTTCGTAATTTTTTTTCAATTAAACCTTGAGGTATTTTTCCTATTTTGTTCCTTAAAAATCTATCTAGACGCATATTATTAAATGTTGCGTCTACAACAAAACTTTTTATCATTTTTAAAATTTATTTACTTACAGCTTCTTTTTTAATGTCTTTATTTTCTGTATTTTCAGATTGATTTTTTTTCTTTTTGTCAACTCTTTTGGCTTCAATATCTCTATCTACGAATTCAATTATAGCCATTGGCGCATTATCACCATATCTAAACCCAGCTTTAATTATTCTTGTGTAACCACCACTTCTTTTTTCATATCTTTTTGATAGTGTTTTTGTAACTTTGTTAGCTGATTTTTTATCTTGAAGTTGTGAAATTAAGTTTTTAGTAGATGTTAAGTTGTTTTTCTTTCCTAGAGTTATAATTTTATCTGCTTGAGGTTTTAAAAATTTAGCCTTAGGTAAAGTAGTTTTAATTTGCTCATACTTTATTAAAGAGTTAAGCATATTCTTTAGTAATGCTTTTCTATGTTCTGAATTTCTATTTAGTTTTTTGTTCGCAAAACCATGTCTCATTAAATAGCTTCCTCTAACTTTTTAGACATTTCTGCTATATTATCTGGGGGCCAATTTGGAATTTCCATACCTAAATATAACGACATTCCAGTTAAAACTTCTTTAATTTCATTTAAAGATTTTCTTCCAAAATTAGGAGTTCTTAACATTTCTCCCTCTGATTTTTGAACTAGATCACCAATATAAATTATATTATCATTTTTTAAACAATTCATTGATCTTACTGATAACTCTAGTTCGTCTACTTTTCTTAACAAATTTTTATTAAATTCTGGTTCGGTTGAAACTTCTTTAACAGGAGCTTCAACAGGTTCATCAAAATTTACAAACATTTTAAGTTGGTCCTGAAAAATTCTTGCCGAATAAGCAACTGCATCTTCAGCAGAGATTGAACCATTCGTTTCAACTTCCATTGTCAATTTATCGTAGTCTAAAGCTTTTCCTTCCCTTGCTGTACTAACAGAATACGAAACTTTTTTAACAGGGCTATATAATGAATCAATTGCGATTAGTCCTAATGGTGGTTCCTCTGGCTTATTAAGTTCAGCGGGAACATATCCCTTTCCAGTGTTAACATTCATTTCCATGTGAAAATTAGTGTTCTCATCTAGATTACATATTACTAAATCAGGGTTTAAAATTTCTACATCTGCAACAGGTGATATATCCGAAGCTTTAATTTCTCCTGGTCCTTTTGCATCAAGTATTAATTTTTTTGTACCCTCGACGTTACATTTTAAAGCTAATGATTTTACATTTAAGACTATATCTGTAACATCCTCTCTCACACCCTTGATAGATGTAAATTCATGTAGGACACCATCTATTTGAATAGAAGTAACTGCTGCACCTCTTATTGAAGATAATAAGATTCTTCTTAAAGAATTTCCTAGAGTTAAACCGTAACCTTTTTCTAATGGCTCAGCGATTATCTTAGCATGTGTAAGGTCTTCGCTTAATTTTACATCTAGTTTTGATGGTTTAATTAATGATTTCCAATTTTTTATGTTTACATTCTCTGTCTCCATTAAACTCTCCTTTTTTTTGGTGGCCTAGTTCCGTTATGAGGCATAGGTGTTGTATCCTTAATTGATAAAATTTTAAAACCTTTTGCTTGTAAAGCTCTCAATGCAGTTTCTCTACCTGAACCTGGTCCCTTTATTTCTACATTCAATGTTTTCATCCCGTACTCTAAAGCTTTAGACGCGGCGGAATCGGCTGCTACTTGTGCTGCGTATGGTGTTGATTTTCTTGAGCCCTTAAAACCCTTTTGACCAGCAGAAGCCCATGATATTACATTACCATTAGTATCTGCTATAGAAATTATTGTATTATTAAAGGTTGATTGCACATAAGCTATTCCATTAAGAATATTTTTTTTTGTTTTTTTCTTTTTTGAATAAGAACTTTTTAAAACTTTTTTTTCTGTTTTATCGTTATCTTTTTTCTTATCTTCGTTTTTATCTGCTTTAGCCATAATTATTTTTTAAGTGGGGTTAATTTTTTTCCAGCGATTGCAATGGCTTTCCCTTTTCTAGTTCTTGCATTACATCTTGTTCTTTGACCCCTAACAGGTAGTTTTTTTCTGTGTCTTGAACCTCTATAACAAGCTAAATCAATTAATCTCTTTATACTTAAAGAATAATCTCTCCTAAGATCACCCTCGACTTTAAAATTTTGATCAATATATTCTCTTATTTTTAATATCTCATCATCTGTAAGTTGATTAACTCTTTTTTCCTTTGGGAAATTTAATGCATCACAAATTTGTTTTGAAAATTTATCACCAATGCCATAGATATAAGTAAGTCCAATATGAACTAACTTATTCTGAGGAATATTGATACCTGCAATACGTGCCATAATTTAATGATAAATTGTAGCCTTTATATAAGAAGTTCTTTCAAAGTCAACGACTTAAACATTGATAAAATTACTGATTTTATTGGTTATTTGATTGATCTCTAAAGAGCCATCAATCTCATGAAAATTAATATTTTTTGAATAAAAATCTAAGACAGGATTAGTAGTCTTCATATATGTGTCATACCTTTTTACAATAGTGTCCAAGTCGTCGTCAGATCTTTGTTCCTCTATTTTTCTTCTTTTAATTCTTTCAATTATAGTTTCCTTATTTACATTTAAAAAAAAAACTAAATCAATTTTTTGATCTGATTTTTCTAATAATAAATTTAAGTTTTTAGCTTGACTTAATGATCTAGGATATCCATCAAAAATAAGTCGATTTTTCTTTTGAGGATCAAATATAATATTACTAATAAGATTATTAACAATTTCATCACTTACAAATTTACCATCATTCATATCATTTATTATCTTTTTACCGATATCAGTGTCTTTTTTAATTTCATTTCTCAAAATATCACCTGTGGATATTTGAAAACCATTTATTTTTTTTACTAAATATTTTGCTTGAGTACCTTTTCCAGCTCCAGGAGGACCAATTAGAATAATGTTCACCTATCTACCAAATTTAGTCTTTTTAATTAATTGTTCATACTGCGAACTCATTAATCTTGTTTGAATTTGAGTCACAGTGTCTATTGCTACTACAACTACAATCAAGATTGAGGTACCGCCCAAATAAAAAGGAATTGGATATTTTGCAATTAAAAATTCTGGCATCAAACAAACTAAAGTCAAATATAAAGCACCTATAGTTGTTAGTTTTGTGAGTATGTTATCAATGTATATTGCTGTACTTTCACCTGGTCTAATACCTGGAATAAAACCTCCATATTTTCTCAAATTATCTGCTGTTTCATTTGGATTAAATGTAATAGAGGTGTAGAAGAATGTGAAAAATATTATACCTGAGGCGTATAATAACATATAAAGAGGTTGTCCTTGTGTAAAATATGAACTTAGGTTTAAGAATGTATCACTTTCAGAAAAATTAAAATTTGAAAAAGTTACAGGTAATAACAATAATGCTGATGCAAAAATTGCTGGTATAACACCTGCTTGATTTATTTTTAAAGGTAAATGAGAAGACTCTCCACCGTACATCTTATTGCCCATCTGTCTTTTTGGATAATTAATAAGTATTTTTCTTAAAGCTCTTTCCATAAAGACAATAAAAAGAATCGTTAAAATAAGAAGTATAAAAATTGCTAAAATCATAACTGTTGAAATAGCACCTGTTCTTCCGAGTTCAAACGTTGTCACCAATGCTCTAGGAATTTCTGCAACAATACCAGCAAAAATTATCAAAGAAATTCCGTTTCCAATGCCTCTCTGTGTAATTTGTTCTCCTAACCACATCAAAAAAATGGTACCAGCAACTATTGTGGTGACTGTTGATATCTTAAAAAAAACTCCTGGATTTATAACCAAATTTGCTGATGACTCCAAACCAACAGATAAACCATAACCTTGAACTGTCGCTAATAGCACTGTTCCGTATCGAGTGATTTGAGTAATTTTAGATCTTCCTGTTTCTCCTTGGGCCTTTAGATTTTTAAAATAATCTGAAACACCCGTTAATAATTGAACAATGATTGATGATGAAATGTAGGGCATGATACCTAATGCAAATATTGCCATCCTACTTACCGCTCCACCTGCAAAAACATTAAACATCCCTAGCAAACCTTTTTGATTCCCCTCCATTAAAATTTTTAATTGTTCGGGGTCTATACCTGGTAAAGGAACAAATGTTCCAAATCTATAAACTGCAAGTAAAGCTAGAGTGAAAAAAATTCTGTTTCTTAAATCAATACTTGAAGATGCAGCACTCATGAATAGTATTATTTCTTAATTTGAATAGATCCACCAATCTTTTCAAGCTTATTAATTGCTGATTTAGATGCTAAATCTGCCTCAATGTTTATCTTATCTTTTATTTCTCCTGATCCTAAGATTTTTAATTTAGACGATCTTTTATTAATTAGTTTTAATTTTTTTAATAAATTTGAGTTTAAAATTTCAGAGGTCTTAACACTTTTTTTATCAATAAAAGATTGTATCTTATCTAAATTTAAAATGGCGATACTTTTTTTTTCGATAGGATTGAATCCTCTTTTTGGAAGTCTCCTGTACAATGGCATCTGACCACCTTCAAAACTTTTTATTGATACACCTGATCTTGATTTTTGTCCCTTTACTCCTCTGCCTGAAGTTTTTCCTTTACCAGACCCGATTCCCCTTCCGACCCTAATTTTATTCTTATTAATTTTAGTTCTATTGTTTAAACTAATCATTATCCTCTTTTCTCAATAATTTCAGAAATTTTTTTGTTTCTTATGTTAGAAATTTGCTTTGGTGAGTTTTGTTTTAATAAAGCTTTCATTGTTGCTCTGATTACATTATGTGCATTAGAGGTTCCCATTGATTTTGCCACTATATCTTTGACACCTAAAACCTCACAAACAGCTCTAACTGGTCCACCTGCAATAATACCTGTTCCCTTAGAAGCCGCTCTTAAAACTATTCTACCAGACCCATCTTTAGCTTTAACATCGTGATGAATGGTTCTTCCCTCTCTTAGAGGTATATGGATTAATTTTCTTCTAGCAATTTCGTTTGCTTTTTTAATTGCGTCTGGAACTTGCTTAGCTTTTGCATGAGCTATACCAATTTTACCTGATTGATTTCCAACGACTACCAAAGCTGAGAAACCAAATCTTCTTCCGCCTTTAACAACCTTAGTTATTCTATTGATATGGACCAGTTTTTCTAAAATATCATCCGATTTTTTTTCTTTAATATTATCCATTGTTAAAACTCCATACCGTTTTTACGTAAAGTTTCCGCAAAAATTTTCACTCTTCCATGATATTTGTAAAGACCTCTATCAAAATAAATCTTAGAAATTTTCTTTTCTAGAGCTTTTTTGGCTAGTTTTTCTGCAACTATTTTAGATTGTTCGGTTTTTGTAATTTTTGTTTCAGATCTAAAATCTTTTTCAATAGATGAAGCAGATAAAAGAGTTACATTTTTGTCATCATCAATTATTTGTGCGGAGATATTTTTTGATGATCTTGATATACTTAATCTAAATCTCTCTTTTTTTGACACTGACTTAACTTTTTTGCCAACTCTAAATTTTCTTCTCTGATTAGCTGTAAGTTTCATTATTTCTTTTTCCCTTCTTTTTTTAGAATATATTGACCTTTTTCTCTAACACCTTTTCCTTTATAGGGCTCTATTTTTCTTAATGTTTTAAGCTTTGAGGCTATTGAACCAACTTGTTGTTTATCAGCACCTATTATTTTCAAAGTTGTTTGTTTTTCAACTGTTATCTTTATTCCATCAGGTATGTCAAAATTTATATCATGACTGTAACCAAGTTGTAGGTTTAGTTGATTACCTTTTAACGCTGCTCTATAACCAACCCCAACTAATTCTAAAACTTTTTCATAACCCTTACTAGATCCAATTACAGCATTATTTATTAAGCTCCTATTCATGCCCCATAACCTTTTTGTATTTTGATCTATTTTTTTTGGTTTAATTGAAATTTCTTTACCATCCTTAATATCTAGAGAAAAAATATCCAAATCAATATTAAGTTTAGATTTACCTAACGGGCCTTCAATATTCAGTATACTTCCAGCTAGAGCCACTTTAACTTTATCTGGGATTGAAATGTTTATTTTACCTATCTTTGACATTAAAATACCTTACAAATTATTTCTCCACCAACACGTTGTTTTCTTGCATCTAAATCTGTCATTACACCTTTTGGAGTTGAAATGATTGCAATACCTAAGCCATTATTGATTTTTGGCAAACTTTCAGCACTTGAAAAAATTCTTCTTCCTGGCTTCGATACTCTCTCAAAAGCACTGATAACAGGATTCCCTGAATGATATTTTAATTCTAGGGTAAGTGTAGATTTGTTGTTCTGAGAGTTTACTTTAAACTCTTTGATAAACCCCTCATTTTTTAAAATTCCAGCAATCTTAGATTTAAAATTTGATGAAGGTAACTCAACTTTTTTATGGTTTCTTGATTGAGCATTTTTAATTCTTGCTATCATATCTCCTATTGGGTCACTTAAGCTCATATATTCCTTTCTACCAACTTGATTTAACTAGTCCTGGTATTTTTCCCTGTAATCCTAATTGCCTTAATGCAATTCTAGATATTTTAAGTTTTCTATAAACCCCATGTGGTCTACCTGTGATTTGACATCTATTCATTACTCTTATTTTTGCTGAATTACGGGGTAATTTTGATAATTTTTGTTGTGCTTTAAATCTTTCTTCTAATGAAAGTTTCTTATTCATAATAATTTTTTTTAATTGTTGTCTTTTCTTAAAATATTTATCCGATAACTTTATTCTTCGATTGTTTTTATTGACTGAACTAAGTTTAGCCATTTTAATTATCTCCTTTCTTAATAAATGGAAAATTTAATTTCTCTAATAAAGCAGAACTATGCTCTTTATTTTTGGATGAGATGACAATTACTATATCTAATCCTCTAACTTTATCAGCTCTATCAAAACTAACTTCTGGGAAAATTATATGTTCTTTTATACCAAAACTATAATTTCCAAACTTATCAAAACCATTGGACGACAGACCTCTAAAATCTTTAATTCTTGGTAAAGCAATATTAACCAATCTGTCTAAAAACTCATACATTTTATTTTTTCTAAGAGTTACTTTTAAGCCAGAATTTGAACCTTTTCTTGTTTTAAAATTTGCAACTGATTTTTTAAATTTAGTTATAACTGGCTTCTGTCCCGTAATTTTAGCTAAATCTTCCTCACAAGATTTTAAAATCTTACTATCATTCCCATCTAGACCAAGTCCCATATTTAAAACTATTTTTTCTATCTTGGGTCCCATATATAAGTTCTTAAAACCGAATTGAGACTTGAGTGAAGGTTGGATTTCCCTATAGTACAATTCCTTTAATCTTGGTGTCATTATTTTTTAGCTTCTTTCTTTTTATTTTTAATTTTTTCATCAATCAATCTAAGATTTGAAATATGGATAAAGCTCTCTTTTGAAAAGATTCCACCTTTTTTTTCTTTTGTAGTTTTGACATGTTTTTTAACCATATTTATATCTTTAATCTTTGCTCTGTTGTTTGATCTATCTATTTCAATTACTTCACCTTCTTTATTTCTATCTTTACCAGACAAAACTTTAACTTTAAGACCTTTTTTAATCATTATAAAACCTCTGGAGCTAGTGAAATTATTTTCATTTGCCCTCTGTTTCTTAATTCTCTAGTTACTGGTCCAAAAATTCTTGTACCAACTGGTTCACCTTTATCATCAACTAATACCGCAGCATTATTATCAAATTTAACTTTTGAACCATCATTTCTATGGATTCCTTTTTTAACCCTTACCACAACAGCTTTATGAACTGACCCTTTTTTTACTTTACCTTTTGGTATTGCTTCTTTAACTGCTATTACAATTGTATCGCCAATACTAGCATATCTTCTTTTTGACCCACCTAAAACTTTTATACACTCAATTTTTTTTGCTCCAGTGTTATCCGCTACTAGTAACTCAGTTTGAACTTGTATCATTAATTGTAATTCTCCATCACTTGAAACTTTTTATTTTTTGAAAATGGCTTGCTCTCTATTATTGATACTTTATCTCCATTTTTATATTTATTATTTTCATCATGAACATTGTATTTCTTTCGCACTTTGATCACTTTTTTAAGTACTGGATGTGAATATTTTCTTTCTACCATTACAGTTATAGTTTTATTTGGTTTGTCACTTACAACAATTCCTTTTAAAATTTTTTTAGGCATTTATTTTTCCTTTTAATACTGTTTTTAATCTTGCAATTGTTTTTTTTGTTTCACTAATTTTAGCAGGATTAGTTACTTGGGAATTTATTTTTTGAAATCTTAAATTAAATAAATCTTTTTTTAATTTATCAATATTTTTAAATATTTGATCTTTTGTAAGTTTTTTAATTTCTTGTTTCTTCATGTTAGGCAAATCTTTTTATTGTTTTTGTTTTTATGGGTAGTTTTGCTGAGGCTTTATATAATGCCTCCTTTGCTATTTGCTCAGAAACACCATCTACTTCAAATAAAATTCGTCCTGGCTTCACTCTACATGCATAAAACTCTGGAGATCCTTTTCCTTTACCCATTCTTACTTCGATTGGTTTTTTTGAAACTGGAATATTTGGAAAAATTCTTGTCCATACTCGACCTTGTCTTTTCATGTGTCTTGTTAATGCTACTCTAGCAGCTTCTATTTGTTTACCAGTTACTCTGTCTGGTGATAAGGCTTTTAAAGCATAAGCACCATAATTTATAAAGTTAGCTCTAGATGCAGTTCCATGTATTCTACCTTTATGTGCTTTTCTCCATTTTGTTCTTACCGGTTGCAACATTTTATTATTTACCTTCTTTGTCCTTCACTTTATTAGTTTCCTGGCTAAACTCTTTAGCAAAAACTTCTCCTTTGTATATCCATACCTTTATGCCAATAATTCCGTATGTTGTGAGAGCTTCAGCCTCTGCATAATCGATATCTGCTCTTAAAGTGTGTGATGGTATACTCCCATCTCTTAACCACTCTGTTCTTGCAATTTCATTTCCACCTAATCTACCACTTATTGAGACTTTGATACCCTTTGCACCTAATCTTAAACAAGATTGCATTGCTCGCTTCATTGCTCTTCTGTAAGATATTCTTTTTACTAATTGTTGGGCTATGTTCTCTGCCACTAAATAAGCATTAGTCTCAGGTTTTTTAACTTCTTTAATATTCAGACTAACTTCGTTAACGGTAAGTTTAGATAAATTATTTTTAATTTTATCTATATCACTCCCTTTTTTTCCAATAACAAATCCTGGTCTAGATGTGTAAATTGTTACATAACACTTATTAGCTGTCCTCTCTATCATTACTTTTGAAACACCTGAATTTATAACATTCTTTTTTATGTATTCTCTAATTCTATAATCTTCGATTAAGTAATTACCAAAATCTTTCTTTTTAGCATACCAAACAGAGTCCCAACCTCTATTAACACCTAATCTAAACCCAACCGGATTAACTTTTTGACCCATGACTCTCCATTTTTTTTGTTTCTGTTAAAATAATAGTTACACTTGAGTAAGGTTTTAAAATTGGTGCAGCTCTTCCTTTTGCTCTAGGCCTAAATCTTTTCATTGTAATTTTTTTTCCACAATAAGCCTCTTTAACTATCAATTTATCTATATCATATTGAAAGTTGTTCTCAGCATTTGCAACTGCAGAATTAATAGTTTTTCTAATATCTTTTGTTATCCTTTTTTCAGAAAATTGAAGATCTCGAATAGCTACTTCAACTTTTTTTCCGACTATACCTTTTAAAATTGGATTAAGTTTTCTCACACTTGATCTAATATTATTATTAATAGATTTTACAATTTTGTCATTTTTCTTTACTATTTTATTTTTTTTACTCATAAATTTTTATTTTTTCCCCTCTGCTTCAGCTGGTTTAGCTTTTTTATCTGCGGGTGTATGACCAAAAAAAGTTCTTGTAGGCGCAAATTCACCTAGTTTATGGCCAACCATATCTTCAGAAATTGTGATTGGTATAAATTTTTTTCCATTATAAATTAAAAAGCTAACCCCAACAAAGTCTGGTATTATTGTAGACTTTCTTGACCAAGTTTTAATTGGTATTTTTTTTGGATCGACTTTATATTTGTCAACTTTTTTCATTAGACTTTCCTCTACGAAAGGTCCTTTCCACACAGCTCTAGCCATTACTTAGTATCCTTTCTTTTGTTTCTTCTCTTCACAATAAATTTATCTGTCCTTTTGTTATCTCTAGTTTTTAAACCTTTAGCCGATTGACCAGTAGGTGAGACTGGATGTCTCCCTCCCGCTGATTTACCTTCTCCACCGCCGTGAGGGTGATCAACAGGATTTTTTACTACTCCTCTGGTATGAGGTCTTCTTCCTAACCATCTAGATCTTCCTGCTTTTCCAATCTTAATATTTTTTTGATCAGGATTGCTCAAAACACCAATTGTAGCCAATGATCTAGAGTCAATTTTTCTAACTTCACCTGAAGTTAATTTCACTAAACTATAATTACCGTCCACACCACTTATTAAAACTGATGCGCCAGCTGATCTTGCTAATTTACCACCCGCACCGGGCTGAATTTCAACATTGTGGATATTCACACCAACAGGGATATCTTGAAGAGGCATACAATTTCCTATTTTGATCTCTTTTTTTGAACCATTTTCTATTTTGTCTCCAACATTAATCTTTTGTGGTGCTAAATAGTATGAATGACTACCATCATCAAATTTTACAAGCATGATGTAACAAGATCTGTTTGGATCATACTCTATTCTTTCCACAGTTGCTGGCATGTCAAATTTCTTTCTATAGAAGTCTACATGTCTATACATTTTTTTATGACCTCCAGCTCTATTAGATGAAGTTATACGCCCATTATTATTTCTTCCTTTCATAGAATTTTTTGGAGAAACAAGAGCTTTGAAAGGTTTACCTTTCCACAACCCAGTTCTGTCAACTAAAATTGTACCTCTTGTAGATTTTGTATATGGTTTAAATGTTTTTAGTCCCATGTTTAAATACCTGCTGTAAGATCTATATTTTGACCTTTTTTAAGTGTTATAATTGCTTTTTTATATCCAGAAATCTTAACTTTTCTCCCCCTTGTCATTTTAGATCTGTTTTGCTTGTTTATGATATTTACTTTCACAACATTTACTTTAAAAATTTTCTCGATATTTTTTTTTAAATTCTTTTTATTAGCACCAGTCGGAACTTTAAAAACTATTTTATTATGTTCAGATAATTTCGTAGATTTTTCAGTTACTACAGGTGATATAATTTTATCAAATAGATGAATTTTATTCATTATATGTATCTCTTTTCTAGTTCTTTGACAGAACTCTCAGTAAAAACAGTTTTTTTATATTTAACAACATCAAATGCACTAAAATGATTAACATCGGTTACTTTAATATTTGGAATATTTCTAATTGATTTCTCTATTTTTTCTTTCGAAGATTTATCTAAAATTAATAATGAGTTTGAAATTTCAAGTTTTTTTAGGATATTATACATTTCTTTTGTTTTTTTTATCTCAGAGCTAAAATCATTTAATATAATCAAATTTTTATGTTTAATTTTTTCACTCATCAAAGAAGCGATACCTTGTTTTTTTTCATTTTTATTTAATTTTCGTTTTTTATATGCTAATTCACCTTTTGGTCCATGAGCAACACCACCACCTACAAAAATTGGAGCTTTTCGACTAGCATGTCTTGCGTTTCCAGTTCCTTTCTGAGCATATATTTTAGAAGTAGGACCAGAGACTTCATTCTGTTGTTTTGTCTTAGCATGACGTCCTTTATAATTTGCATTTGTTTTATATAAAACATTATTAACTAGTCTCTTATTTATTTTTACTGAAAATACTTTATCTAAAATTTCAATAGACTCTTTTTTTCCATTTATGTTAATTTTTTCAATTTTCATTATTTTTTCTTTTTCTCAGGAGTTTTTTTAGCTTGATCTGATGCAATTATTTTTTCTTCTATAGTCTTTTTATCAATATTTTTAATTGACTTTTTAACTAAAACTTCAGTATTTTTTGAACCAGGTATAGAGCCCTTGAGATATAGTAGCTCATTTTCAATATCTGTTTTTATAATCTCAATATTTTGCATTGTTCTAAGTTTGTCTCCCATGTGTCCAGCCATCTTTTTTCCTTTAAAAACCTTACCAGGATCTTGTCTTTGACCTGTTGATCCATGAGATCTATGAGAAATTGAAACTCCATGAGTTGCTCTTAAACCACCAAAATTGTGCCTTTTCATTGCTCCTGCAAAACCCTTACCAATAGTTTTTGATCTTGTATCTACATACTTCACGTCTTTAAAAATTTCCAAACCAAATTCATTCCCCTCTTTATATTTGCTAACATCTAAAACTTTAAATTCTTTAAGTCTTTTTTTAGCTTCAGTATTTTTTTTTGCAAAATATCCCTTCATAGCCTTCGTAAGCTTCGAATTCTTAATCTTCCCATAACCAAGTTGAACTGCGTTGTAACCTCTTGTTTCTTGATTTATTATTTGAATCACACGAGCTTTTTCCATTTTTAAAACAGTTACAGGCACTAATTGACCTGTTTTATAGAATTCTCGTGTCATTCCTATTTTTTTTCCAATTAAAGCAATTTCATTCATAATTAAATCTTGATTTCCACATCTACACCAGAAGCTAAATCGAGCTTCATTAAAGCTTCGACCGTTTGAGGTGTTGGTTCAATTATATCAATTAATCTCTTATGAGTTCTTGACTCAAACTGTTCTCTACTTTTTTTATCAATATGTGGTGATCTTAATACAGTATATCTTTCTATTCGAGTTGGTAAAGGTATTGGACCTTTAATGGTTGCTCCTGTCCTTTTCACAGTGTTAACTATTTCTTCTGTTGATGCATCAAGGATCTTATTGTCATAAGCTCTCAACTTTATTCTAATGTTTTGTTTTTCCATTTTAACCTGCAACCTTTTTTGTCACTTCGTCTTGAACGTTTTGAGGAACTTTTGAATAATGATCAAAAAACATAGAATATTGAGCTCTTCCTTGAGACATTGATCTTAAACTATTGATATAACCAAACATATTTGCAAGAGGAACCATTGCTGTTATTACTGTTGCATTTCCTCTTTGTTCTTGAGTGCTAATTTGACCCCTTCTACTGTTTAAATCACCAATAACATCTCCCATGTAATCCTCAGGAGTTACAACTTCAACTCTCATAATCGGTTCTAAAAGTTTCAAACCACCTTGTGTACAAGCTTCTTTAAAACAAGCTCTACTAGCTAATTCAAAAGCTAAAACACTTGAGTCAACGTCGTGATGTAGACCATCAACAATTGTAACTTTGTAATCAATCATCGGAAAACCTGCTAAAATTCCACTATCCGAAACTGTTTCAATTCCTTTTTCAACTCCAGGAATAAACTCTTTTGGTATTGCACCACCTTTAATTGCGCTTTCAACTAATCTACCCTTCCCTGGATCTTGAGGCTCTATCAAAAGTTTAACTTTTGCAAATTGACCCGCTCCACCACTTTGTTTCTTGTGTATGTATTCAAATTCTGCAGATTTCTCGATTGTTTCTCTATAAGCAACTTGAGGTGCACCAACATTTGCTTCAACCTTAAATTCTCTTTTCATTCTGTCAACGATAATGTCCAAATGTAATTCACCCATGCCTTTAATTATTGTTTGACCAGACTCCTCATCAGATGAAACTCTGAATGAAGGGTCTTCTTTAGCTAAACGAGCTAAAGCTTCACCCATTTTTTCTTGGTCGCCTTTTGTCTTTGGTTCAACCGCTATTTCAATTACAGGATCAGGAAATTCCATTGGCTCTAATAAAACTTTATTATCCTCATTGCACAAAGTATGTCCGGTCATAGTATTTTTTAATCCAGCTAAAGATACTATATCACCAGCGTTTGCCTCTTTAATGTCCTCTCTTGAGTTAGCATGCATCAATAACATTCTTCCAACTCTCTCTTCTTTATCAGTTGAGGAATTATAAATAGAAGTACCAGATTTAATTGTTCCCGAATAAACTCTTATAAAGGTTAAAGAGCCTACAAAGGGATCGTTTGCAACTTTAAAAGCTAAGGCAGAAAATGGCGAATTGTCCTCAAATTTCATTTCAACTTCTTCATCTGATCCTACTTTCGTTCCTTTAATTGAACTGATATCCTCAGGACTTGGTAGATAATTTACAACAGCGTCTAATAATGGTTGAACACCTTTATTTTTAAAAGCTGAACCAGTTAAAACAGGCACAAAATCAAAACTTAATGTTCCTTTTCTAATACATTTTATTAAATCTTCCTCTTTAATTTCATCACCGTTTAAATAACTTTCCATTAATTTTTCATCTTGTTCAACAGCTAATTCAACTAATTCTGTTCTATACTTATTTGATATTTCTTTTAAATCCTCTGGAATTGCTTTATATTCCCACTCTGCACCAAGAGCTTCATTTTTCCAAATTTGTGCTTTCATTTTTACTAAATCAATAACACCACTCAAAGAAGACTCTATACCCACAGGAATTTGTAAAACTAAAGGTTTCGCTCCTAGTCTTTCTTTAATCATTTCTACACATCTAAAAAAATCTGCACCTGTTCTATCCAATTTATTTACAAAACAAATTCTTGGAACTTTATATTTATCAGCTTGTCTCCAAACAGTTTCTGACTGTGGTTCTACTCCAGCAACACCATCGAAAACAGCTACTGCACCATCTAAAACCTTTAATGATCTTTCAACTTCAATTGTAAAATCAACATGTCCAGGTGTATCAATAATATTTATTCTATGATCTTGCCAAAAACATGTTGTAGCTGCGGAAGTAATTGTAATACCTCTTTCTTGTTCTTGTTCCATCCAATCCATAGTTGCAGCACCATCATGTACTTCTCCAATTTTATGACTTTTACCCGTGTAATACAAAATTCTTTCAGTTGTAGTTGTTTTACCAGCATCTATATGAGCCATAATTCCGATGTTTCTGTATTTATTTAATTTGTGTGATCTTGACATGTACTTACCATCTAAAATGAGCAAAAGCTTTATTTGACTCCGCCATTTTATGAACATCCTCTCTCTTTTTTACAGCTGCACCTTTTTTTTCGTAAGCATCATAAAGTTCATTAAAAATTTTATCAGACATATGTTTATCTTTTCTTTTTCTAGCTGACTCTACAAGCCATCTTATAGCTAAAGCTTGTGCTCTTTTACTTTTTACCTCAACAGGCACTTGATAAGTGGCTCCGCCTACTCTTCTTGACCTAACTTCAACAGTTGGTTTAATATTATTAATTGCCTCATTAAATATATTTATTGGTTCGTCTTTTGATTTGGTTTTTATCTTTTCGATTGCATCATAAACTATTTTTGCGGCAACACCTTTTTTTCCATCAAACATAATATTGTTAATTAATTTTGGAATTATTGTAGAATTGAATTTTGGATCAGGAGTAATATTTTTTTTAGGTTGAGTTTTTTTTCTAGACATTTCTATTTACCTTTTTTCGTTCCATATAAAGATCTTCTTTGTTTTCTATTCGCAACTCCTTGTGTATCAAGATTTCCTCTTAGTATATGATACCTAACTCCGGGTAAATCTTTTACTCTTCCACCTCTTATTAGTACAACAGAGTGTTCTTGAAGATTATGACCTTCTCCAGGAATGTACGCAGTAACCTCAAAACCATTAGAAAGTCTAACTCTAGCAACTTTTCTTAGTGCTGAATTTGGTTTTTTTGGTGTTGTGGTATAAACTTTTACACAAACACCTCTCTTTAAAGGCTGTTTTTGTAAAGCAGGAACTTTGTTCCTTGCTAACGGTCTAATTCTTTTTTTTCTTAACAACTGGTTTATAGTTGGCATAATTTTTTTCTTTATTTTTGGAGAAATTACTGACGATTTCTTTGTGGCAGCGTTTAGTGTCTATAAGCACTACATTCCAACCAAAAATTATCGCCAAATTACTTATAATTAGTATTTTGTCAAACTAAAACTCAGTAATTAAGCTATTTTTTTTATTGATTTGCTTGGCTTTCAGAGCCCTCAATTTTTTCTTGCTCAGATAAAAATTTATTATCATCTTCAAGGGCTTTTTTATTCCATTTATTCTTAATGTTTCCAGTACCAGCTGGTACCAATCTACCAACTATCACATTTTCCTTTAAACCATTTAGTGGGTCTATCTTACCTTTAATTGCAGCATCTGTCAGAACTCTTGTTGTTTCCTGAAAGGATGCGGCTGAAATAAAAGACTCAGTCTGTAAAGAGGCTTTTGTAATACCCATTAATACTCTTTCTCCTGAAGCTGGTGTCTTACCATCTGACTTTAATTTTTCGTTCATATTTTCAAATTTAATTCTATCGACAATTTCTCCAGGCAAGTATGACGAGTCACCTGATGATTTAACCTCAACTTTTTTTAACATTTGTCTTAAAATAGTTTCAATATGTTTGTCATTTATCACAACACCTTGCAATCTATAGACTTCCTGAACTTGATTTACAAAATATTCTGTTAAATCCTTGATACCTAATATTCTTAATATGTCGTGTGGAAGTGGTTGACCGTCTAACAAATATTCCCCTTTTTTAATTTTTTCACCTTGATTAAAATTTATATGTTTGCCTTTAGGTATTAAATAATTAGATGACTCAGATCCATCCTCTGGAACTATTGAAACTCTTTGTTTACCTCTTACCTCTTTACCAAAAATAACTTGCCCATCATTTTCAGCAATGATTGCGCTGTCTTTTGCTTTTCTTGCTTCAAACAATTCAGCAACTCTAGGTAAACCACCTGTAATATCTTTAGTCTTTGTTGTCTCTTTTGGTAATCTGGCGATAACATCTCCTGCAGATACTTTTTGACCATCTTTCACTGATAAAATTGAGTCTGGAACAAGATAATATCTTGCTTCATTATCGTCAGCTTTCTTAATTACATTACCTTTCTCATCTCTAAGTGTTATTCTTGGTTTTAAGTCAGAACTTTTAGATTGTGATCTCCAATCAACAACTGATTTCGACGAAATACCTGTTGCGTCATCAGTTGTTTCTTGTATCGAAACACCATCGATCAGGTCAACATAACTAGCTATACCTGATTTTTCAGCAATTACAGGTGTTGTATATGGATCCCATTCACAAATTTTTGAATTTGCTTTTATTTTATCACCATTTTTGAAAAATAATTTAGAACCATAAGCAACTTTATAAATTGCTGTTTGAACTCCATTATCATCTTCAATTGACAATTGGGTATTTCTTCCCATAACAATTAAATTCTTTTTTGAGTCTTCTAAAATATTTGAATTAATAATCTTTAATACACCATCGTTTTTTGTAACTATTTGTGAATCTTGTTTTACTGAAGCAGTTCCACCAACATGGAATGTTCTCATTGTTAATTGCGTACCTGGCTCACCTATGGACTGAGCTGAAATCATTCCAATTGCTTCACCTACGTGCACCATTTTACCTCTCGATAAATCTCTTCCATAACAAGTGGCACAAACACCCTCTTTTGAACTACATGTCATTACTGAAAAAACTTTTAGCGATTTTATACCCGCTGCATCAATTTTATCACAACCTAACTCATCAATTATATTTAACTTACTTATTATAACCTCTCCTGTTAAGGGATGTTTGACATCAGAAGCTACAACTCTACCCAATGCTCTTTCAGATAAACTTACAACAACATTTCCACCTTCTAAGATTTCTGAAAGTTCAATGAAACCAGGTTTGTCACAATTTTTCTTTGTTATTGTTAGATCTTGTGCAACATCACACAATCTTCTAGTTAAATAACCAGAGCTTGCTGTTTTAAGGGCGGTATCTGCCAATCCTTTTCTAGCTCCATGTGTAGAATTAAAGTATTCAAGAGCAGTTAATCCTTCTTTAAAATTTGATGTAATTGGACTTTCAATAATTTCTCCTGATGGTTTAGCAATTAAACCTCTCATACCAGCTAACTGCTTCATCTGTGCCGCAGAGCCTCTTGCTCCACTATCTGCCATCATAAATACAGAGTTTATTTTTAATCCTTCTGAAGTTTTTTCAGTAGCAGATATACCCTTCATCATTTCTGCTGCTACTTTATCAGTACATTTCGACCAAGCGTCTACAACTTTATTGTATTTTTCTCCTCGAGTTATAAGACCTTCGGCATATTGAGTCTCATAATCTGATATAAGCTTTTTTGTATCATCTATTAATTGAGTTTTGTTTGCAGGTATAATCAGATCATCTTTGCCAAAAGAAATTCCAGCTTTAAAAGCATGTTTAAATCCTAGATCTTTTAATTTGTCACAAAATATAACAGTCGTTTTTTGACCACAAAATCTAAAAACAATGTCAATTACTTCTGAAACAACTTTTTTAGGTAATAACTTATCTACCAAAGAGAACTTAATATCTTTATTTTTTGGTAATAAATTAGCTAATAAAAATCTTCCTGCTGTTGAAGTATATTTTTCAAATTTTTTATTACCTTTTTCGTCCACAGTCTGAAATCTTGAAATTATAGTGCTATGAACCTTGATCTGACCAGATGATAAAGCAAACTCAATTTGATCTGCATTTAAAAAATATCCTGCTGGTTTATCTGTCAATGGCTCTTGTGATAAGTAATAAATACCTAAAATCATATCCTGACTCGGAACAATAATGGGTTTACCGTTAGAAGGTGATAATATGTTGTTTGTTGATAACATTAATATTCTAGCTTCCAACTGAGCCTCTAAACTTAATGGAACATGCACTGCCATTTGATCTCCATCAAAATCAGCATTGAAAGCTGCACAAGTTAAAGGATGTAGCTCAATTGCATCTCCTTCAATTAATTTGGGTTCAAAAGCTTGAACTCCCAACCTATGTAAAGTAGGAGCTCTGTTTAGTAATACTGGATGTTCCCTCACAATTAATTCGAGAGCATCCCAAACAGCATTTGTTTCTTTATCAACTAATTTTTTAGCTTGTTTAATAGTTGAGGCTAAACCTAATTTATTTAATCTTGCATATAAAAATGGTTTAAAAAGTTCTAGTGCCATCTTTTTTGGTAAACCACATTCATGAAGTTTTAGATCTGGACCAACAACAATTACAGATCGGCCAGAATAATCTACTCTTTTACCAAGTAAATTTTGTCTGAATCTTCCTTGTTTACCTTTAAGCATTTCTGCAAGAGATTTTAACGGTCTTTTTCCTGTTCCTGTTATAACTCTTCCTCTTCTGCCGTTATCAAATAGTGCATCGACGGACTCTTGAAGCATTCTTTTCTCATTTCTTACGATAATATCGGGTGCCTTAAGATCCATTAATCTTTTCAAACGATTATTTCTGTTAATTACTCTCCTATACAAATCATTCAAATCTGAAGTTGCAAACCTTCCACCATCTAAAGGAACCAACGGTCTCAACTCAGGTGGTATTACAGGTACAACTGTCATGATCATCCATTCAGGTTTCTGGCCTGTTTCAATAAATGATTCTATTAACTTTAATCTTTTTATTGCTCTTTCTTCATTAACTTTTGATTTAGTCTCTTTAATGTATGACGCCAAATTTTTTCTTTCATTTTCTAAGTCTAAATTTTTTAACATTTCAAGTACTGCCTCGGCTCCTATACCCGCGGTAAATGCCTCCTCTCCGTATTCATCTTGATATTTGGCTAGCTCTTCCTCATTTAATAATTGATTTTTTTGCAATCCTGTCAAACCAGGCTCTATAACTATGAAATTTTCAAAATACAAAACTCTCTCGATTTCTTTAAGTTTCATATCAACTGCTAAAGCAATTCTGCTAGGAAGAGACTTTAGAAACCAAATGTGAGCAACAGGAGTAGCGAGATTAATATGACCCATTCTTTCTCTTCTGACATTTGATTTCGTAACTTCAACTCCACATTTTTCACAAATAATTCCTCTGAATTTCATTCGTTTATATTTTCCACATAAACATTCATAATCTTTAATTGGTCCAAAAATTCTTGCACAGAAGAGACCGTCTTTTTCTGGTCTGAAAGTTCTATAATTTATAGTTTCAGGTTTTTTTATCTCTCCATATGTCCATGATTTAATTTTTTCTGGACTTGCGAGTGAGATTTTGATGCTATTAAAATTTTGAGCCTCTGAAATCTCAGAATTTTTAAATAGATCTGTTAATTCTTTTTTCATAAATTTTTAATTCAGCTCCACGTTTAAAGCTAAAGACTTTATCTCTTTAACTAAAACATTAAACGACTCTGGTATTCCAGACTCGAAGTTTTCCTCACCTTTAACAATTGTTTCATATACTTTTACTCGTCCCGCTACATCATCAGATTTCACAGTTAAAATTTCTTGAAGAGTATAAGATGCTCCATAAGCCTCTAAAGCCCATACCTCCATCTCACCAAATCTTTGACCTCCTAATTGAGCTTTACCGCCTAATGGTTGCTGGGTAACCAAACTGTACGGTCCAGTTGACCTAGCATGAATTTTGTCTTCTACTAAATGATGAAGTTTTAACATATAGATAATTCCAACTGTTACAGGTCTGTCAAACATTTCTCCTGTTCTTCCATCCCATAAGTATGTTTGTCCTGAGCCAGGCAATTTAGCTAATTCAAGCATCTCTGTTACATTTTTTTCTTTAGCTCCATCAAAAACAGGCGTGGATATTGCAACACCATTTTGTAGATTTTCACACAAATCTTTAAATTCAGTTTTACTTAATTTATCGACTTTGTTCTGAAATATTTCCTCACCATATACAGATTTTAAAAAATTTGAAATCTTTTCAGTTTTTTCAATTCTTTTATTATTTTCATTAACTAATCTTTTGACCTCTTCACCAAATTCCTTGCATGCCCATCCTAAATGTGTTTCTAAAATTTGACCAACATTCATTCTACTTGGTACACCGAGAGGGTTTAATACAATATCAACTGGTCTGCCATCCTCTCTGTAAGGCATATCTTCAACAGGAACAATCTTACTTACGACTCCTTTATTTCCATGTCGTCCAGACATTTTATCCCCAGGTCTTAACCTTCTTTTTATAGCCACGAAAACTTTAACCATTTTCATAACACTTGGTAACAAGTCATCACCACTTCTAATCTTTAAAACTTTATCTTCAAATCTATCAATTATATCTTGTTTTGCAGAAGTGTACTGATCTTTTAATTGGATAAGTGCTACCTCACCTTTTGAATCACTCGATGAAATCTTGAAGACATCATTAATTGAAAATTTATCAATAGTATCGAAATCTAATTTTGTCCCTGCTTCAACATCTTTAATCTTTTTTGTCAATGATGAGCCAGATAAAATTTGAGAAGCTCTTTGTTTAATGCTTCTTTCCAAAATTTCCTCCTCTACTATTTTGTCTTGCTGGACTTGATCAATTTCAGCTCGTTCAATAGTTATAGATCTTTCATCTTTTTCAATTCCATGCCTATTAAATACTCTTACATCAACAACTGTTCCACTACTTCCTCTTGACATTCTTAAAGATGTATCAGTTACATCTATTGCTTTTTCACCAAAAATAGATCGTAATAATTTTTCCTCAGGACCAGAAGCGGAGTCTCCTTTTGGAGTTACTTTACCTACTAATATATCGCCCGCGTTCACCTCTGCACCAATGTATACAATTCCTGACTCATCTAAATTTTTTAATGCTTCCTCATTAACATTTGGAATGTCTCTAGTTATTTCTTCCTCTCCTAGTTTTGTATCTCTAGCCATTATTTCATATTCAACTATGTGAACGGAGGTGAAAACATCATCTGTTACACATCTTTCAGAAATCAATATCGAATCCTCAAAATTGTACCCTTGCCAAGGCATAAATGCTACTGTAACGTTTTTTCCTAAAGCTAACTCACCTAATTTTGTAGATGGTCCATCAGCGATAATGTCACCAGATTTAACTTTGTCACCTACTCTAACTAAAGGTCTTTGATTAATACATGTGTTTTGATTAGACCTTTTAAATTTCTGTAAATTATAAATGTCAACACCAGATTTTGAAAAGTCAGTTTCCTCTGTAACTTTTATTACAATTCTTTTACCATCTATTTTGTCTACAACTCCATTTCTCTTCGCAACAATAGTTACTCCAGAATCTAATGCTACATCACTTTCTATACCTGTCCCGACTAAAGGTGCTTCCGGTTTTAAAAGAGGAACAGCCTGTCTCATCATGTTTGAGCCCATTAATGCTCTATTAGCATCATCATTTTCCAAAAAAGGTATTAAAGATGCAGCTACAGAGACTAATTGTTTAGGAGATACATCGATATAATCTATTGTATCAGGTTTAGCTAAAAGGAAATTTAAATTTTGTCTGCAAGAAACAAGTTCCTCAACAATCTTACCATTTTTATCTATTTTTGTATTTGCTTGAGCTATTGTAAATTTTGTTTCCTCCATAGCTGAAAGATACTCTACATTATCTTGAACTATACCCTCTTTAACTCTTTTGTAAGGACTTTCAATAAAACCGTATTTATTTATTTTTGCATAAGTTGATAAGCTATTTATCAATCCAATGTTTGGTCCCTCAGGTGTTTCTATTGGACAAATTCTTCCGTAATGGGTTGGATGAACATCTCTTACTTCGAAACCTGCTCTTTCTCGTGTCAAACCTCCAGGTCCTAAAGCAGAAACTCGTCTTTTATGAGTTATTTCAGAAAGAGGATTTGTTTGATCCATAAACTGTGAAAGTTGAGAACTAGCGAAAAAGTCTTTTAAAGATACTGTTAATGGTTTTGCATTAATCAAATCTTGGGGCATTGCTGACTCAACATCTAATGTTGTCATTTTTTCTTTAATAGCTCTTTCCATTCTATAGACACCAATTCTTGCTTGATTCTCAACTAATTCTCCAACAGACCTAACTCTTCTATTACCTAGATGGTCAATATCATCAACTTCATCTTTACCATCTCTTAAATCTAACATTTTATGAATTATTGCAATGATATCGTCATTTCTTAAAATTGTGATTTTATCTGAACATTCTAAATTTAATCTTGAATTCATCTTTACTCTACCAACATCAGAAAGATCATATCTATCTGAGCTAAAGAATAAGTTGTTAAAAATTTGAGCAGCAATTTCAATTGTTGGGGGCTCGCCTGGTCTCAACATTTTGTATATTTCGGTTATAGCCTCATCTTTAGTATTATTTTTATCATTAAGTATTGTATTGAGTAGGTAAGGACCTTTGTTTATTGAGTTGGTCTTTGATATGTCTATGGAATATATTTTTGCTTCTAGTATTTTATCTACGACAGTCTCATTAATTTCTGTACCTATTTTAAAGATATCATTATCATCACTTCCAAATTTAATCTCTGTATGTAAAAATTTTCCATACAATGACTCTTTAGATACAAGTATATCTTTTAAGCCCTCATTAGATAATTTTTTTGCATTGAGAAAATTAATTTTTTCTCCTGATCCTATAATCACTTTTCCTGTTTTTGCATCTACAACTTCCTCAGAAAAGTTTTTTGATTTGTAATTTTCAGGATCGAATTTTGTTTTCCATTTAAGAGTTTTAGTATCATACGAAAATTTCTCTTTTTGGTAAAACTCATTTGCAATTTCTGATTTTGTAAACCCAAGTGCAAGTAATAGTGTAGAAGCAAGTATTTTCTTTTTTCTATCTATTTTAAAATATAGGAAATCTTTAACATCATACTCAAAATCTAACCATGAACCTCTGTTTGGTATAACTCTGCAATTAAATAATAGTTTTCCACTAGCATGAGTTTTTCCTTTATCATGATCAAAAAAAACACCAGGACTTCTGTGCATTTGATTTACAACAACTCTTTGAACTCCATTTGTTATAAATGTTCCACTATTAGTCATCATTGGAACTTCACCCATATACACTTCTTGTTCTTTTGCTGACAATATATCCTTAGTGTTGTTCTCTTGATTTATATCATAGACAACGAGTCTTAAAGTACATTTTAATGCAGATGAATATGTTAAACCTCTTGCGATGCATTCTTCAACATCAAACTTTGGTTTTTCTAATCTGTAAGATACATATTCTAAAGTTGCTTTATCATTTAAATCTTCAATTGGAAAAATACTCTTAAAAACTCTATCAAACCCTTTAGCCAAATCTCCAGCCTCTGATTTAAAATGGGTTAATTCATCATAAGAATTTTTTTGAACTTCTATCAAATTAGGTATTGATAAACTTTCTTTTAATTTACCAAAATTTTTTCTAATATTTTTTTTTTCTGTAAAAGATATTTGCATTTATGCTTCAACACTGGCTAAAAAATTAACCAGTATTTAAAAAATTCCTTTTAAATTACTTAAGTTCTACTTTTGCGCCCGCTGCTTCTAACTTCGCTTTAATCTCTTCTGCTTCTTTTTTTGGAACACCAGCTTTAACTTCTTTGGGTGCACCCTCAACAAGATCTTTTGCTTCTTTTAATCCAAGCGATGTTGCTGCTCTCACTTCTTTAATGACATTTATTTTCTTGTCACCTGCAGAAACAAGCATGATTGTAAAGTCATCTTTATCTTCTGCTGGCGCTGCACCTCCAGCTGCTGCTGGTGCTGCCGCGGCCATTGGGGTTACACCCCATTTTTCTTCAAGTTGTTTTGATAGCTCAGCTGCTTCTGCAACTGTTAGGCTTGATAAATCTTCGATAATTTTATTTAAGTCTGGCATATGTCTTACTCTTTGGGTTTGGTTTCAGAATTTTCAGGTGGTAAATTACTCATTTTTTCCGATCGTGCAAGTAAAATACTAACCAATTTTGAAGCAGAAGCATTCAAAATTCCCACAATATTTGCTCTTGCTTCATCCAATGTTGGTAAATTTGCTACATTTAACACTCCAGCTTGATCTAAAACCTCATTATCCATCATTCCACCAATTAATTTAAGATTCTCATTATCTTTTGCAAATTTTGATAGAATTCTTGCTGACATAATAGCATCCTCACCAAATGCTACTGCAGTTGGACCAGTGAATAAGTTTGACAAATCTTTACACTTAGTTTTTTCCAAAGCCAATTTTGTAATTCTGTTTTTTGTTATTTTGAAAATTATACCATGTTCTCTCATTTTTGATCTTAATTCATCTAATTGAGTCATTGTTAAACCTTGGTAATGAGTGACTAAAATTGCTTTACTATTTTCAAACTGAGTAGTCATCTCAGTTATATAATTTTTCTTTTGCTCTTTATTCATCATAATAATTAAATACTCTTTCCTAATTTAAGTCTGTATGAAACACCCATAGTAGATGTAATGAAAGCAGAACGAATTAAATCGCCTTTAATAGTGTTGTTTGATTTTTCTTTCTCAAGTGTTTCCAAAATTGCATTAAAATTCTTAATTAATTTATCATCGGTAAATGATTTTTTGCCTATACTTACTCCTATGTTTCCATCTTTATCATTTCTTATTTCTGCCTGACCAGATTTTGCGTCTGTAATAGCTTTTTTTAGATTATCAGTAACAGTTCCAAGTTTTGGATTGGGCATCAGTCCTTTAGGACCTAAAATTTTACCAAGCTTTGAAAGTTTAATCATCATCGAAGGTGTACAAATTAATTTTTCAAAATTCATTTCTCCAACTTTAATCTTTTCAATAAATTCATCACCCCCTACAATATCTGCACCGGCTGACTTTGCATCAGAAGATTTTGATTCTTCACAGACAACAGCAACTTTTATCTTTTTACCAGTACCTCCTGGTAAATTCACAATAGTTCTAATATTAATTTCACTTTTCTTTTGTTTGTTGTTTATTTGAAAACTTAAATCAACAGATTCATCAAACTTAGTCGTACAATTTTTTTTTACTACTGATAATAACTTATCTATAGTTTCTGCTGGAAGTTCAACAGTCTTATTTGGTAATTTTTTAAATCTTTTTGAAGACATTTTAATCTTTAACCTCTATTCCCATTGATCTAGCCGATCCAGCAATAATTTTTACTGCTTGCTCAAGATCCAATGCATTTAAGTCATTCATTTTTTGTTTTGCAATTTCTTCGGCTTGTTTTTTTGTTATTGATGCCACAATATTTCTTCCAGGTTCTTGTGATCCACTTTTTAATTTTGCTGCCTCCCTAATGAAGAAAGATGCTGGTGGAGATTTTATTTTAAAATCAAATTTTTTATCTTTGTAAACAGTGATTTCAACAGGAACTGGCTTGCCAGCTAATGATTTTGTTTTATCGTTAAATGCTTTACAAAATTCCATTATGTTCACTCCACGTTGACCTAATGCAGGGCCAACAGGAGGAGCTGGGTTAGCTTGCCCACCTTTTATTTGCAATTTAATAAATCCACTAATTTCTTTTTTTGCCATTAACTTACTTTCTCAACTTGATTGTATTCTAATTCTACAGGTGTTGGTCTACCAAAAATTGAAACTGAGACTTTTAATCTAGACTTTTCTTCATCTATCTCTTCAACCATACCGTTGAATGAAGCAAAAGGACCATCAACCACCTGCACTTTTTCACCTACGCTGTATTCTATACCAGATTTTGGTTGAGCTACACCATCTTTTATTTGACCAAGAATTTTTTCTATTTCTTTATCTGACACAGGAACTGGCATACCCTTAGTTCCTAAAAATCCACTTACTCTCTTAATATTCTTAATCATATGATAAATATTATTGTCCATTTCACTTTTAATTAATACATATCCTGGAAAATACTTTTTTTTCCTTTGGATTCTTTTACCTCTCTTTACTTCTGTGACGTCATGAGTTGGAACTATAATTTCCTCAAATTTTTCAGAAATTTTTGCTTTATCAGCTTCTTCTTTTATTAAACCAGCTACTTTATTCTCAAAGCTTGAATGTGATTGTACAATATACCAGTTTTTCATTAAATACTCACTTTAAGTAATAAGTCTAAAAAAAACTTTAAAACTTGGTCTAACAGAAGAAAGAAAATTGACATTGCTAGTGCCATCAAAAAAACCATTATAGCACCTTGTAGAGTCTCTTTCCCTGTAGGCCATGAAACCTTAAATGCTTCTTGCTTTACTTCTTGTATAAACTTAATTGGGTTCTTCATATTTATATATTTTTTTGGCAGGAGCGGAGGGACTCGAACCCTCAGCCTCCGGTTTTGGAGACCGGCGCTCTACCAATTGAGCTACACTCCTATATAGAGCTTACTCTATAATTTTAGTTACTACTCCAGCTCCTACAGTTCTTCCTCCTTCTCGAATTGCAAAGTTAAGCTTCTCTGACATTGCGATTGGAGTAATTAATTTTACTGTAAACTTGGCATCATCACCTGGCATCACCATTTCTGTGCCTGCAGGTAACTCTACTTCTCCAGTTACATCTGTTGTTCTAAAATAGAATTGCGGTCTGTATTTAGTAAAAAAAGGAGTATGTCTTCCACCTTCCTCTTTTTTAAGAACGTAAGCTTGAGCTTCAAATTTAGTATGTGGTGTAACAGACCCTGGTTTACAAAGTACTTGACCTCTTTCAATGTCAGTTCTTTCAACACCTCTCAATAGAACACCAACATTATCACCTGCTTCACCAGAATCTAGAAGTTTCCTAAACATCTCAACACCAGTGCAAACTGATTTTTTAGTTTCTCTAATTCCAACAATCTCAATTTCATCACCTGTTTTAAGTACACCTGACTCTACTCTACCAGTAGCAACCGTACCTCTTCCTGAAATTGAAAATACATCTTCAACAGGCATCAAAAAATCTTTATCTTTTGGTCTATCAGGTTGTGGAATAAACTCATCAACATTCTTCATTAGTTCCATGATTGACTTTTTTCCAATTTCTTCATCTCTTCCCTCAACAGCAGCAAGAGCAGAGCCCTTAGCAATAGGAGTTTTGTCTCCTGGAAATTTATATGAAGTTAATAATTCTCTTATTTCCTCTTCAACAAGATCAATCATTTCTTTGTCATCTACTTGATCAACTTTATTCAAGTAGACAACTATCGCTGGAACTCCAACTTGTCTTGCCAAAAGAATATGTTCTCTAGTTTGTGGCATAGGTCCATCTGCAGCATTAACAACTAAAATTGCTCCATCCATTTGTGCTGCACCAGTAATCATGTTCTTCACATAATCAGCGTGACCAGGACAATCTACATGCGCATAGTGTCTTTTTTCTGTTTCGTATTCAACGTGTGCAGTTGAGATAGTTATACCTCTCTCTTTTTCCTCTGGAGCTTTATCAATTTGATCATAAGCTACCGCTTGAGCACCGCCAGTTTCTGATAAAACTTTAGTAATAGCCGCAGTTAAAGTAGTTTTACCATGGTCGACATGACCAATTGTACCAATATTACAATGCGGTTTATTTCTTACAAATTTTTCTTTTGACATTACTTATATTCCTCACATTTCTTTTTTATTAATAATTTTTATCTTGGAGCGGGTAAAGGGAATCGAACCCTTACATCCAGCTTGGAAGGCTAGCGTTCTACCATTGAACTACACCCGCACAACCCCAAGAGTAACACTCCAGTATTATTTAAAATTTTATTGATTGGTGGAGGGGGAAAGATTCGAACTTTCGAAGACCGAAGTCAACGGGTTTACAGCCCGCCCCATTTGACCGCTCTGGAACCCCTCCCTTGGGGAAGTGTCCCCTTGTTCAATAAAGCTTCAAACAACAAGCGTTTTATATATTTTATTTATGCAAATGCAACACGTGATTTAATGAGAAAATATGAAAAAAAACGTGTAAAATATGTAATATTTATGAATAAATCATCCTTTTTCATAGTTGGTCAACATGCAGTGATAGAAGCTCTTAAAAACCCAAAAAGAAAGGTTTTAAAAGTATTTTTAACAGAAGAAAGTAAAAAAAATATACACAGAAAAAGCCCAAACAAAAACCTATTAAGTGAAGTAAAGGTTTATTTTAAAACTAAAAAAGAATTAGACAAATATAGCACTAAAGAAAATTTGTTACATCAAGGATATGTTGCTGAGATAGAACACTTAGAAAAGCCAAATCTTAAAGAATTTATTAAAGAAAAAAAAGAAATTACTTTAGTCTGTTTAGACGGAGTAACAGATCCTAGAAACATAGGGGCCTTAATAAGAAGTGCAGCATCCTTTAATATCGATGGAATTATTATTAAGGAGAGACACTATCCAAATGAAAGTAAACTTATGTATAAAGCTTCAAGTGGAGCAATTGAATATATAAATATTTTTGAGGTATCTAATATAAATTCTACTTTAAAAAACCTTAAAGATAAAAATTTTTGGGTTTATGGTTTTGATGGTAATAGTGACAAAGATTTTACAAAAATAGAGTGGAAAGGAAATAATATTCTTTTATTCGGTTCTGAGGGATTCGGTATGCATCAACACACATCAAAATATGCTGATTTTTTAGTAAAGATAGACATTGATAACAAAGTAGAAAGTCTAAATATCTCTAATAGTGCTGCTATTGTGTTTCATCATTTAAGTTATTTAAAAAAAAGAGTTGATTAATTTAAGAATTATCAATAATTATGGCGCATGCCCTTGTAGCTCAGCTGGTAGAGCAATTGATTTGTAATCAATAGGTCCGCGGTTCGAATCCGTGCGGGGGCACCATCAATAAGTTTCCCTTCTTAATTGTTCGATTTTAATCTTTTTTTGCAGACTATTATTTTGATCGTATAAGAGATTAAACTTAATCTTTTTATTAGTTTTTATTATTATACTTTTAGCATTTCTTACCTCTATATTATCAGCGACAGCACTTATGGGTCTTTTTTTTGAATTAAGATTTTTAATAATAATTTTTGAGTTATCATTTATAATTTTCCCTTTCCATCTTCTAGGTCTAAAAGGACTAATGGGAGAAATAGATAGCTTTTTTGAATTCAAATTTAAAATTGGTCCATGAACTGAAAGATTGTAAGCTGTACTACCTGCTGGTGTTGATACTAACACTCCATCGGAAACTAATCTTTTGATTATTGATTTAGAACCCTGAGATATTGACAAGGATGCAGCCTGTCTACTTTGTCTTAAAATTGAGACTTCATTAATAGCAATATGCTTTTTTTTTAAATTACCACTGTTAGTGACTGTCATTTCTAAAGGTGAAATAGAAATCATCTTTGCTTTTGATAAATTCTTTATTACATTTTTTGATGAAAACTTATTCATTAAGAAACCATAATTTCCTGAATTAATGCCATAAAAAATTTTTTTGGAATTTTTATTTTTTTTCAAAGTCTGTAGCATAAATCCATCTCCACCTATAACTATTGAGATATCAGATTTTCTTAATTTGCTATTTTGTGTAATCTTTGAAAGAGACTTTTTAATTCTTATAGAATTACGATTTTTATCTGAAATAATCTTAATTTTATTCATTGTGGTGCCCTCGGCCAGACTCGAACTGGCACTCCGCAAGCGGCAAGGATTTTAAGTCCTTTGTGTCTACCAATTTCACCACGAGGGCATTAATGAATTTCATGAGTGTTTATGCCAATATTTATAATTGAACAAGATGAATAAGTAAATTTTTTTTATTTTATCTCCCTAGGTTCTAGTCTAGTTCTAGTTATCCCATATTATCCTATAGAGTTTTAGTTAAATTTACTAAAATGTATTTACAATTTCTAGGGTTGCACCATATTCAGGTATTTGATTCATCAAGGTATAATTCGAACTCATTCTGATATCAAAACCATTTAAATCTCTCTTATAACTTAAAGATGCTTTGTCATTATCTAAAGTCATAGCATATTCAATATCGTCTGTTGGTATAAAACTAAATCCTAAATATAAAGTATCGCTATGAGCATTGTCACTTTGATTTCTCTCATAAATAGTCATTATGGAAAAACCATTATCAGTTACTAAATCAAATCCAATATTTGCTCTTAAATTTTTAGAATCTTGATCAATTGATTTTGTATATTCTGTAGTTTCCGATAGATAACGATAAGTAGCATCTGAGGAAGGACTAAAATCTACTCCAAGTTCTAATCCACCATTTGGTTTAAAAGTGAAAGAATTATAATCTAAAATATCACTTATGGTAAAACCAGCAGATATCATTCCAGTTTCAATTGTTTGAGCTTTGTAAACTAAGGCTGCAGTACCTTTTTCTCTATATTTGGATAATTCTGTATAGCTTAAATCAATTCTTAAATTAGGAGTAATATTAAAATCTTCTTTTTTATATGTTGTTAAGTAGTTAAGTGAACCAAATATTTGTGCACCATCTCTTTCTCCTGTTCTAGTACTACCTCCTCCTTTTCTAATATGATCAGTCTTTAAAGTGCTCACTCCAATGATACCTTCAGTAAATTTTTCATCATCATGAGGAAAAGTTCCATAAACAGATAAACTAAAAGACTCAGTATCTAAATTAGTCCCAGATGTGCCGACATCAACATCATCATTGCCAAATCTAAGAGCATAACCATATAATCTATTTTTGCTTATCTTTTTATCCATGCCAAGTGTAATACCTTTGGTATTAATTTTTTTAGATGATGAAGTTGATGTATCTCCAGTTCTACCAATACTTACGCTACCCTCACTCCAAAATGACCAATCATCTGATAATCTATCGAGAACTTCATTTGTTTTATTTGATATAGGAATAATGTTAGAAAGCGAGGCCACCATTGAATTAGAAAAGTTTAATCTAATATTTTGGTTACTTAATTGATCATTATTTCTATGTCTTCTTAACCAATACATACGGTTAAGAACTGGAGTACTTGCTTGAATAGCAATTTGTTTAGCTGTTGCAGTTTGAGACTCGATTGAGCTTAAAATATCTTTACCTTCATTAGAGGTAGTTATTGGATCATCACAAGCACCATCAATTACGCTCCAATTACAACTTAGGTTAAATTCATGAACTTTATCATTATCATCATCAATGATAAACATTTTACTTCCATCATTACTAAACACAACTTCTCTTGAATCTCCACTAACAGAACTTACAGTATAAGTGCCTTCAAGTGATAAAGTAGAAACATCATAAGGTGTAGTTAATTTAAACTGATACATCAAATCTAGTGCTAAAGATGGAACATCGGAATTCATTAATGTAATGGTATACATTTTAGTACCATCGTAATTAAAAGTAACTCCATCTATGTGATTTTGAAAAGAAATTAGGTCTTCAGTATTAAGTTGAGTAACTCCTGAGCTAAGATCAAATGCTGTATCTAGTGAAAATTCATGAACACGCACTTGTGAATTATTTCCTACACCAGCAATAAACATTCTGGTACCATCATTATTAAATGCAATTGAATTAGCTCTTTGTTCTTTACCAATGAGACTATATTCGCCATCAAATGTAGCAGTTGAAACATCAAATGCAGTGGTTAGTGACCAGTAATCTACTGTCTTTCTACCAGCATGGTTAACAATAAACATTTTTGTTCCATCGTTATTGAACACTACTTGTGTTGGTACATGAGAGTCGTTACCTCCACTTACATGTACTACTTTAGTATTATTTACGGTTGCCGTTGAAATATCATATGCGGTAGTTAATGTATGTTCGATAACTGCATCGACTTTTAATTCACTTCTTAAGGTATACATTTTTGTTCCATCATTATTGAATGTTAATCCAAAATAAGTGGATGCCTCGATTGATTTGCTTTGCACAAAGGTTGGCTCCGCTATAGCTTTAGAAAAAAATAAAGCTAAAAAAAATATGATATAATGAATTTTATAAATATTTTTCACAACAATTAATCATCAATACCTTAAAAAATTCAAGAAATGAGTGCTAAAATTTTAAAACATTATAATTCAAATGTCTAGGTAGGACAAAATTCATGATGAATATATATCTTTAATAGTTATTATTATTTA
>CACCBF010000001.1 GCA_902544135.1 uncultured Pelagibacteraceae bacterium | reverse complement strand
AGGAGAAAAAATCTTAAAAAAAAATAATTTTAAGGTCGTATATCAAAAAGATTTAAAAAACTTAAATAATGAAAATATTAGAGGAATAATTTTAGATGTTAGAGAATTTAATAAAAAAGAATTCGATAAATTCAAGGATTTAAAAATTATTTCAAGATTTGGTGTTGGAACTAATAATATTAATTTTGATATATTAAAAAAAAGAAATATTAATTTAAGTATTACAAAAAACTCTATAGGTTGGTCAGTAGCAGAGCATGCTTTAAGTTTAATTATGGCTTGTTTAAAAAATATAAATTTGTTGGATAAATCTTCACGAAAAAATAAAATTAATTCTAGATTAACTTATGACCTTTATGGAAAAAATATACTTTTGATTGGTTTTGGTAGAACCGGTAAATCTTTATCAAAAATATTAAAGAGTTTTAATACTAACATTTTTGTTTATGATCCATTTATTAAAAAAGTTCCTAAGCATATTAAAAGAGTAAAATTAGAATTTGGTATTAAAAATGCTGATATAATTTCAATTCATACACCTTTAAACTCTAGCACAAAAAATTTAATATCTAAAAGAGAGTTTTTAAAAATGAAAAAGAACCTAATAATTATTAATACTTCAAGGGGAGGAATTATTAATGAAAAGTATTTAGATTTTTTTTTAAAAAAAAGAAAAATTTTAGCTGCTGGTATTGATGTATATGAAAATGAACCAAAATTAAATTCTCTTTTATCTAAAAATAAATTTGCTGTTTTTACACCACATGTCTCGTCGTCATCTGAGGAATGTAGACAGAATATGTCAATTGAAGCAGCCAATAATATAGTTGATTATTTTAAAAAACATTAAATTTAATAAGAAAGATTATTTCTTTGATAAAAAACATTATTAATTGTATCTAAAACTTTATTTATGAAAACAAAAACAATAATTATTCCTTGTTTTAATGAAATTGGTACAATAAAAATAATTTTAGAGAGAGTACAAAAGCACATAAATAACAATGATAATATTATTATTGTTGATGATGGATCCAACGACGGTACAAAAGATTTTTTAAAGTCAATTAATGAAAAAAATATAATAATAAAATTTCACGAAGAAAATATTGGAAAAGGACAGGCAATTAAAACAGCGCTAGAAAATGAACTTAATGAAATTATAATAATTCAAGATGCTGATTTAGAGTATAATCCTTCTGATTATAGTCTTTTAGTAAAACCCTATTTAGAGACTGATGCGGACATTGTTTATGGATCTAGATTTATAGGTACAAATAATTATGTGAGAGTTCATTTATTTTGGCATTATCTTGCAAATAAAATTTTAACTTTTATTTGTAATATTTTTACTAATTTAAACATGACTGATATGGAGACTGGTTATAAATCTTTTAAAAAAGATGTAATTCGATCAATTAATCTTCAAGAAAAATCATTTGGGATTGAGCCCGAAATAACAATAAAGTTAGCAAAAAAAAAATACAAATTTTACGAGGTTCCTATATCCTATGCGGGTCGATCGTATGATGAGGGAAAAAAAATTGGCTTGAAAGATGCTTTTAGAGCAGTTTTTTGTATATTTAAGTATAGTATATTTAAATAAATTAGTTTCTTAGAAAAATTTCATAACCATATTTTTCTTTTTTGATAATTTTTTCAATTGATATATTTGTACAAGGAGATTTATTATACATACATTCACTTCCACCACTAAAATAATAAACTAATTTTCCATTTAAAAATACTGGCTGAAGTTCTTTTTTAAAGTTTTCCTCTTTTTTCTCTGATAATGTGTAAATATTGGGCCACTTATTTTTTAATTTGTAATTATCTTTAATTCTCAGAAAATTTTTAGTTATTGCTAAAAACAAAACAATAATTGATGAATAAATGAAAATTTTTTTTAATCTTAAATTGTCAGAAAATCTTGAAAAGATTAATGTAAATAGAGAGATAAATAATATTGCTAAAAACGATTGGCCATATCTATAAATTGGAAATTTTAAGAACCAGAAAATTGTTAAAAGGAGCGATATGATAACTAAAATTTTAATTTTTTTAATAAACTTACCATTATAGATTTTAGAATTATTTTTTTTTAAAAATAGAATTGAGTAAGTCAGGACTAAAAAAATTGTTATTAAAAAAGGTGTAAATTTTGTGATCACAATTTTAAAATGATTATTTAACCAGGATGGAAGCCAATTAAAATTCTTATTATATTCAATCATACTAAGAGAATCGTTATTCCTATTAGGCCAATCTTTGGACCAACTCTCAGAGGAAATAGCTACCTCTTTTACAGAATTAATATCAACTAAATGTAAATTTTTAAAACAAGTAAAACTTACTGGATATACCACGCAACCAGAAATCAGTATATTTTTAATTAACCAAGATAACAAAAAAATTAAAGAAAAAATGATTTTGGAATTTTGAAAAATATTTTTTTTAAAAAAAAATTTAACAAAAATCACGAAACAAACTAAAGGGAGAAAAATCATAAAAAGTTTTTGTAAAAAAGAAAAAATCGATAGAATAGCTAAGTCACCAAATTCATTAATTTCCCCTTCTTCAAATTGAATTTGAATAAATCGTATCCAAAATAAAAAAAAAAATAGATGAGATACAGCATCATTTCCAAAATTACTAAATCTATTGAATGAATAAAAAGAATAAATCGCAATTAAAGAAATAAATATTTTTATTTCATTAGAATTATAATCTTTGTCATAAAAAGATAAAAAATACACAAAAAATAAACTTACTAAAATTGCTGGAGGTAAAATAATAACTTCTAATGGCATTATTCCATTATTGTATATTGCCGACAAGTATTGCAAAATCGAGCTATGTCCAAATCTAAAATTTATGTTTGTTACTCCTAATAATATCTTATTTTCTTGAATTAGTTGTATATAGGGTAGATGATAAAGGCCGGCATCTGGTCTATAAATATTTGAATATAGAATTAGGATTGTAACTAACATAGAAGTTGCAAATGAGCAAATTAGAATCTTTAATCTATTTTTTTCAAAATAAAAAAAAATGAAAAAAATTATTATACTTAAAATCAAAAAAATATTTCCTATTAGTTGATTTATTGGGGAAAAAAAATTTATTAAAAGTGAAACAAAAGAAATTAAAATCGCACCCATGATAGATGAGAGTGAAAATTTACATATGATATTGTGGTGTGCATTTTTATTTGCAAAAAATGATCCTGAAATATAGAAATTAAGAATAATAAATAAGCTACTTAATAAAATTTGCATTACGAATTTTTATGATATTAACTGTAATTATTCCAGCCTATAATGAAAAAAATACAATTAAAAAAATAATCCAAAAAATTAAATTAGTAAAAAATATCAAAAAACAAATCATTTTAGTTGATGATGGTTCAACAGATGGCACTACAGATATTATTAAAAAAAAACTCTCATCAAATGTAGATAAAATTATTTTTCATAAAAGAAATTTTGGGAAAGGAGCTGCAATTATCTCAGCAAAAAAATTCATAAAAGGAAATTATGTTATAATTCAAGATGCTGATTTAGAGTATAATCCGCAAGATTATAAAAAGATTTTAAATGCCATGTTAGATAGGAAGTTACAGTCTGTATATGGTTCAAGAGTACTGGGTAAAAAAAGATACTCAGTTAAAAATTTTACATCAAAATCTAGAGTTTTTTTTAATCATATTTTAACTATTTTTAGTAATATTTTGTTTAATCAAAATTTATCTGACGCTCATACATGTTACAAAGCATTTGACGCAAATTTTTTTAAAAAAATTAAACTTAAAGAAAAAGATTTTGCTTTCTGTCCAGAAATAACTGCAAAAATTTCTAAGTTAGGAATAAAGATCCATGAGGTACCAATAGATTATTCAGGTCGAAGTTATGAAGAAGGTAAAAAAATATCTATTTATGATGGATTTAGAGCAATTTATGTTTTATTGAAATATAAATTTTTCTCTTAAGTATTGATAAAAAAATAGCTTTTATCTTTTAACTAGTATAATTAATTTATGATGAAAAAAGCTTTGATTTTTGGTGTTACAGGTCAAGATGGAGCCTACTTATCAAAATTTTTACTTAAAAAAGGTTATATTGTTCATGGGATTAAAAGAAGAAGTTCAAGTTTAAATTCATTTAGAATTGATGATATATATTCAGATCCATTAGTAAAAAAAAATAAATTTTTTCTTCATTATGGAGATATCACTGATTCAATATCAGTTTATAATTTAGTAAGCACTATTAAACCCAATGAGGTATATAATTTAGCTGCGCAATCTCATGTTGCGGTCTCTTTTGAAATACCAGAATATACCACAAATGCAGACTCGCTTGGAACTTTAAGAATCCTAGAAGCTATAAAAAAAGTAGATAAAAAAATTAAATTTTATCAAGCTGGGAGTTCTGAAATGTTTGGCAAAGTTGTTGAAATTCCACAAACTGAAAAAACTCCCTTTTATCCAAGAAGTCCTTATGGTGCTGCAAAAGTTTATTCTCATTGGATTACAATTAATTATAGAGAGTCATATGATCTTTTTGCATGTAATGGAATTTTATTTAATCACGAGAGTCCTTTAAGAGGAGAAACCTTTGTTACAAAAAAAATAGTGAAAGCTCTTTGTAAAATTAAATTAAAAAAACAAAAAAAATTGATATTGGGAAATTTATACTCCAAAAGAGACTGGGGACATGCTGAAGATTACGTAGAAGCTATGTGGAAAATTTTACAATTCAGAAAACCAGATGATTTTGTAATTTGCACTGGAAAACAACATTCAATTAAAGATTTTATAAATCTTGTTGCAAAAGATCTAAATATGAAAATCAAATGGGTTGGCAAAGGTATAAATGAAAAAGCAATCGATCATAAAGGTAATCATATAATTGAATGTAATAAAAAATATTTTAGACCTTCAGAGGTCGATACTCTCAAAGGAGATTATTCCAAAGCTCGCAAACTCTTAAAATGGCGTCCAAAGTATAATATAAAATCTTTAATTAAAGACATGATATCTTATGAATTGAATCACATAGATGATTAATAAGAATTCAAAAATTTTTGTTGCAGGTCATAGGGGATTAATCGGTTCAGCAATAAAGAGAAAATTAGAGAAATTAAGTTACAAAAAAGTTTTTACAATGTCGAAAAAAGATTTGGATTTAAGAGATCAAAATAAAGTTTTAAAATATTTATCTAAAATAAAACCAGATGCGGTTATTTTAGCAGCAGCGAAAGTAGGTGGTATTGAAGCTAACAATACTTTAAGAGGCGAGTTTATTTATGATAATTTATCCATTCAAAATAGTGTTATTCATTCAAGTTATTTAGCTGGAGTAAAAAATTTAATTTTTTTGGGTTCAAGCTGTATTTATCCAAAACTAAGTAAACAACCTATTAAAGAAAAGTATTTATTATCTGGTTATCTAGAGAAAACTAATGAACCGTATGCTATTGCAAAAATTGCAGGGATAAGTTTATGTGAAAGTTATAATATACAATACAATCTTAATTATAAATGTTTGATGCCTTGTAATTCTTATGGAATTAATGATAATTATGATCCTAATAGCTCTCACTTTTTTGCGGCATTGATTAAAAAAATTGTTGATGCGATAAGGTTTAGAAAGGAAACAATTAGTATTTGGGGAAATGGAAAACCATTGAGAGAATTGATTTATAGTGACGATATTGCTGATGCATGTTTATTTTTTTTAAATAGAAAAACTTCTGATACTTTGATTAACATTGGAACTGGAACTGACAAAAGTATTACAGAATATGCCAAATTAATTATGGATCATTTGGGAGTTAGTTTTAAAATCTGTTATAAAAAAAATAAACCTAATGGAACTATGAGGAAAGTTTTAGACGTTTCTTTAGCTAAAAAATATGGTTGGAAATATAAGACTACATTAAAAAAGGGATTATCAATTGCAGTTAATGATTATCTAAAAAGAAATTTGGTTTAAAAATTTTTTATATTTGACTTTATTTAAAATTTTATTATATATCAAAAGCCTGGTAATTTTTGCGAAAGGGTAATACCCGATCCCATTCCGAACTCGGAAGTCAAGCCTTTCTGCGCCGATGGTACTTTGTCTTAAGACACGGAAGAGTAGGACATTGCCAGGCTAAATTCTGCATGAAAAATATCATTATAGTCACTGGCGGTGCAGGTTTTGTTGGATCAAATCTCATAAGATTTCTTTTAAAAAAAACCAAAAAAAAAATAGTAAGTTTGGATAACTATTCATCAGGCTCAAAAAAAAATCATATCTCGAGTAAAAAAGTTACATATATTTCCGGTAATACTTTTGAAATTGAAAAAAAAATTTCAAAATATAAAAATAAAATCCACTCAGTTTTTCATTTTGGTGAATTTGCAAGAATTTATCAAAGTTTCAAAAAATTTGATGAATGTTACAAATCAAATTCAATAGGTACTAATGCTGTTTTTAAGTATTGCTTAGAAAACGGAATAAAACTTATTTATTCTGCAACTTCTGCAACATTAGGAAATAGCGGCAAAGATAAAGACTTATCACCTTACGCTTTTACTAAGTCTAAAAATTTAGAATTGTTAGAGAATTTAAAAAAGTGGTTTAACTTTAAATATGAAATAATCTATTTTTATAATGTTTATGGACAAGGTCATATTAAAAAAGGACCTATGGCAACGGTAATTGGCATTTTTGAGGAACAATTTAAGAAAAAAAAACCATTGACTGTTGTTAAACCAGGAACTCAATCAAGAAGATTTACACATATAAATGATACTATTCAAGTTTGTTATGAGGCTTGGAAGAAAAATAGGTGTGCTCATTATTCTATTTCTCATAAAAAATCTTACACTATATTGGAAGTAGCTAATATGTTTAAAAGTCAAATAATTTTTTTAAGAAAGAGACCAGGAGAGAGGTATGCCTCAGCTTTGACTAAAATTTCACTGAATAACAAGGTATTTAGGAGATACGGAAAAATAAATTTGAAAGATTATATTTCTTCGTTTATTAAAGAGTAAAAATTTATGAAAATCAAAAGCTCACTTAAGTCAATAAAAAAAAGGGATTTAAACTCTAAATTAGTTAGAAGAAGAGGTAGAGTTTATGTTATAAATAAAACAAACCCAAAATTCAAAGCAAGACAGAAATAGTTTTATGGATAATGAAAACCATAAAAATACTTGGAATAATTTTACAAAATTTGTTTTATGGGGAACTATTGCAGTAATATTGGTTTTAATTTTAATGGCATTATTTTTACTATAGGTTATAAAGATGAAAATTGGATCTTTATTAGAAAACCAAAATCTAGAAAAAAGAATAGCTATAACGCCTGATATAGTAAAAAAATATATTTCTCTTGGATTTGAAATCAATCTGAGCAAAAATTATGGTTCACATTTGGGTATTGACGATAAAGATTATTCAGAGGTCGGAGTACAATTCGTTAAAGATGAAAACGAAATTTTAAAAAACTCAGATATCATAATTCAGTTAGGAATTTTGTCAGATGATAAAATTTCAGTCATTAAAGAAAATCAAACTTTGATAGGAGTTCTAAATCCTTATGAAAATAAAGATAAATTGAAGAATCTGTCAGAAAAAAAAATAAATGTTTTTTCTCTGGAATTACTTCCAAGAATAACCAGAGCTCAATCAATGGATATTTTATCTTCTCAAGCAAATCTTGCGGGCTATAAAGCAGTGATAGAGTCTTTTGCAAATTTCGAAAAAGCAATACCCATGATGATGACAGCTGCAGGAACGATCCCTGCTGCTAAAGTTTTAGTTGTTGGTGCTGGAGTTGCAGGGCTTCAGGCAGTAGCAACAGCGAAAAGAATGGGTGCTATTGTTTTTGGAACAGATGTAAGAATAGCATCTAAAGAACAGGTTGAAAGTTTAGGAGGAAAATTTTTAACAGTAGAGGGCTCAGAAAACCTTGAAACTGAGAGTGGCTACGCGAAAGAAGCTTCAGACGACTTCAAAAAAAAACAAGAGGAATTGTTAGCAGAAACTCTAAAAAAAATTGATATAGTGGTGTGTACTGCGTTAATACCTGGAAAAAAAGCTCCATTAATAATTAAGGATTATATGATAAATAATATGCAACCAGGATCAGTAATTTACGATCTAGCGGCAGTGCAAGGAGGCAATACAACCTTCACACAAGTAGACAAAATTGTTGAAAAAAATGGAGTAAAAATTATGGGTGAAAGTAATATTTTAAACAAGTTACCAGTTTCTGCATCTAATTTGTACGCAAAAAATGTGTTTAATTTTATTGAAAATTTATTAGATAAAGAAAAAAAAACAATTAACATCAATCTCGAGGATGAGATTATAAGTAAAACATTAGTTAAATAGAATTATGGAAATAGATCCCTTAATATTTAGATTGAGTATATTTATTCTGTCAATTTTTGTCGGATACTATGTTGTTTGGAGTGTTACTCCTTCATTACATACTCCCTTAATGTCAGTAACTAATGCTATTTCGTCTGTAATTATTGTTGGTGCAATAATTGCAGGTTTATCTGGTAATTCTCAAAGTGTCTTTAATATTTCAAGCATATTTGGTTTTTTAGCTATTGCTTTAGCGGCCATAAATATCTTTGGCGGGTTTCTCGTTACACAGAGAATGCTAGCAATGTACAAAAAAAAGAAAAAAGCAAAACAATGATTTCACCAAATTTATCAGCAATTTTTTATTTGGTCTCTGGAGTTTTGTTTATTCTAGCTTTGAGGGGCTTATCATCCCCAGAAACATCAAGGCAAGGAAATTTATTTGGAATTTTAGGTATGATAATTGCTGTGACAGTAACTTTTTTATCAATTGGAAACTTTTCAACTGGTTTTATTATTGTAATTGTCTTCATATTAATTGGCGGCTCCATCGGTGCTTTCATAGCGTACAAAATTCCAATGACAGCCATGCCAGAGTTGGTGGCTGGATTTCATAGTTTGGTAGGTTTAGCGGCAGTTTTTGTTGCCATTTCAGCATTTATAAATCCTATTGCATTTAATCTTGGTTCACCTGGAAACATCAAACTTGGTAGTTTGATAGAGATGTCCATAGGAGCTGCAGTTGGAGCTATAACATTCTCTGGATCAGTAATCGCTTTCTTAAAACTACAGGGCATTATGTCTGGTTCGCCGATTACTTTCAAGGGTCAACATCCTCTTAATGCAGTTATTTTAATTTCAATAATTATTACAATTTATCTTTTGTGTTCAACTCAATCATCAAGTTTATTTTGGATCTTATTAGTTATCTCATTTTTGATAGGTTTCCTTTTGATAATTCCGATAGGTGGTGCAGATATGCCAGTGGTAATTTCAATGCTAAATTCTTACTCGGGTTGGGCAGCCGCAGGTATTGGTTTTACCTTGGAGAATACAGCGCTAATTATAACTGGAGCTCTTGTTGGATCATCAGGGGCGATTTTATCATACATAATGTGTAAAGGAATGAACCGTTCTTTCTTCAATGTGATCTTAGGTGGGTTTGGTGCCACAGATGATGTATCTAGTAAGTCCACTAAAGAGCAAAGACCAGTTAAAAGTGGAAATGCTGATGATGCAGCTTTTTTAATGAAAAATGCTTCATCGGTTATAATTGTTCCTGGATATGGAATGGCAGTAGCACAAGCTCAACACGCTTTAAGAGAAATGGTAGATACATTAAAAAAAAATGATATTAAAGTTTCATACGCTATACACCCAGTTGCAGGTAGAATGCCTGGGCACATGAATGTTCTTTTAGCTGAAGCAAATGTTCCGTACGATGAAGTGTTTGAGTTAGAAGAAATAAATAATGATTTTGCTAATGCTGATGTAGCGTTTGTAATAGGAGCTAATGATGTTACCAACCCTGTTGCAAAAACTGATCCTCAAAGCCCTATTTATGGCATGCCAGTTTTGGATGTTGAAAAATGTAAATCAGTTTTATTTGTTAAAAGAAGTTTATCACCTGGCTATGCTGGAATTGATAATGATTTATTTTATAAAGAAAATACTTTAATGTTATTTGCAGACGCAAAAAAAATGACTGAAGATATTACGAAAAATTTATAGATTTAAATGAGCATAAAAATTTTTTGTGATATTGCCGACTTAAATTTAATCAGAAAATTTAATAAACTTAAAATAGTAAAAGGGTTTACAACTAATCCAAGTCTAATGAGAAAAGCTGGAGCGAAGAATTATGAGGCATATTCAAAAAAAATAATCAGTCAATGTAAAAAAAAACCAATTTCATTTGAGGTATTTGCAGATGATGATAAATCAATGATTAAGCAAGGCATTAAAATAAGCACTTGGGGTAAAAATGTTTATGTAAAAGTTCCTATTGTGAATTCAAAAAATCGATTTACTGGAAAAGTTATTAAAGAATTAAATAGTCAAAATATTAAATTAAACATAACAGCGGTATATAAAGCAGAACAAACAAAAAAAATTTTGAAACAAATAAATAAAAAAACTAAAGTAATAATCTCTATTTTTGCGGGTAGGGCCGGAGATACCGGTAAAGATCCTATACCTCAAATAGTGAACAGTATTAAAATTTCAAAAAAATACAAAAATGTTGAAATTTTATGGGCAAGTGTTAGGGAACCATATAATTATATACAAGCAAAAAATTTAGGTTGTCAAATAATAACTATACCCCCAAACATAATTGAAAAAATACAAAAATTTGGCAAATCTTTTAACCAACTTACAGTAGAAACAGTCAAAACTTTTTTACAAGATAGTAAAAAATCGAGATTTAAAATTTAAATTGATTGGTTGCGGGGGACGGATTTGAACCGCCGACCTTCAGGTTATGAGCCTGACGAGCTACCAGACTGCTCCACCCCGCGATATTACTAAATTCTATTTTTAAGTTTGTTTAACTTCTTTACTCTTTTAATATTTTCTTGAAGAATCCTTTTCTTTTTCTCAGATGGCTTTTCATAAGTATTTTTTAATTTTATTACTTTAAAAAACCCATCTCTTTGTAGTTTTCTCTTCAAAACTCTTAGAGCTTGTTCAACATTGTTATCTTTAACTTCTATTTTAATAAATTCCTCCAAAAAGGAGAGTGGATAACATTTTTACAATTTTATGTCCATGAATTTTATTCATAATTGTATTATTTATTTTAATTTTGCTTTCTCTTTTTCTTTTTTTTCTCTTTTTACTCTTCTTTCAGCCTTTTCGATTGCTGTTATCAAATCTTTTTGAGAAAAAAGGTTAAGTGCTACTGGGTCTTTTGGACTTAGATTATTGTAGTTCCAATAGCTTTTATTTCTGATTGAAGTTACGGAACTTTTTGTTATCCCAACCAACCTTGAAATCTGAGAGTCTTTTAAAATATTATGTTGCTTAATTAACCATAATGCTGAGTCAGGTTTATCTTGTCTTTTTGATAAGGGAATATATTTTTTTATTTTTTTTTCGTTATTTGATATTTCAACATCAATATTTTTAATATTTAAAGGTCTGTTTTGATCTTTAGAAGATAAATCAATTTCCTCTCTAGAAAGTTGACCAGTTATTATTGGGTTGTATGCTTTAATTCCTTTTGCAACCTCACCATCTGCAATACCTTGAATTTCTACCTCATGTAAATGACAAAACTCAGCTATTTGTTTAAAAGTTAAAGTAGTATTTTCAACAAGCCATAAAGCAGTAGCCATTGGCATTAAAGGAGCTTTTGACATTTAATTTTTTTTTTCTGATTTAAAATTTTGAAATTTTTTATTGAATTTACTAATTCTTCCTTTGTCCATAAGTTTTTGTTTTCCACCCGTCCATGCAGAATGAGACTTTGGGTCAATTTCCAATTTTAAAACTTCTCCCTCAGATCCCCAGGTTGATTTAGTTTCAAATTGGGTACCATCAGTCATTTCGACCTTTATTTTATGGTATTTAGGGTGTATGTTTTTTTTCATTCGATGTCTTATAACAAAAGATTTTTTTAAAACAATTAAAAGTTACTTATTTTATCCATTAATTTGTTATTAATATTAGGACTTGAGGCAATTATTTTGAGTCCTTGATAATTATTAAGGTCTATTTTATTTATTATCCCTCCCGCTTCCTCTACTAGTATCAAGCCTGCAGCAATATCCCATAAATTTAAATTTTTTTGAAAATATCCGTCATATCTCCCACAAGCAATGTACGCCATATCTAAAGCCGCTGAGCCTGATTTCCTATAAGAAAATTCCATTTTTTTTTCAATGACACCACTTGTTGCGAATAAGCACTCTCTCATATCATTTTTTTTTGATACTCTAATCCTCTTATTATTTAAGTAGGCTCCATTATTTTTTTCAGCATAAAACATTTCATTTTTTATTGGATCAAAAATTAAACCAGATACTATTTCATTATTATGTTTTAGTGCCATGGAAGTTGCAAAATGTGGTACTCCATGCAAAAAATTTATTGTTCCATCAATAGGGTCAATTATCCAAGTGTTTTTGCTATCTTTATTATTTTTTACACCACTCTCTTCGCTTATTATAGAATAATTTGGTCTTCCTTTTGATAATTCTTCTATTATAATTTTTTCCGTCTTAAGGTCTGAATTTGTTACAAAGTCTGAAGGTCCTTTCTCAGATACTTGAAGTTTTTCAATTTCTCCAAAATCTCTAATAAGTATTTTTGATGCTTTTTCACAAGCTTTAATCATTAGATTTAGATTTGCTGAAATAGAGTTCATCTTTTAAATTTTTTTGACGTATTCTAAATTTCTTGTATCAACTATTATTTCGTCACCAGTTCCAATAAATGGTGGAACCTGTATGCTTAATCCGTTTTCTAATACCGCGGGTTTGTATGAGGATGATACAGTTTGACCTTTTAGGGCGACATCAGTGGTACTGATTTTACATTTGATTTGATTAGGTAAATTTATCGTAATAGGATTGTCGTTATGAAAACTAATAGTAACTTCAAGATTTTCAGACAATAATTTACCTTTTTCTCCAACCATATCTTTTTTTACTTGAAATTGTTCAAAGGATTTAGGATCTATAAAAAAAAAATTATCTTCATCTTGATATGAATAATTTAAATTAATTTCATCTAATGATGCTTTTTCTACAGTTTCACTTGATCTAAACCTCTCATTTAATTTCGTATTTTTATTTACACTTTTCATTTCTATTTGTGCAAAAGCTCCACCCTTCCCCGGTTTTACATGTTGAGTTTTTAAGACTTGCCATAAGTCGTCCTTATGTTCAAGCAACATACCAACTCTTATTTCACTAGCATTTATTTTCATCTTAATTTTTTAATTGCTTCAATAGGTTTAAGTTTTTTATTTTTCCAAATGTAGCCTGAAATAGCCAATAAGTTAGCTTTATTCAATAAAAGTTTTTTGTAGTTATTAGAGTTGATGCCACCAATAGCGATTATTGGTGTTTTTGTTATCTTTCTCACTTTTTTTAATATTTTTAATGAAGGTTTGTATTTAGTTTTTTTAGTGCTAGTTGAATAAAAAGCTCCAAAAGCAATATAATCAGCTTTATTTTTTAATGCAGTTTTTGCTAATTTTATTGAATTGTGACATGTAATTCCGATTATTTTATTACCAATCAATTTTCTTGCTTTATGAATGTCCATATCGCTCTGACCTAAGTGGCAACCATCAGCATTTAACTTTTTAGCCAGATGAACATTGTCATTTACTAAAAATTTAACTTTAAACTCTTTACAGATTTTTTTAATTTTTTTCCCAATTATTAATTTTTTTCTAAAACTCCCTCTTTTAAGTCTTAACTGAAAAAGACTTACTTTTTTTTGATTTAAAACATGTGCAAGATGATGATAAAAAGTTTTATCAATTTTTTGTGGTGAGATTAAATAGATGAATTTTTTTTTATTAAATCTCAAGATTTTTAGACCAATTCCCTTGAGTAGCTAGAGTATTCATTTTTGCTCTATGGTTAAAGATTTTTTGGGTACCTTTGATATCTTTTATATCATTTGACCAAAATTTTAAGGCACTTTGCTGAAGTGCCCGTCCATAAGAGTAACTCATTATAAAATTAGTATCGTTATATTTATTTATTAAATTTAAGTTTACTGTTGCCTCTAGTTCTGATTGTCCACCAGATAAAAAAGCAATTCCTGGCACTTCTGTTGGAACACTTTTTTTTAAGCATTTTAAAGTTAACTTTGCGACTTCATCATTTGAAATTTTATTTTTTGATTTGTTTCCGGCTAAAATCATATTAGGTTTTAAAATAATTCCTTTCAAATCTACCTTGTGCAAAATTAATTCCTCAAAACACTTTTCAATTACATTTGAGGTTTTTTCGTAACAATCTTCAGCAGAATGTTCACCATCCATCAAAACCTCTGGTTCTACTATTGGCACCATATTACATTCTTGAACTAATGCTGAATATCTTGCTAAAGCATGAGCGTTAGAACTAATAGAAAGCTTGCTTGGATAATCTTTAGTGATTTGGTAAACACCCCTCCATTTTGTAAATTTTGCACCAATTTTGTAATACTCTCTCAATCTTTCTCTTAATCCATCTAATCCTTCTGTAATTTTTTCATCTGGAGAACCAGCTAAAACTTTAGCTCCTGTGTCCACTTTAATTCCTGGTAAAGATCCCATTTCAGAGATTAATTCAGTAATTTTGGTTTTTTGAGAAGATATTTGTTTTATGGTTTCATCATATAGAATAACACCTCCTATACAGTCAGTCATGCTAGTTGAACTAAAAAGTATTTCCCTAAATAGCAACCTATTTTCAGGAGTCGATGGCACGTTTACATCATTAAGTCTTTTTGTCATGGTAACTGTGCTTTCATCAGCAGCCAAGATACCTTTTCCATTCCCAATTATTTTTAAAACAATATTATTTAATTCAGACATTTTAATTCAAAGCTTTTATACCAGGAAGGTCTTTTCCTTCAAGATATTCTAAAAAGGCTCCACCAGCAGTTGAAACAAAATTGAAATTCTCAACTGCGTTCATTTGATTTAGAACTGCAATTGTATCTCCTCCTCCAGCAATAGAATAAATCTGTTTTTTTTTGTTTTTTTCAATGATTTTTTTTGTAATTTCATAACAACCATTCGCAAAGTTCGGATTTTCAAAATATCCTGCTGGTCCATTCCACAAGATTGTTTCGCTTTTCTCAATAATATTTCTAATTTTTTTTATTGTTTTTGGTCCTATATCTAAAATTAAGTCATCATTGGATACTTCACTAAGTTCTTTGATTACGGCCTTATCATCAATACTTTTTCCCACCACAACATCTTCTGGATAACTGATTAAACAAGAATTTTTTCTTGCTGTTTCAAAAATGTCATCAATTACTGACTCACAATTCTCTTCTTTCAAAGATTTTCCAATTAGGTTGCCTTTATAATTTAATATATTATTCGCCATCGCTCCAACAATTATAATATTGTCAAATTTTGGTATTAAGTTTTTAATAAGACCAATTTTTGTAGATATTTTAGCTCCACCAACAATACAAGTAACTGGTTTTTTTATTTCTGAGGTAACTTTTTTTAGTGCATTTATTTCCGTTTCGAGTTGTAAGCCTGCAAATGAAGGTAAAAATTTAGTTATTTTGCTTACAGATGCGTGAGCTCTATGTGAGCAAGAAAAGGCGTCGTTGACGAAAATATCTCCGAGTTCAGCTAAATTTTTAGAAAAATTAGTATCATTTTTTTCCTCCTCTTCATAAAATCTAATATTCTCTAAAAAAATTATGTGATCCTCTGAGTTTTTAAACAAGTTTTCCTTTTTTATTTCATAAATATTTTCCTTAACTAATTTTATTTTTTGGTCAATCTTTATCTCTAAATTTTCACAAATTGGTTTTAAAGACAAATCGTTATTTATTTTTCCTTTAGGTCGCCCAATATGTGAGATAATTATAACTTTGGATTTTTTTTTAATAAGAAAGTTTATGACAGGTAATATTTTGTTAATCCTTGTCTCATCAGTAATCACTCGGTTTTTGATAGGCACATTTAGGTCTAGTCTTAATAAAACAACTTTGCCTTCAAGATTTTCATGATCTTTTATATATTTCATTAAGAAATTTTATAAAGGTGTTCTGCAATATCACACATCCTGTTTGAAAAACCCCACTCATTATCATACCATGCTGAAATTTTACCCATATTTTTTCCTATCACATTCGTTAAATTTCCATCAACAATTGACGAAGCGGGATTATGGTTGAAATCTATAGATACAAGTTTTTCTTTTGTGAATTCGAGAATCTTATTTTTTTTACTAAAACTTTGAAACACTGAATTTATTTTTTTGACACTCAAATCTTTTTTTGTACAAAATACAAATTCAATTAAAGAAACATTGGGCGTTGGTACCCTCATTGCTACACCTTCTAATTTACCTTTAAGAGAGGGAATTATTTCACCAATAGCTTTTGATGCACCAGTCGAAGTTGGCACAATAGATTGGCTTGCAGATCTCGCTCTTCTTGGATCTTTATGAGAATTATCTAAAATTCTTTGATCACTTGTAAATGCGTGAATAGTAGTCATAAACCCTTTTTCGATTTCAAAATTTTCATTTAAAACAAAAGCTACAGGCGCAAGACAATTAGTTGTGCACGACGCAGCAGAAATTATTTGATCATTTTTTTTCAAATCCAATTCATTTACTCCAAACACAATTGTTTTGTCTGCATTCTTACATGGAGCTGAAACAATAACTCTTTTGGCTCCATTTTTTAAGTGGAGCTCTAATTTATCTTTAGAATTAAATTTACCAGTGCATTCAAAAACATAATCCACATCATATTTTTTCCAGTTGATATTCTTTAAATCTGTTTCTTGGCTAAAAGTAATTTTATTTTTGTTAATTATTAGATGTTTTTTATCAAAATTAACTTCTGCATTAAATCTTCCATGAATGGAGTCGTATTTTAAAAGTGTTGAGCTGGCCTCTGAACTTGTCCTATTGTTTATATGTTTGATCACAATATTTTTATTACCTTGTTCGATAATAGATCGAATAATCATTCTCCCTATTCTGCCTAACCCATTTATTCCAACTTTTATTTTCATAATTTCTCTTTAATTTTTTTAATTATATTATCGGTGTTTATTCCAAAATGATTATAAATCTTTTTATATGGAGCACTCTTTCCAAAATTATCAATCCCAAAATTTAAACCATTGTGGTTGGTATATTTTTTCCAATAACTTGTTTCAGAGGCTTCAATAGATACAATCAGCTTTGTCTCTGCTAAAATTTTATTTTTATACTTATCACTTTGTTGATCAAATAATTCGTGACAAGGCATTGATATTATTTTTGAATAGATACCATCTGTGGCTAATTTATGACCAACTTCACTTGCTAAACTAGTTTCTGATCCAGTCGCCAAAATTGTTACTTTTATATTATCATTAGTTCTAAAAAGCTCATAAGCGCCTAATGAGGACATATTTTTTGTTGAACTTTTTACTCTTACAGGTTTGATTGCCTGTCTTGTCAAGGCAATAACACTTGGTGTATTTTTACTCTCTAGGGCTAACTGCCAACATTCAAAAGTTTCAATAAAGTCAGATGGCCTTAAAACATTTAAATTTGGAATAGACCTCAAACTTGCTAACTGCTCAATAGGCTGATGGGTTGGACCATCTTCACCGAGCCCAATAGAATCGTGGGTGAAAACATAAATTATTTTTTGTTTCATCATAGCTGCAAGTCTAATTGAGGGTTTACAATAATCGCTGAATATTAAAAAAGTTCCACCATAAGGTATTAGCCCACTATGAAGCGAGATACCATTCATAATTCCACACATTGCATGCTCTCTTACTCCGTAATGAATATAATTTCCTGAGAAATCACCTGGTTTTATAATTTTATGATTTTTAGTTTTTGTATTATTTGATCCAGCTAAGTCAGCTGACCCACCAATTATACTTGGAAGTTTTGATACAATTTCTAAGAATTTTTCAGAGCATTTTCTTGTTGCTACTGGCTCTAGTTTTTTTAAATATTCTGTTTTAGCTTTTTCTATAGACCCAAAGATAGCATCTCTTGTATAATTATAACCTGGTGGAAAGTCTTTTTTAAATTTATTAGATATTGACCATCCTAACCAACCGAGTTTTTTAAGATGCTTATTAAAAATTTTTTCGTGTTTTTTTGACTTTTTTGATGCGTTTTCACCGATTGATTTCCATTCATTCAATAATTTTTTTGAAATTTCAAAGGGATTGTGACTCCAGTTCAATTTTTTTCTTACTAATTTTATTTCATCATCACCTAGTGGGCTACCATGTGAAGAAGCCTTACCACCTTTGTTAGGAGATCCATAACCGATTGTAGTTTTACATGAAATTGCAATAGGTTTTTTCGACTTTTGAGCTTTTATAAGGGCTTTAGATATTTCTTTATAATCATGTCCATTAATTTTAATATAGTCCCAACCATAACTTCGAAATCTTTTTTCATGATTGTCAGAAACTGCTAAGTTTGTGGGGCCATCAATTGAAATAGAATTATTATCGAAGAGCATAATAAGATTCTTTAATTTTAGGTGTCCAGCCAGACTTAAAGCCTCATGGCTTATCCCTTCCATTAAACACCCATCACCTGCTATTACATAAGTTTTATGATTAATAAATTTTTTTCCGATTTGTTTTTTTAAAATTTCCTCTGAAATAGCAAATCCAACTGCATTAGATATCCCTTGCCCCAAAGGACCTGTAGTAGTCTCAATGCCAGTATTAGGATGATATTCAGGATGACCTGCACAAATTGAATCTAATTGACGAAAATTTTTAATATCATTCAAAGAAACACTTTTATAACCAGTGAGATAAAGAAGTGAATAAAGCAACATTGATCCATGACCGGCAGAGAGGACAAATCTGTCTCTATTTATCCAACTTGGGTTATTTGGGTTAAAATTTAAAAAATCTTTAAATAAAACCGTTACTACATCAGCCATACCCATAGGCATTCCTGGGTGACCCGAGTTGGCTTTTTGTACAGCATCAATTGATAAAAATCGAATGCAATTAGCTAATTCCCTGTATTGTTTAATCAAAATTATCCTGTCTAGACTAAGAAGATTCTATTTAATAATATAAACATATATATATGAATTTTTTTAGTGAAAAAGAAAAAAAGTTAAATGAGGCCTTAACAAAATTAAAAAATTTAAATCTCAATGATTCAAATATAAATAAAAATATTGAAAATCTGAAGGATCAAAAAAATCAATTAGAAATTGAAAAAAAAGAACTTGAGAAAAAATACACTTCTTTAGTTAATGAGCATGATGAATTATCTAGGAAATTAGATGAATTTGAGAGACAAGAAAAAATTGAAAAACAAAAGCAATTAAATTTTTCAGAAAAAATTGATGAATTAAATCAAGAAACAGATATTTTATTAAATGAAATAGATGAATGGCAAACGTAAGCATTAAATTTAACGGTAAAGAGTTTTTACTTTCTTGTGAGGATGGGCAAGAGGAACAATTGGAAGAATTATTAATCCAATTAAATCAAAAATTTAATAAACTTAAAAATGATCTTGGCAATTTAGGAGAAAATAAACTTTTACTTATTACCGCAGTTAAAATTATGGATGAATACTATGAGACACAAAAAAAAGTAGAACAAAAAAAAAGGGAGCTTAATGATTTGTCGAATAAGTTTAAAGAACTTAAATCTTTAATATATGAATATAGAGATAAAAAGGAAAATGAAATTAATAAGTTAAATACAAAACATATTCATTTAAAAAATGAAATTGAGTTGAGTCAACAAAGTTATGAAAAATTAATTGATGAAGCCACAAATGAAATTTCAAATTTTGTAAAAAAAGCAAACTTAGAAAATTTGTCTTAAATTTTGTGAAAAAATCTCAAATTAGAAAAAAATTTTTAAAGCTTAGAGAAAATAAGTTACAAAAAACTAAATCAATTGATCATAATTATATTATCAAGCTTTTAAAAAAAGAAGGAATAAAAGGAAAAATAGTTGGAGGATATTACCCTTACAATAACGAGTTAGATTGTATTCAAATTTTGGAAAAATTAGAAAAGAAAAATTACATCATTTCTTTACCAAAAATAAAAAAAAACTTCCAAATGGATTTTATTCAATGGACCTCCAAAGAGCCATTGGTTATAAATAAATTTGGTATACCAGAGCCGAGTAGTGGCAAAATAAAATTTCCAGATATATTGTTAATACCCTTATTGGGTTTTGATAAAAAATTGAATAGAGTAGGTTATGGAGGTGGTTTCTACGACAGATATATCCACAGAATAAAAAGAAAAAAAAAACCACTCCTTGTTGGATTGGCGTACTCTTTTCAAAGAGTTAAAAGCATTCCACTCAACAGATATGACAAAAAACTTGATTTTGTAGTGACAGAAAAAAAAATTATAGAATGAGAATATTATTTTTAGGTGATGTTGTAGGTAGTACAGGATGTTCAAAATTAATTGAAAATCTTCCTTCTCAAAAAAAAAAAAGAGAGATTGATTTCGTAATTGTTAATGGAGAAAATGCAGACGAAAGTGGGGTTGGTCTAACGAAAAAAATTTGTGAAAAATTCTTTTCAAGTGGAGTTGATGTAATTACGAGTGGTAATCATATTTGGGATCAGAAAGAGATAATGCAATTTATTGAAAATGAAAAAAGAATACTGAGACCAAAAAATTTTTTTGAACCCTCTCCAGGAAAAGGGTTTGAAATTTTTACGACTGTTAATAATTTTAAAATTGGAGTTTTAAATTTAATTGGAAATGTTTTTATGAAAAAAAGTAATGATGTTTTTGAAGCAGCAAATCAATTTATTAATAATTTTAAATTGAAAGAGGATTTTGATTTTTTAGTTGTTGATTTTCATGGAGAAATTACAAGTGAAAAAAATGCAATTGGACATTTTTTTGATGGTAAAGCTTCTCTTGTAGTAGGCACACACACTCATATACCAACTAATGATGCAAGAATTTTACAAAACGGCACCGCATATCAAACTGATGCAGGGATGTGTGGTGATTATGACTCAGTAATTGGAATGAACAAAAATAACTCATTAAACAGATTTATGAAAAAAGACTCTGTAAAGCATTTTCCAGCAAATGGAGATTCTACTTTATGTGGGGTAATTGTTGAGTGTAACTCAGAAACTGGTTTAGCTAATAAAATTGAAAGTTATATTTTTGGAGAGCAGTTAAAAAATAATTAATTTATGGCTGGACATTCACATTGGGCAGGTATTAAACATAAAAAGGGGAAGGTAGATAAGGAAAGATCTAAATTATTCTCTAAGTTATCAAAGGAAATTACTGTTGCTGCAAAATTGGGAGATAAAGATCCAAATATGAATCCAAGATTAAGATCAGCCATACAAGCAGCAAGATCTGCCAATATGCCTAAAGATAATATTGAGCGAGCTGTTAATAAATCATCATTAAACAATAGTGCAAATTTCGAAAATTTAAGATATGAGGGTTTTGGACCAAATAAAGTCGCTGTTATTGTAGAAACATTAACAGATAACAAAAATAGGACTGCGTCAAATATAAGAACTATTTTTCAAAAATCTGGAGGTAGTCTTGGAACACAAGGCTCAGCTTCTCATAATTTTACTCAACTAGGTGTCATAAAAATTGACAAAAATGAAATTTCAGAAGAAAAAATTTTAGATTTAGCTATTGAGGCTGGCGCTGATGAATGTAAATCAAATACAGAATTACATGAAATCCAATGTTCAGTAGTCAATATATATAATATTAAAAAAGAGTTAGAGAAAAAAATTAGTAATTTTATATCAACTGGAATAGAATGGGTTCCACTTAACAATGTACAAATTCCAAAAGAAGATCATGAAAATTTAATAAATTTTTTTGTTTCGTTGGAGGATGATGATGATGTTCAAAATGTATATTCAAATGCTGAGTTTTTAAACTAAGTTATGATAATAATTGGTATAGATCCAGGTGTCTCTGGTTCAATTTGCTTTCTTAAAGATGGAAAAATTTTAGATGTAATTGGAATGCCAGTCATGAATGAAGGAAAAAAAAATAAAAAACAGGTTAATGGAGCTCAAATTTATAATGAAATTACTAAAAAGATTAATAGTAATCCCGAGACTAAGATAAGAGTTGTGATAGAGCATGTTACTGCTATGCCGGGACAAGGAGTAACAAGTATGTTTAATTTCGGTCAGTCTTTTGGAGTCTTAAAAGGTATTTGTTCTGCAATGAGGTTACCAATGTTTTTTGTTAGACCGGCAAAATGGAAAAAATATTACAATTTAATCAATTCTGAAAAAGACGCTAGTCGAACTAGGGCTATTGAGATATTTCCAGATTTCTCGTCACAGTTATCAAAAAAGAAAGATTCAAATAAGGCTGATGCAATATTAATTGCTAGTTTTTATTATGAAACTCATAAAATTGAGGAATAAATCTTAATAAATAAGTCAAAATCATGACACATTTAAGTGAAAGAAAGAAACTTGTATGGAAGCTGATATATCATCTCAGGCAGTTGGACTAGCTTCAAGTGCTGATTTTTCATTAATGAATTTGTTCATAAGAGCAGATATTGTAGTAAAGTCTGTTATTTTAATACTTATTGCCTGCTCAATTTATTCATGGGCTGTAATATTCGAAAAATTTAAGCTTTTCAAAAAAATTAATAAATCTACCGAAGAATTTGAAAATAAGTTTTGGAATTCTAAATCTGCAGAAACTTTTTATAACAATCTCCCTGCAACAACTGAGGATCCAATGGCTTTACTTTTTAGGGATGCGATGCAAAATTTACTTAAAAGAAGATCAAAAACAGATTTGAATGTCAGAATGACAACCATGCTCGAAACTGGTATTGAAAAACAAGTTACCAAGATTAGTAAAGGTTTCACTTTTTTAGCCACAGTGGGATCGACAGCTCCTTTTATAGGTCTTTTTGGAACCGTTTGGGGAATTATGAATTCATTTCAGTCTATTGCGATTTCTCGAAACACAAGCTTAGCAATTGTTGCACCTGGAATAGCAGAAGCTCTTTTCGCAACTGCTTTAGGTTTATTGGCTGCTATACCAGCAGTTGTCGCTTATAATAAATTTAATAATGACTCAATTAAATATTCTCAGAGACTAGAAAATTTTTCAAAAAGATTTTTAACAATAATCTAATTAATGGCTTTTAAGTTTAATCGATCATCCAAAGAACCTATGAGTGAAATAAATGTTACACCGTTTGTAGATGTAATGCTTGTTTTATTAATAATTTTTATGGTTACGGCTCCATTGCTTACGGTTGGAGTGCAAGTTGATTTACCTGAAAGTTCTGCAGACTCACTTCCAGAGGAGGCTGAACCGCTGACTTTATCAATTAATTCAAAAGGTGAAATTTTTATTCAAGAATCAAAAGTTGAATATGAAAAAATAATTGCAAAAGTCTTAGCAGTCTCAAAAAATAGAACTGATACTAGAATTTATGTTAGAGGGGACAAAACGATTAACTATGGTAGAGTACTTGAAATAATGGGTCTATTATCTGGATCGGGGTTTACAAAGGTTGCTTTGATTTCAGAACCTTATAAAGAAAGGTAAAGACTTGAACAAAAGTGTAATTATATCATCAGTTTTGCATGTAATATTTATATTTTTAACTGCTATGAGTTTGCCATTTTTATCAAAAAAACCTATTGATCTTCCTCCAATTGTTTCGATAGAATTGATACAAATAACTGACAAAACAAATATTCCTTTTGCTCCAAAAGCAAAAAAAATTATAGAACAGGTAAAAAAAAAAGAGGAAAAGTTGGTATCTGAGCAGGCACCACCTAAGAAAATAAAAAAAATAAAACCTGACTCTATTCCAATGCCCGATGATCTTGTAAAAAATGAGAAAGAGGTCAAAGAGGATAAGCAAAATCCTGAGGTAGTAGACAATGAAGTTAAGCAAGTTTCAGAGTTTGAAAAAGATGAACTTTTTGATCCAAACAACATTGCAGCATTAATTGACAAATCAAAAGAGGAAACAGCTGAAACTACAAAGAAAAATGATAAAGTTACTCAAGATCAAAAAAGAAATGTTGAGAACGCAGGCTTATCGTTAAGCGAGGAGGATGCCCTAAAGGCACAAATATTCGGTTGTTGGAGTATACCTTTAGGATTACCTTATAATGAAAATTTATTAGTTAAAATTAAACTGAAATTAAAACCAGATGGCACGGTAGCTAAATCAGAAATAATAGATCATGCAAGAATGAATAAGCCTGGACAGGGTTTTTATAAAGTATTAGCAGAAAGTGCGCTTAGAGCGGTAAAATTATGTCAACCATTAAGGGTTCCAACCACAGGTTATGAAAGATGGAAAGAATTGCAACTAAACTTTGATGCAAGAGAAATGTTAGAGGGATGATATAAATTTATGAAAATTGTAATAAAGATAATATTCCTTTTAATTATAATCCCTTCAAAAAGTTTTAGTCTTATTGAGGTAGACATTACTAGAGGAAATCTGGATCCCCTTCCTATAGCGGTCTCACCTTTATCAATTGATGAGAATTCAAGACAAAATTTTGAGAAGATTTTGAAAAAAAAAAATATCGGTGAAGAAATTTCAAAGATAATTGAAGTAAATTTAAAAACATCCGGTCTTTTTAATCCATTAAATAAAGATGCGTTTTTACAAGCTCCAGATATTGCAAACTTAAAGCCAAGATTTGAAGATTGGAATTTAATTAAGGCTCAAGCGTTAATTACTGGAAAAGTTAGTTACTTAGACGAAAAATTACGAGTTGAGTTTAGACTTTGGGATGTACTTGCTGGAAAGGAAATGGTTGCACTTGCTTTTACAACTGTTCCAACAAATTGGAGAAGAGTTGGACATATTATAACTGATAAAGTCTATCAGAGATTAACTGGAGAAAAAGGTTATTTTGATACAAGAATAATTTATGTTGCAGAAGAAGGTCCAAAAACTAAACGTATTAAAAAACTTGCGATAATGGATCAAGATGGGGCGAATAATAAATTTCTAACATTAGGTAATGAGCTTGTTTTAACACCAAGGTTTAACCCAACTAGTCAAATGGTGACTTATCTTTCTTATTTTAGAAACTTACCTCGGGTATATCTTTTAGATATTGAAACAGGAATGCAAGAAGTTGTTGGTGATTTCCCTGGAATGACTTTTGCTCCACGTTTTTCACCAAATGGAAAAAAAATTATTATGAGTTTTGCTAAAGATGGTAATTCAGAAATTTATACTATGGATTTAGAAAATCGTATTGTAGAAAAAATTACTAATCACCCTTCAATTGACACTTCTCCTTCTTTTTCCCCGGACGGCAAGTTTATTTGCTTTAATTCTGATAGAAGTGGTTATCAACAAATTTATGTCATGAAAAGTGATGGAAGCAATGTTAAAAGAATTTCATTTGGTAAAGGTTTATATGGTACACCTGTTTGGTCGCCTAGAGGGGACTTGATAGCATTTACCAAACTCCATAAAGGTAAATTTTATATTGGGGTTATGAGAACAGATGGTAGCGGCGAGAGACTTTTGACTGAAAATTTTTATCAAGAAGCACCCTCTTGGTCACCGAATGGAAGAGTTTTAATATTTTATAGAGAAACTGAAACTGACGATAAAGGGGAGGGATTTTCTGCTAAATTATGGTCTATTGATTTGACAGGCTATAACGAGAGGATGGTAAAAACCCCTACAGATGCATCTGACCCATCATGGTCATCATTATTAAGCAATTAATCTGATTTATCTTGATTTTTTAACTTGAAACATCTAATTAGTTGTGAAAAAGTTAAGAATAAGAAATATTGATCAAGGAGCAATAATGAAATTAAACAAAATTCTTAAAAACACTTTATTATTAGTTTTTGCATGTTTTGCGCTATCTGCTTGTGCAACATCAAAAAAAACTACAGGTCAAATGCAAGGAGATGTTTATACTGGGACAGATACAGTTGAGTATTTAGCATCGGGAGTTCCTGATAGAGTATTTTTTGCAACCAATGAGTCAGTTTTGACAACTGCTTCAAGAGAGACTTTAAGAAAACAAGCTGCATACTTAAGAAAAAATTCAAAGATTACAATTGTGCTTGAAGGTCATGCGGATGAAAGAGGCACAAGAGAGTACAACTTAGCTCTTGGTGAAAGAAGAGCAAATGCTGCTAAGGATTATCTTATGACATATGGAATTTCTTCTAATAGAATTTCAGTTTTAAGTTATGGAAAAGAACGACCAGTAGACTCAGGTTCTAATCCTTTAGCATGGTCAAAAAATAGAAGATCTGTAACAGTAAAAGCAAACTAGTTTTTAATTTAAGACCCTTGAACATGCAATGTTTAAGGGTCTTTTTTTTGCCATTATTTTAATAATAACCTTACTAATGAAGATGTTTATCAAAAAATTAAGACTTGAATTTTTATTTATAATCTATTTTTCTCTATCTTCGAATTTAATAGCAGATAATCATAACATTTATGAAACTATAGAACAGTTACAAAAAGATATTAAAACACTTGAGAGAGCAGTTTATTCAGGATCAACAAATTTAAATAATGAAATTAATAATATAGATGCGCCCTTAGATCCTAATTCAGAAGATGTATTAACAAGACACTTATTAAAACTCACAGAAATCGAAACTCAATTTCAAAATTTAACAAATAGATTTGAAGAAATAAATTTCAAACTTGATAAATTATCTAATAGATTATCAAAAGTCCAAGCCGATAATCAAATAAGATTTCAAGATTTAGAGAATGCAACGGTTATCAATGATGATAAAAAGACTTTGGCTCAAAATTCCAAAGATAAAAATTTACCTGGAAGCTCACAACCACAAGATCTTGGTTCAATATCTTATAAAGACACGAATACAAATGAGACTATTCAACAAACTCAATCAATAGATACAACTGCAACAATAATTACAGAGCCTTTTCAGGCTGAAGAAAAAATTCTTCCGAGTGAGTCACCAGAAAATCAATACGAATTTGCTACAAGCTTTTTGAAGGTTGGTGATTACTCTACAGCAGAGAGAGCCTTTAGAGAATTTGTACAAACAAACCCAGAGCATAAACTTGCCGGCAATGCACAATATTGGTATGCAGAAACCTTTAGAATAAGACAACTTTACACCGATGCAGCATCTGCGTATTTAGAAGGATATCAAAAATACCCAAAAGGTGAAAAAGCTCCTGTAAATTTATTAAAGTTAGGTGTATCAATGGTTCAGATAGGAGAGAAAGACCAAGGTTGCAAAATGATTAATGGTGTTGAAAAACAATATCCAGATGCAAATCAGTCTGTGATACAAAAAGCTAAATATGAATCTCAAAAATTTGAGTGTAAAAATAAAAATTCCTAGAGTTTTAAAGAATAAATTAAACAATAAAAAAATTAGTCAGATTTATAAAAAGTTTGTCAAGTCCACTAATATTAATGAAAATTTTATAGTTGGAGTATCTGGGGGCCCAGATAGTCTTGCATTAGCTTTTCTATCTAAAATTTATTCGATTCAAAAAAACCTCAAAGTTAGGTTTTATATTATTGATCATAAATTAAGATCAGAGTCTACTAATGAGGCAAAATATGTAAAAAATATACTTAATAAATTTCAAATAAAAGCTGAGATTTTATATTGGCAAGGAATAAAACCCAAAAGTAATATTCAATCAGCAGCAAGGACAAAAAGATTTGAACTTTTGATTTCTAAATGTAAAAAGTTAAGGGTTAAATATGTATTACTGGGACATCATCAAGAGGACTTAATTGAAAATTTTTTTATAAGAATTCTTAGGGGTAGTGGACTAAAAGGTTTAATTTCTTTAAGTAAAAAATCTAAATTACAAAATGTTACAATTTTAAGACCTTTAATAAATCAAAAAAAAGAGGATTTAGTTTTTATTTCCAAAAAGGTTTTTGATTTTTATGTTAAAGATCCAACAAATAATGATGATAAGTTTCAAAGGGTGAGAGTAAGAAAACTTTTAAACGGGCTCAAAAATGATGGTTTAGATCGAAAAAAATTTATGAAAACTATTGAAAATTTAAAAAAATCAAATGATGTTGTTAATTACTATGTTACAAAAAATTTGGAAAATAATTCCTTTTTTTCACACAAGAAAAAACATCTAATTTTAAATGACAAATTTTTTAAACAACCACACGAGGTAGTATTTAGATCTTTGTCTGATTCTTTAAATTTTGTAAGTAAAAAACATTACTCTGTTAGAGGAAAAAAAATTGATAAAATCATCAAAGAAATTCAAAAAAGCTCATTTTCTAAGAGCACATTAGGGAGTTGCTTGATCGAAAAGGTCAATCAAACAGTCATTATCTCAAAAGAATAATAACTTTCATACATATTAACCAAAATTGCCACTTGTTTAATTTTAAATAATTCTTATTTTAGTACCATGAATTTCAAAAATATTGCAATGTGGGCTGTCATAGTTTTTCTAACTATAGGTCTATACAACATGTTCAAAAATCCTCAAGCAAATGTTCGAGGTAGTAATAAAGTAATATTCTCTGAATTTTTGAAAGCTGTTGATAATGGAGAGGTTGTAAAAGTAGAAATTCAAGGCAATAATATAAAAGGGACTTATTCGAACGGTAATAATTTTACCACATATTCACCTAACGACCCAAATTTAATAGAGAAGCTCTCAGAAAAAGGTGTTAGTATTTCTGCAGCCCCTATTGAGGAAAAAATGCCATCATTGTTTGGAGTGTTACTTTCTTGGTTTCCAATGTTGTTATTAATTGCAGTCTGGATTTTCTTTATGAGACAAATGCAAGGCGGCAAAGGTGGGGCCATGGGTTTTGGTAGATCGAAAGCCAAAATGATGAATGAGCTTAAGGGTAAAGTAACCTTTAATGATGTTGCTGGAGTAGAAGAAGCTAAAGAAGAAGTTGAGGAAATTGTAGAATTTCTAAAAGACCCAAAAAAATTCAGTAGACTTGGTGGAAAAATTCCTAGAGGAGCTCTGTTAGTAGGTCCTCCAGGGACAGGAAAAACTTTACTTGCAAGAGCCATTGCAGGAGAAGCAGGTGTACCATTTTTTACAATATCTGGTTCAGATTTTGTGGAAATGTTTGTAGGAGTTGGTGCATCAAGAGTTAGAGATATGTTTGATCAAGGTAAAAAAAATTCTCCGTGTATAATCTTCATTGATGAAATCGATGCTGTTGGTAGAAGTCGTGGAGCAGGTTTAGGTGGGGGAAACGATGAAAGAGAGCAAACGCTTAATCAGCTTTTAGTCGAGATGGATGGGTTTGATACAAATGAAGGTGTGATTATAATCGCTGCAACTAATAGGCCTGATGTTTTGGACCCTGCTTTGCTGAGACCAGGAAGATTTGATAGACAAGTTGTTGTATCAAATCCCGATATTATAGGTAGAGAAAAAATATTAAAAGTACATGTGAAAAAAATTAAGATGGCTCCAGATGTAAATTTAAGAACCATTGCAAGAGGAACTCCAGGTTTTTCAGGAGCAGACTTAGCAAATCTTGTTAATGAGGCAGCATTGTTGGCTGCGCGAAAAAATAAGAGAATAGTTACTCTAATGGAGTTTGAGGAAGCAAAAGATAAAGTAATGATGGGAGCTGAAAGAAGATCCATGGTCATGACAGAGGATGAGAAAAAACTTACTGCTTATCATGAGGGTGGACATGCACTGGTTTCATTTAATATGCCTAGTTACGATCCAATTCACAAAGCAACAATTATCCCAAGAGGAAGAGCTTTAGGTATGGTGATGAATTTACCTGAGAGAGATAAGCATGGTTATTCAATAAAATATCTTAAAGCTAGGTTAGCTGTCTGCTTTGGTGGCAGGGTTGCAGAAGAACTTATTTTTGGTAAAGATGATATTACTACAGGTGCTGGTGGAGGGACAGGTTCCGATATAAATCAAGCAACTCAACTAGCAAGAGCTATGGTGACTAAGTATGGAATGAGTGAGGAAATGGGGCCTGTTGAATATGGTGAAAATCAAGAGGAGGTATTTTTAGGTAGATCAGTAACACAAACCCAATCTGTATCTGAGGCAATTGCACAAAAAATTGACAAAGAGATAAGAAAGCTTGTCGATGAGGGCTATAATCAAGCAAAAAAAATTTTGACAGAAAAAATTGATGATTTACATAAAATTGCCAAAGCTTTGATTACATATGAAACTTTGACTGGGGAAGAAATTGAAAATATCATCAACAAAAATATATATCCAAAAGATAAATTGTCTGAAAAACCAGATGAAAAGGATGAAAAAAGTTCTGCTTTAGGAGCAATGGGTTTAAAACCAAAAATTGTTCATTAAACAATAATGAAAAGATATTACACAAGAGCGTGTAATTTCTACTATGGTAATCTCTCAAGAGAATTAGTAAAAGAAAAAAAAGCTATACCTTTACATCAGATAAAAGAAATATCTTTTGATAATATAGAAATTATAACTAGAAAGTCGAAAAAAAGAATTTCTATAGATCAAATTAAATATTTACCTAAAGATTTGAAGAATAAAATAAACTTAGATTTAAAAAAAATTAATTCAAGAAAAAAAAATTTTTCTAACTTAAATTTTAAAAAAATTCCAAATATATTAGGAGTGTTAAACCTAACTCCCGATAGTTTTTCAGATGGTGGAAAATTTAATACTAAAAGAAAGGGAACAAATCATGCGATGAACCTCTATAAGGATGGGGCTGATCTAATTGATGTTGGTGGTGAGTCGACTAGACCAGGATCCAAGTCTATTTCTGAAAATACTGAGTGGGTTAGAATTAATAAGATTTTGAAATTAATTGTAAAAAAATTACCAGTTTCTTTAGACACAAGAAAATCTAAAATTATGGAAAAAGGCATTACATTAGGGGTTAAGTTAATAAATGACGTGTCTGGACTTAGATACGACTTTAAAACTTTGACAGTTCTTAAAAAAAATAAAATTCCTTTTGTAATACAGCATTCAAAAGGGACACCAAGGAGTATGCAAAAAAATCCGAATTATAAAAATGAATTATTAGATATTTATGATTATTTTGAGCATAAAATTAAGTTAATTAGATCTAAAGGCATAAAACATAATAATATAATTTTAGATCCAGGTATTGGATTTGGAAAAAATTTGAAACATAATATGAATCTACTCAAAAGAATTTCTATTTTCCATTCTCTTGGTTTTCCTATACTTGTTGGGAATTCTAGAAAAAGATTTATCAAGGATATTTCTAAAGATAATGATAGTAAAACTAGAGTTGGAGGAACGATAGCCTCTTCAATATTTTTAATGATGCAAGGTATACAGATATTAAGAATTCATGATGTGAATGAAGTAATGCAAGGAATTAAAGTTTTTAGAAAGCTAATTAAAAATTAATGGCAAAAAAGTACTTTGGAACTGACGGAATTAGAGGGGCAATAAATAGCAAACATATAAATGGAGATATGTTTTTTAAATTTGGGCTTGCAAGTGGAACTTATTTCAAGTCCCAAAAAAAAAAGAAACAAATTGCGATAATAGCCAAAGATACTAGATTATCTGGTTACACTCTAGAACCCGCTCTTGTTTCTGGGCTAGCATCTGCTGGTATGCATGTTTATACCCTTGGGCCTTTACCGACTAATGGGCTAGCAATGCTTACAAAAGAAATGAAGGCTAATATGGGTATAATGATTACAGCTTCACACAATCCTCACCATGACAATGGTTTAAAATTGTTTGGTCCTGATGGAATGAAATTATCAGATAAAATTGAAAAAAAAATTGAAAGTCTTATAGACAAAAAAATTTCAAAACACCTATCTCAACCTAAAAAATTAGGACGAGTTAAAAGATTGGAAACAGGTACAAAAAAATACATTAAAATATTACAAAAAAATTTTACAAAAGAGTTTAATCTAAGAGGATTAAGAATCGTTATTGATTGTGCTAATGGCGCTGGTTATAAAGCAGGGCCTGAATTATTAAAATCACTAGGAGCTAAAGTAATACCAATAGGTGTTAATCCAAACGGTTTAAATATAAACTTAAACTGTGGCTCCACTTTTCCAAAAAAAATTAGATCAGCTGTTAAAAAATATAAAGCTCACATTGGCATATCTTTAGATGGGGATGCAGATAGAATTATAATGTGTGATGAGAAAAGTAATATTATAGATGGAGATCAAATTATTGCTGCTTTAGCAACAAGGTGGAAAAATAAAAAAATGTTAAAAGGTGGTGTGATTGGAACTTTAATGTCAAACTACGGCTTAGAAAAATATTTCAAATCAAAGGGAATAAAATTCATTAGGGCTAACGTTGGCGACAGATATGTTAAAGAAAAAATGCAAAAATATAGATATAATCTTGGTGGTGAGCAATCAGGTCATATTATTTTAGGTAAATTTGCAACCACTGGCGATGGTCTGCTTGTGGCTTTGGAGGCTCTTTTTGCTTTAAGGAAGGGAAAAAAAGCAAGTGAATTTTTTGATAAATTTCAAAAAATACCCCAGCTTTTAGTAAATATCGATGTAAAAGATAAAAATATTATTAATAAACCCGAGATAAAAAAAACTATAAAAAGTGTAGAAAAATTGATTAAGGGTAAAGGAAGAATTTTAGTAAGAAAGTCAGGCACGGAGTCTAAAATAAGAATAATGGGGGAAAGTGAAAATAAAATACTTTTATCTGAATGTGTTAAAATTATATCAAAAAAAATAAAAATAAATTGAAGCCGAACTCTAAAATTTTAATTATTGCAGGCTCAGATTCTTCAGGTGGAGCTGGTATCCAGGCTGATATAAAAACTGTAACTGCCCTAGGATCTTATGCTATGACAGCTATAACTGCAGTTACAACACAAAATACTACATGTGTAAAATCAATAATTGGAATTGATCCAAAAGATATTTTCAATCAAATTATTTATACTTGCAAAGATATAAGACCTGATGCAATTAAGATAGGCATGTTGCACTCTTCAAAAGTCATAAGATCGGTATTAAAGGCTTTAGATATAATCAAAATAAAAAAAATTATTTTAGATCCAGTTATGGTTGCAAAAGGTGGAGCTAAATTAATAGATGATCAGGCGATACAATTATTAAAACTAAAGTTAATTAAAAAAGTATTACTTGTAACTCCAAATATTCCAGAGGCAGAAATTTTGACTAAAACTAAAATTTTAAATAAAGAAGATATGATTTATGCCGCTAATAAACTTTTAGAATTGGGAGCTAAGAATGTGCTTATTAAAGGTGGACACCTTATAAATAAAAATGTTATTGATATTTTCATCAATAAAAAAGACATTAAATTTTTTAACAGTAAGCGATATAAGACAAAAAATACTCATGGTACAGGTTGTACCTTATCTAGTGCTGTTATAACTTTTGTATCGTGTGGAAAACCAGTAAAGAAATCTTGTGAGCTTGGTATTAAGTATGTAAATTCAGCAATAAAATCTAACCCTAAATATGGAAAAGGTCATGGCCCAATTAACCATCTCACTTCTCTTAAATTAAAAACGAAGTTTAAATAATGAAAAATATAGTCGTTGTTGGATCTCAATGGGGTGACGAGGGTAAAGGAAAAATTGTTGATTGGCTATCTGAACAAGCAGATGTGGTAATAAGATTTCAAGGAGGTCACAATGCTGGACATACTCTTGTGATAGATGGTGTAATTTATAAGTTAAGATTACTGCCATCTGGGATAGTTAGAAAAGACAAAATATCAATTATTGGGAATGGTGTTGTCATAGATCCTTGGGCTTTATTAGAGGAAATTACAGAAATAAAATCTAAAGGTGTAGAGGTTAATACAAATAATTTAATCATATCTGAATCTGCAAATTTAATTTTGCCTTTTCATAGGGAAATGGATGAAATTAGAGAGGATGCAGCGGGTAAAAGTAAGATAGGAACGACTAGACGAGGAATTGGACCTGCATATGAAGATAAAGTTGGTAGAAGATCAATTAGGGTTATGGATTTAAGGTCTGAGAAAAATTTGGATCAAAGACTTGAGTCAGTACTAATTCACCATAATGCAATAAGAAAAGGTCTAGGAAAAAAAATTTTTGAAAAGGATCAGTTAAAGTCTGATTTACTTAAAATAGCTCCTAAAATATTAGAATTTTCACAACCTGTATGGCTCAAAATTGATGAATTCAAAAAACAAAAAAAAAAAATTTTGTTTGAGGGTGCTCAAGGTGTTTTGCTTGATGTTGACCATGGAACTTATCCTTTTGTAACTTCTTCAAACACTGTCGCATCAAGTGCAGCTACAGGAACAGGCTGTGGACTTGATACGATAAATTATGTTCTTGGTATCACAAAAGCTTATACAACAAGAGTTGGAGAAGGTCCGTTCCCAACAGAACTAAAAGATAGTATTGGCGAGCTGTTAGGTACGCGAGGAAAAGAATTTGGAACTGTCACTAGCAGAAAAAGAAGATGTGGATGGTTTGATGGTGTATTAGTAAGACAAACGATTAAAGTTTCAGGTATTAATTCTATTGCTTTAACAAAATTAGATGTTTTAGACGCATTAGATGAAATTAAAATGTGTGTTGCTTACGAGCTTGATGATAAAAAATTAGATTATTTGCCTGCTGCGGTCGAAGATCAAATAAGAATAAAACCTATTTATAAAGTATTTCAGGGGTGGAAAGTCTCCACAAGTGGTGTCAAAAATATTGACTCACTGCCCGAAAACGCAAAAAAATATATCTTCGCAGTTGAGGATTTTATTGGTGCAAAAGTTTCTAGTATATCAACTAGTCCAGAAAGAGATGATACAATTTTAATTGAAAATCCTTTTGATGTTTAATTTGTGGGCAGTAGATTTTTTGACTTAGCTAAAAGCAACATGTGCTTTTGAAGTTTTTCAAATGCTCTATTTTCTATCTGTCTGACCCTTTCTCTGCTAATTTTGTATTTCTGGCTTAAATCTTCCAAGGTAGTTGGATCATCATTTAGTCTTCTTGAATATAAAATTTCTCTCTCCCTATCATTTAGAACTTTAATAGAGTCTTTCAATAAATCTTTTCTTTGTTCCATTTCCTCATGATGGGCATATTTTAAATCGTGATCAAGTTCCTTGTCCTCTAACCAGTCCTGCCACTCATCCCCATCTTCACCAACTTGAGCGTTAAGAGAGAACTCTTTACCCGAAAGCCTTCTGTTCATCGAAACCACCTCCTCCTTGCTCACATCAAGTTTCTTAGCGATATGATTAACATGTTCATCTCTTAAATCTCCTTCAGTTTCTGGCGAAATTTGATTTTTAATTTTTTTTAAATTGAAAAATAATTTTTTTTGTGCAGTTGTGGTACCGATTTTAACAAGACTCCATGATTTTAAAATATATTCCTGAATTGAAGCTTTGATCCACCACATTGCATAAGTTGCTAATCTAAAACCTTTCTCTGGTTCAAATTTTTTAACTGCTTGCATCAATCCTACATTTCCTTCTGAAATCATTTCATTAACAGGTAATCCGTATCCTCTATATCCCATTGCGATCTTTGCAACTAATCTTAAGTGACTGGTTACTAATTTTTCTGCAGCTTTAATATTTCCAGTTGTTCTCCAATTTTTTGCAAGCATATACTCTTCCTCAGCTGCTAACATTGGAAATTTTTTAATTTGTTCTAAGTATGCAGTTAGACCGCCCTCATTAGATAGAGTTGGTAAATTATTGTTAATTGTAGCTTTCATAGAAGTGTTTATTTAATTAATTATAATTAATTTTCAATAATTTTTTTTTCAGTATTTCTCAGCTTTTTTAAAATGTTACTAAGGTCTTTCGGCAAAAGTGAGGAAAAAATCATTGGTTTTTTAGTACCAGGATGCTTAAAGCCTAAGGTTTTGGCATGAAGAAATTGCCTTCTTAATTTGGAAATTGAATTTTGTAGATCTAGATCAATATTTTTCAATTTTTTATATTTTTTTTTATATTTATCATCTCCCAGTATACTATTACCCTTATAGTTCATGTGTACTCTGATTTGATGAGTTCTTCCAGTTTCTAATTTACATTCCACTAAACTTAAAGTCGGTGTGCTTTCATTTTCAAAAACTTCAATAGTTTTATAATTAGTTATAGCTTTTTTACCTTTAAAACTACTAGCCATCATTAATTGTCTATTTTTTTGACTACGAGTAATAAAAGTTTCTATTCTTCCATTAGATGGCCTGAGTTTCCCCCATATTAAAAGCTGGTAGATTCTTGTAATTGTGTGCTCATTAAATTGTTTTGACAAATTTTCATGCGCTTCATTGTTTTTTGCAATTACAACCAAACCAGACGTGTTTTTATCAATTCTATGAACAATACCAGGTCTTAATTCGTCACCGATATTTGATAAAGAGTTCTTGTTATAACTAATTAAAGCATTAACAATTGTTTTATCATAATTTCCGGCTCCTGGATGCATTATTATCCCAGCAGGTTTATCAATTACTAACAAATCTTTATCTTCATAAACTATTTTTAATCTAAATTTATAAGGCTTAAGAGATGCTATCTCTGGCTCTGGGATTTGAAGATCTATAAAGTCACCAATAGATACTTTTTTTGAAGGACTTTTAATAATTTTGTTATTTAATTTTAATTTTTCTTTAAGTATTAAATTTTTAATCCTAGTTCTGCTGATAAATTCATCTCTTTTGTTGATCAAAACATCAACTCTTAAATTCTTCTCTTTCTCTTTAACTATAAAACTAATGTTTTTTGCCATAAAATATAATATTAATACTATATGCGTCTGTAGCTCAATTGGATAGAGCGCCTGACTTCGGATCAGGAGGTTCTGGGTTCAACTCCTAGCAGGCGCACCAATTATTCTCCCATATTTAATAAAGTTCCTTTAATTCGAGCCCTTAAAAAAGATAAATAAAATAGGACTATTCCAATAACTAAATAGATCAAGTTCAACAAATATGCTTGTTTTAAATTTACATAATCTATTGATCCATTTAAGAGTATATTTCTAGTTTCATCAAAAATATAAACAAGAGGTAAACATTTTGCTATGAATTGAAATAGACTTGGTAGAATTTCTATTGGATAGTAAATGCACCCAAGAGGAGCTAGCAAAAATAATGATGACCACGCAATATTCTCAAAAGACGGACCAAATCTGATTAGTCCTGAACTTACAAATAATCCAAGTGTTATCCCAAAAAGATATAAACTTAGGAATAAGAATAAAAGCGGCAAACCCAATTTTAAAATCGATACACCAAATAGGGGTGAGGTTAACATGACTGCAGGAACCAATCCTATTAAAGTCCTTATCAAAGCAGTAAAAATTAATGAAATAATAATTTCTTTAAGCTTTAAGGGAGCAATAAACAAATTTGTGAAATTTCTACTCCAGATTTCTTCTAAAAAAAGCATGTTAAAACTAATGCTTGATCTAAAAAGAATATCGTAAAGTATTGCACATGTTAAAATTACTCCCAAAGTATTGCTATAGTAGTCACTATGTATTGAGAAGAATTTCGAGATAAAACCCCACAAAATTATTTGAATTGTTGGCCAATAAATTAAATCTAAAATTCTTGGCAAAGAACTTTTAATTAAATAAAAATGTCTGAGGAAAAGACCATACATTTTATTAAAATTCATATTTTTTCCCTTGTAAGTTTTAAAAAAACTTCTTCCATATTTTTTCTTCCATGTTTTTTAATTAATTCCTCAGGTCTACCCTCATCAATAATCGACCCTTTATTCATCATTAAAACTGAGGAACATAGTCTCTCTACCTCTGCCATATTGTGTGATGCTAATAAAATTGATGTTTTATTTTCCTTTTGATATTCCTCTAAAAAACTTCTTACAAAATCACCTGTTTCTGGATCAAGCGATGCTGTGGGTTCATCAAGAAGTAAAACTTTTGGATTATTAATGATTGATTTTGCAAGACTAACCCTATTTTTTTGACCAGATGACAACTCCCCAGTCAATTTATCTATAAATTCGTAGAGTCTTAATTTTTCACACAGATAATCAATTTTTGCCTTGTGTTTGTTCACATCATAAAGCCTCCCATAAACTTCTAAATTTTGTCTAACTGTCAATTTTTTTGGCAACTCTATATAAGGTGATATAAAATTTAATTGATTTAATAAATTTACACGTTGGTTTTCAATTTCGACTCCATTTATTAAAACCTTTCCTTTTGATGGTTTTAACAAACCTAAAATCATGCCAATTGTAGTAGTTTTTCCACAACCATTAGGACCAAGTATCCCAATAATTTCATTTTGATTGACTTGAAAAGAAACATCTTTTACTGCCTCTTTTGTATTATAAGTTTTTGATAATCCTATTACTTCAAGTGGTTTTTTCATTGAATCTTGATGCTCTTAATAACCTATCATTAATAGTTTTACCATATCCTCTATTGGGAATTTTACATACTGCAATCGAGCTATATTTCTTTTTTTTAATTTTTCTCAAAGTAGAATATAAATTTTTTGCTGCTTCTTTTAAATTTCCTTTTTGTGACAAAAAATAATAATTTGATTTACTTACTTTTTTCTTTCTAATCAACAAGTATGCTTCATCTTTATGAATATTTTTTGCATTCAGTCTAATGGGCAAACCTGGCGAATAATGAACCTTAAATTGACCTGGTGAAACGATTTTTGAGGGTTTGTTATTTATTGATATTTTTTTTCTTAGTATTTTTTGGATGGTTGAAACATTTAAACCACCTAATCTTAAGATTTGAGGATTTTTTCTAAGGTCAATAATTGTTGATTCTACACCAATAGATGATTTTCCCCCCTCAAGTACATACTTTATTTTTTTCCCAAAATCCTCTTTTACATCAGTGGAAGTAACAGCACTAACCCCAGATGAGGGATTAGCACTTGGAGCCGCTAAAGGAAATTCTAAAATTTTTAGCAATCTTCTAGTGACGGAGTGCCGTGGAAATCTTACTGCCAATGTATCTTTTTTATTGGTAATTATTTTTGAGATTTTTGATGATTTTTTAAGATTTAGAATAAATGTTAAAGGACCAGGACAAAATTTTTTATATAATTTAATAAAGTCATTGTTAAAATGACAATCTTTTTTTAACCTTTGAATATTCAGATAATGAACTATCAGAGGGTTATTTTTCGGTCTTTTTTTAAGCTTATATATTTTTTGACAGGCTTGGTCTGAGTAGGCATTACCCGCCAAACCATAAACTGTTTCTGTTGGTATAGCAATACACTCCTTTTTATGCAGCAGTTTTTTTGCTTTTTTAATATTTGCAAGATTCATTTTCATGTATTATCTGAGAGTATTATATGAAAGATAAAGATTTACCAAATGATTATGAGTCTTCGTCTCTGGATGAATTAACTCTCGAAGCTAATAAAATAATTGAGGATTTAGAAAGTCAAAAAGATTTACAAAATTCTATCGAAAAATATCAAAATTTGATAAAACTTAACAATATTATTGAGAAAAAATTTAAAAAAAAAGCCATCGACATCAATACAACATCTAAAGATAATATATCTAAGATAATTTCGAAAAATAATGCAAAAAAAACTAAATAGAATTGCCAAAGATACTAATATTTTTTTAAAAAGATTTATAAAAAAGCAAAAAAAATCAGAATTGATTGTTCCAATGAAATATGGATTATTTTCAGGTGGCAAAAAAATAAGATCAAAAATACTAATTGATGTTGGTTCAATATTTAATTTAAATTATAAAACTTTATTAATTATTGGCGCTGCTGTTGAATGTATTCATGCTTATTCACTTATTCATGATGATTTACCATGTATGGATAATGATTTAATAAGACGAGGTAAGCCCTCTACTCATATCAAATTTGGAGAGTCCACAGCTGTTCTTGCTGGAAATTCACTCTTAACTATGGCATTCGAAATTTTGAGTCATAAAGATTTGAATATCAATGAAAAAACAAAAATTAGATTAATTAATAAAATTTCTTTGAGTTCTGGACATCTTGGGATTGCTGGTGGTCAATACTTAGATCTTAGTTATGAACATAAGAAAATTTCAGAAAAAAAAATAATTGAAATGGAAATAAAAAAAACTGGAAAACTTTTTAGTTTTTGTTGTGTAGCGCCATTAATATTAAAGAACAAAAGTAAAAAAGAAATCCAAGAATTTGAAAATATTGGAGCTGATATAGGTTTACTATTTCAGGTTGCTGATGATTTAATTGATTATACAGGAAATCTTTTAGCTGCAGGAAAAAAAACTGGAAAAGATAAGAAAAAAGGTAAAGCAACTCTTATTAGTTTACTGGGAGATAAAAATACTATTAAATATGCGAATAAGCTAATGTTAAAAATAAATACTAAATTAAAAAAGTATGGACAAAAATCTAAGAATTTAACTGAAACTCTAAATTATATTTTAAATAGAAATAAATGAAAAAAAATTACGAATTTTTAGATCAGATTAATTTTCCATCAGACTTAAAAAAAGTACCTGAAACAAAACTGCAAAAGGTTGCTGATGAATTAAGAGAGGAAATGATCGATGCAGTATCAGTTACTGGAGGACATTTGGGTGCTAGTTTAGGTGTTGTGGAATTAAGCGTAGCATTACATTATATCTTTAATACACCAAGTGATAAATTAATTTGGGATGTAGGACACCAATGTTATCCACATAAAATTTTAACAGGAAGAAAAGATAAAATAAGAACACTTCGGCAAGGAGGGGGTCTCTCAGGATTTACAAAGCGTTTAGAAAGTGAATATGATCCTTTTGGAGCTGCTCATAGCTCCACTTCAATTTCATCAGCTTTGGGAATTGCAGAAGCAAATAAATTATCACAAAAATCAGAAAATGTTATAGCAGTGATTGGTGATGGTGCAATAAGTGCAGGTATGGCTTATGAAGCCATGAATAATGCGGGTGCTTCAAAGACCAAAATGATTGTGATATTAAATGATAACGATATGTCAATTGCAAGGCCTGTTGGAGCAATGGGAACATATTTAGCTAAAATTTTTTCTGGTAAAATATATTTTAGTTTAAGAGAAACTATAAAATTGATTACATCAGCATTTTCAAAAAGATTTAGTGTAAAAGCAGGCAAAGCAGAAGATTTATTAAGATCAGCTGTAACTGGTGGAACTTTATTTAGTTCATTAGGTTTCTATTATATTGGTCCTATAGATGGTCATGATCTTTCTTCATTGATACCAATTTTAAGAAATGCAAGGGATTCAAAACACCAAGGTCCAATATTAATTCATATAAAAACAAAAAAAGGAAAAGGCTATTCTTTTGCTGAAGAAGCAAAAGATCATTATCATGGTGTATCTAAATTTAATGTAAAGACTGGAGAACAGGAAAAAAGTTCCAGTAAAATACCGTCATACACCAAAGTTTTTGCTGATACTTTGATACAACACGCAAAAAAAGATAGTAAAATTGTTGCAATAACAGCAGCAATGCCAGATGGAACTGGATTAAGCAATTTTAGAAAAGAATTTCCAGATAGAACTTATGATGTTGGTATTGCTGAACAACACGCTGTCACATTTGCAGCTGGCTTGGCGACTGAGAATTATAAACCTTATGCAGCAATTTACTCAACATTTCTTCAGAGAGCATATGATCAAGTCGTTCATGATGTTGCAATACAGAGTTTACCTGTAAGATTTGCAATAGATAGAGCAGGATTAGTTGGAGCTGATGGACCTACACACGCAGGTAGTTTTGATACGACTTATTTAGCAACACTACCAAATTTTATTGTGATGGCAGCAAGTGATGAGGCTGAGTTGGTGAGAATGATTAACACTTCTACAGAAATTAATGATAGACCATGCGCATTCAGGTATCCAAGAGGGGCTGGTATTGGATCAATATTGCCATCAATTAATGAAAAGATAGAAATTGGTAAATCAAGAATTATTCAAGAGGGAAAAAAGTTAGCCTTAATTAACTTTGGTGCGAGATTAAGTGAAAGTTTAAAGGCATCAGAAAATTTAAAAAAAAAAGGTGTCAATATTACAATAGTAGATGCAAGATTTGCTAAGCCATTGGATGAAAATTTGATATGGCAATTAGCAACAACACATGAAGCAATTGTTACAATTGAGGAGGGATCGATTGGTGGATTTGGTTCTCATGTAATTGATTTTTTATCAAAAAAAGGATTAATGGACTCAAATTTAAAATTTAGATCAATGAAACTTCCAGATATTTTTATTGATCAAGACAAACCTGAAAACATGTATAAATTTGCAAATTTAGACAACACTTCTATTGAGGAACAAATTTTAGATGTATTAGATTCAAACATTATCTTACAAAAACAAAAATAAAGTAATTATCCACATTGAGCTTGATTCAATAAATAATGATCAAGTAAAACGCATGATAACATAGCTTCACCAACTGGAACCGCTCTAATTCCAACACACGGATCATGTCTTCCCTTAACAGATATACTAGTATTTTTTCCAAATTTATTAATTGTTTTTCTGCTTTTTAAAATTGATGATGTAGGCTTTACAGCAAATGAAACAATTATTTGTTGACCAGAAGAGATGCCACCAAGAATTCCACCTGCATTATTTGATTTAAACTTTAATTTATTTTTTGATTTTGAAATTTCATCTGAACTTTCTTCTCCAGATAATTGAGCAGAATTCATTCCAGAACCAATATTAACACCTTTTACAGCATTAATACTCATCATTGCAGACGCAATATCAGAGTCTAATTTTGAGTAAATTGGTGCCCCAAGTCCTGCCGGAATACCATTCGCTCTAATTTCAATTATAGCGCCACAAGATGAACCTGCCTTTCTAATACTCAAAAGATATTTTTCCCATATTCTAAGCATAGATTTATCAGGACAAAAAAATGGATTTTTATAAATTATCTTATCATCCCACTTGTTTGTATCGCATCCAAGAATACCAAGTTGTGTAACTGCACCAGATATTTTAAATTTTTTACCTAATTTTTTTTCTAAAACTTTTTTTGCTACAGCTCCTGCTGCAACTCTTGATGCAGTTTCTCTTGCCGACGATCTTCCACCGCCTCTATAATCTCTAATGCCATACTTTTTAAAGTAAGTGTAATCAGCATGACCTGGCCTGAATTTATCTTTAATTTCATTATAATCTTTTGAGCGCATATCTTCGTTATAAATGATCAAAGAGATTGGAGTTCCAGTTGTTTTGCCTTCAAAGACTCCTGAAAGTATCTCTACTTTGTCACTCTCTTTTCTTTGAGTCGTAAATTTAGATTGACCAGGTTTTCTTTTGTTAAGTTCTATCTGAATATCTCGTTCATTAAGGTTTATAAGTGGTGGACAACCATCAATTATACAGCCAATTGCAGGACCATGGGACTCTCCCCATGTAGTGAAACGAAAAACCTTTCCAAAAGTATTAAATGACATTATTTATATTGTATAGATTATTTTGTTAAAATTATGAATGAAAAAAACTCATTAGGGCTTAATAAATGCTTTCTAGATTTGGATGATCCTTTTAAATTATTTGAAAGTTGGTACGAAGAGGCAAAAAAGAATGAAATTAATGATCCAAATGCTTTAGCTCTGGGAACTGCAACAAAACAAGGTGTTCCATCAGTAAGGATGGTGTTACTTAAAGGTTACGATAAAAATGGATTTATTTTTTATACTAACCTTAATAGTCAAAAAGGGAACGAAATAAAAGAAAACCCTAACGCAACGATGTGTTTCCATTGGAAAAGTTTGCTAAGGCAAATAAGAATTGTTGGTACTTTGAGCCAAGTAGAAGATGAGGTAGCTGATAACTATTTTAATTCTAGAGCTTACGAAAGTAGAATTGGGGCTTGGGCATCAAAACAAAGTAGTGAATTAATCAATAGAGAAGAATTAATAAAATCATTAGAAAAGTTTAAAAATAAGTATCAAGATCAAAATAATGTTCCAAGACCAAATCATTGGTCTGGCTGGAATTTAAAACCTACAAGCATAGAATTTTGGTTAGATGGAGATAATAGAATACACGAAAGACTAAAGTATAAATTGACAGCCAATAATGATTGGACAAAAAGTCTTTTAAGCCCCTAAAAGTTTCTTGATAAACTAAAAGATGTTAAATTTTCAAGAATATCTTTTTCCTCGGAGTCTTTAAACACTGATAATGAATTTGACGATAAATTAATGTAATGTTTAGCTTTTTGATAACAACAATTTATGACATCGTATTTTTTTATTAAAGATAAAGTATAATTTAAATCATTTTGATCTCTCTCTTCTTTTGCAAAAGATTCTTTGAGGATTTCTTTTTCATCATTATTAGCTTTTTGAAACAAAAGAATTATTGGTAGTGTAATTTTCCCTTCATAGAAGTCTTGACCAATATTTTTTCCAAATGATTTTAATTCTGAATTATAATCTAAAGTATCATCAGCAATTTGAAAAGTTAAACCCAAATTTCTACCATAAAACTCTAAAGCTTCTTTCTCTTTAGTTTTCATTTCTGATAAAATTGCCCCTACCTTAGTTGCAGCAGCAAATAACTCAGCCGTCTTTGAAGAAATTATTTTCAAATAAGTTTCTTCAAGCATATCAACTTCGCCTTTATGTTGGAGTTGCAAAATTTCACCTTGAGCAATTATTGATGATGTTGATGATAATAGTTTTAAAACTTCAATGTTTCCATCTTCTACCATCATTTCAAAACACCTACTTAGAAGGTAATCGCCAGCTAGAACAGAAGAGTGGTTACCCCAGATCATATTTGGTGTTTTTTTACCTCTTCTAATTGAACCATTATCTATAACATCGTCATGCATCAATGTTGCAGCATGAATTAGTTCCACACAAGCTGCTAAATTAATGTCTCTAGTACCCTTTGTATAACCACATAATTTTGATGAGCCTAAAGTTAATAAGGCTCTTAATCTTTTGCCACCAGAATCTAAATGATAATCTGTCATTTTTTGAACCAACTCAACATTACTATCTAATTTTGATTTAATTTTTTCTTCAACTTGTAATAACTTATTATCAACTGAGTTTTTAAGTTGAAAGTAAGAGTTGTTAATTTGTTTTTTAAGTTGTATTACGCTTCCCATAATGAGAGCAAATTAGTGTAATAAGTTTTATTTGATACTTATCAATTGACGCACCTAAATCTTCAATTATAAGGTGTCTTTATATTAATACAAAAATTCTATAAAGATTTATTATGCTCTCGATTTTTAAAAAGAAGAAAATTATTCCTCATATTAAATTAACTGGTGTTATTGGAAATGTAGGTAAATTTAAACAAGGTATAGATTTTTCAGGTCAAGAAGAGATAATTCTAAAGGCTTTTTCTGTAAAAAAAGCACCATGTGTTGCTATAACAATTAATTCTCCTGGTGGATCACCTGTTCAATCACACTTAATTTTTAATTTTATAAGACAACAAGCAAAAAAAAATAAAAAAAAGGTAATGGTTTTTGCTGAGGATATTGCTGCATCTGGAGGCTATTTGATTGCATGTGCTGGTGATGAAATTTATGCAAATTCTAGTTCAATTATTGGATCTATAGGCGTAATTTATTCGTCATTTGGTTTTACAGAATTAATTAAAAAAATTGGAGTTGAAAGAAGAGTTCACACTGCTGGTAAAAATAAAAGCACTCTCGATCCGTTTCTGGATGAAAAAAAAGAAGATATAGAAAGATTAAAAAATATACAATTAGATTTGCATAAAGACTTCATTAACGTTGTTGAAAAAAGTAGAAGTGCAAAGTTAAAGAAATCAGAAGTTGAGTTATTTTCTGGAGAGTTTTGGTCTGGGACTAAAGCTAAAGAACTTGGTTTAATTGATGAAATAGGTGATGCCAATCAAGTTTTGAGAGAAAAATTTGGAGAAGATGTAATAATCAAAAAATTCGAAAAATCTAAAAGTTGGTTGAGTAAGAAATTATCATCATCTAACGATCACATCGATCAGGTCGCAAATATATTAGAAGAAAAGTCTATTTGGCAAAAATATGGCCTCTAAAAAAAATAAAAAAAAACCGAAATTTCAAACTTTTCAGGATACAATTTTAAATCTCCAAAAATATTGGAGTAAGCATGGTTGTATAATTTTACAACCATATGATATTGAAGTTGGAGCAGGAACTTTTCATCCAGCTACAACTCTGAGGTCACTAGGACCAAAACCATGGAAAGCGGCTTATGTGCAACCTTCCAGAAGACCAACTGATGGAAGATATGGAGATAATCCTAATAGACTTCAGCACTATTATCAATTTCAAGTAATAATTAAACCTTCTCCAACAAATATAAAAAAACTTTATTTAAATAGTTTGTCTACAATTGGTATTGATCATAAAAATCATGATATTAGATTTGTTGAGGATGATTGGGAAAGTCCAACTTTAGGCGCAGCAGGTCTTGGTTGGGAAGTTTGGTGTGATGGAATGGAAATAACTCAATTTACATATTTTCAACAAATGGCTGGCTTTGAATGTAAACCTGTTTCAGTAGAAATTACTTATGGTTTAGAAAGAATTTGTATGTTCACACAACAAAAAAATAATGTTTATGATTTAATTTGGAATAACGAAAATGTTGAATATAGAGAAGTTTTTCATCAAGCGGAGAAAGAATTTTCGGCTTATAACTTTGAACATGCTAATACCTCAAATCTGTTTAAAATATTTGATATGTTCGAAGGTGAGGCTAAATCGTTGATAAATAAAAAAATATCGCTTCCAGCTTATGATCAATGCTTAAAAGCAAGTCACGTATTTAATATACTTGATGCAAGAGGAGCTATCAGTGTTGTACAGAGAGCAGAATATATTGGACGAATAAGAGAAATTACAAAATCTGTTGCTTCAATTTGGATAGATACACAAATATAAAATGGCAGAATTTTTCTTAGAATTATTTAGTGAAGAAATTCCAGCTAATTTACAACAAAATTTTCGTGAAAAACTTTTAGGGGAATTTAGAGAATATTTTATCAATAAATCTATAAAATCAAAAAAAAGTTTTTCATTATCAACTCCAAACAGAGTAATTGTTGTATTTGAGGGTTTGCAAAAAAAAATTAAAGTTGGGTCTGAGGAAATAAAAGGACCTAAAACTAGTGCTCCAGCAGAAGCAATTGAGGGTTTTTTGAGATCAAATAAAATTAGCAAAAAACTACTTATTAAACGTGATACAGAAAAAGGAGAATTCTACTTTTTTAAAACACCCTCAAAAACATTGAACACTTCAGATTTGTTAAAAGATTTAATACCAAAACTTTTAGGTAGCTACCAATGGAAAAAATCAATGAAATGGGGTGAATTTAACCTTAATTGGGCAAGACCATTAAAGTCTATTTTATCAGTGTTGGATGAAAAAATAATAGATTTTAAATTTTACCATCTAACTTCATCTAACAGGACCTTTATTGATAAGGACTCTGAAGAAAAAACAAGAGTATTTAAAAATTTTAAATCTTATGAAAATTTTTTTAAGATGCATGGAACGATTGTTGATCAAACTAAAAGAAAACAAATTATTCAAAAAGAATTTACAAAGATATTAAGTAAAAAAAAATTACTTGTTTTAGAAAATTCTAAATTATTTAATGAGGTTGTAAATTTAGTTGAATGCCCACATGTTTTATTATGTGATTTTGATAAAAAATTTTTATCGATCCCTAAGGAAATACTTATTTTAACTATGCAGTCACATCAAAAATACTTTCCTACACTCGATAAGAATAATCAAATTACAAATCAATTTTTACTTGTTGCAAACAAAAAAGACCAAAAAGGATTAATCAAACTTGGAAATCAAAGAGTTGTTGATGCCAGATTGAGTGATGCAGAATTTTTTTGGAATAAAGATAAAACCCAAAATTTAGTTAAAAAAGTGTCTGAATTAAAAAGTATTAATTTTTTCAAGGGACTTGGAACCTATTTTGATAAAGTCCATCGAATGAGAAAATTAGGTGGAATGATATCTGATGAATTATTAATCAGTAAAGAAAAAGTAGAGTTATCAGCATCTATTTGTAAAACTGATTTGACTTCTGATTTAGTTGGTGAATTTCCAGAATTACAGGGAATTATGGGAGGGTATTTTTCTGCACAACAAGGTTTTGATAAAGATATTTCTTTGTCAATAACTGAACAATATTTACCAATTGGCTTAGATTCTGCTGTGCCAAAAAAACCTTTCAGTATTGCTTTATCAGTGACAGACAAAATAGATAATCTTGTTGGTTTTTTCGGGATTAATGAAAAACCTACAAGCTCAAAAGATCCGTTCGCACTTAGAAGAGTGGCGCTTGGCATTATAAGAATAATAATTGAAAATAAAAAAGACTTAAAATTAAATGATTTATTGAATTATTCTATTGGCTTATATCAAGAGCAAAATTTTACTCTCGGTAATGAAGAATTAAAAAAAGATTTAAGTAATTTTTTAAAAGACAGATTTAGATATTATCTAAAAGAAAAAGATATTCGATTTGATATCATTGAGGCATCGATTTCAAATTTTTCAACTAATAAATTGTTTTCATCTTTCGAAAAAGCAAGATGTGTAAATAAAATAATCAATAATCAAATTGGTATAGATATAACATCAAGTTTTAAAAGGGCTTCCAATATACTTCAAAGTGAAATGGAAAATAATGAAATCGAAATAACTAATTCAACTGATCCTGGTATTTTTAAAAGTGATTATGAAAAAAATTTGTTTAAAAAGATTACTGATATAAAAAAGTATTATTCAGATATAAATAATAATGAAAATTATGAAGAGTCTTTATCAGTCTTAGCTGGGGCAAAAAAAGAAGTTTTTGAATTTTTTGATAATGTAAAAGTAAACGAAGATAATGAAGATTTAAGAAAAAATCGTTTGGAACTTATAAATATGTTATGTAAAACCTTTCAAAATTTTATGAATTTTCAATTATTAAAAGTAAATAATGAATAAGTTGATTTTAAATTTTAAATCTAAAGACTCTAAAAAAGTTAAAAATCCCAAAAATTTTTTAGGCGGTAAAGGTGCCAATTTATCAGAAATGGGAAGAATGGGTCTTCCAGTTCCACCTGGATTTACAATTTCAACAAAAGTCTGCAATTTTTTTTACCAAAATAAAAAGAGATTGAATTCTTCATTGATAAATCAAATTAAAAAAGAGTTGAAGATAATTGAGAAAGATGTGAGAAAAAAATTTGGAGATTTAAAAAATCCTCTTTTATTATCAGTGAGATCTGGTGCTAGAGTGTCTATGCCTGGTATGATGGATACAATTCTTAACCTTGGCTTGAATGACAAAACAGTTAAAGCACTAGCTAACGAAACATCTAACGGAAGATTTGCCAAAGATAGTTACAGAAGATTTATTCAAATGTATGGAAATGTTGTTCTTGGAGTAGAAAATTATCATTTTGAGGAACTTATAGAAAATTATAAATTAACCAAAGGAGTTTTACTAGACACAGATCTTGATGAAGATGATTGGGATGGTTTGATAAAAGATTTTAAAAGTATTGTTAAAGAAAAAACAAAAAAAGAATTTCCTCAAGATGTATATCAACAATTATTTGGAGCAATAAGTGCAGTATTTTTATCTTGGGAAAGTAATAGAGCTAAAATTTATAGAAAGTTAAATCAAATACCATCTGAATGGGGAACAGCAGTTAATGTACAATCTATGGTTTTTGGAAATATGGGAAATGATTGTGCTACCGGAGTTGTTTTTACAAGAAATCCGTCAGACGGATCAAATAATATTTATGGAGAGTATTTAATTAATGCTCAAGGAGAGGATGTGGTAGCAGGGACAAGGACACCACAATATATTACGAAAAAAGCCAAACGAGAGGCAAAAGTTGAAGCACCTTCTATGGAAGAGTCTATGCCAAAAGTTTATTTAGAGCTTCATAAAATTTTAAAAAAGTTAGAGGCGCATTACAAAGATATGCAAGATGTAGAATTTACAGTTGAGAATGAGAAATTATGGATCCTACAAACTAGGTCAGGTAAAAGGACTGCAAAATCAGCAGTTAAGATTGCTGTAGATATGGTTAAAGAAAAATTGATTTCAAAAAAACAAGCTATTTTAAGAGTTGACCCAAATTCTTTGGACACATTATTACATCCTACCTTGAATGAAAAAAGTTCTATAGAAATAATTGCAAATGGTTTGCCTGCCTCTCCAGGAGCTGCTAGTGGAAAAGTAGTGTTTACATCTGAAGAAGCTGAGAGACTTAATAATATGATGCAAAATGTAATATTGGTTAGAGTAGAAACTTCGCCAGAAGATATTCAGGGTATGCACGCCGCTAAAGGGATACTGACTTCTAGGGGAGGAATGACTAGTCATGCAGCTGTTGTTGCAAGAGGAATGGGTAGACCATGCGTTTCAGGCTCAAGCGAAATTGATATTGATTATGAGAAAAAAATTTTCAAAACTTCTTCAATGGAGATTAAAGAAGGTGATATCATCACAATTGACGGGTCTTCTGGAAGAATTATTTTAGGAAGTGTACCAACAGTTAAACCTGAAATTTCAGGGGACTTCTCAAAATTAATGAGTTGGGCTGACAATGTTAGAAAACTTAAAGTTCGAACAAATGCAGAAACCCCTTTAGACACAAAAGTTGCAAGAGATTTTGGGGCGGAAGGAATTGGTTTATGTAGAACGGAACATATGTTTTTTGATGAGGAAAGAATTATTTCTGTGCGAGAGATGATACTTTCTAAAACTAAAGATGATAGATCAAAAGCACTCTTGAAGCTTTTACCACATCAAAAAAAAGATTTTATTGAAATATTCAAGATTATGCATGGATTACCAGTAACAGTACGTTTACTTGATCCCCCATTACATGAGTTTCTCCCAAAATCTGAAAAAGAAATTTCAGAGGTTGCAGAAGTGGTTGGTTTAAGTGTTAAAGAAGTAAAATCTAGAATTGATGAACTTCATGAGCAAAATCCAATGCTTGGACACAGAGGTTGTAGACTAGGTATCTCATTTCCTGAAATTTATGAAATGCAATGTGAGGCAATTTTTAAAGCTTTGTCAGAGCTTATAGGAAATAAAAAAAAATTTGCATTCCCTGAAATAATGATTCCATTAGTGTCGACTGAAGCGGAAATCAAAATAATGAAAGATCTTGTAATCAACACCGCGAGAAAAGTACAAAAAGAAAATAAAGTAAAAATAGAATTTTTAGTTGGAACAATGATTGAGCTACCTAGAGCAGCAATTAAAGCAAAGGATATTGCAAAACATGCTGAATTTTTTAGCTTTGGGACAAATGATTTAACTCAAACCACTTTTGGTATTAGTAGAGATGATAGTGGAAAATTTCTAAACGATTATATCGAAAATAAGATTTTTTCAATAGATCCATTTATTTCAATAGATGAAGGTGTAGAAGATTTAGTTGAAATAGCTGTTACCAAAGGAAGAAAACAAAACAAACAAATTAAATTAGGTATTTGTGGAGAACATGGTGGTGACCCAAAAAGCATTAATTTTTGCTCAAGAATAGGTCTAAATTATGTCTCATGTTCTCCATATAGAATTCCTATTGCAAGACTGGCAGCAGCACAAGCGGAATTAAAAAAAAAATTATAAGCTCATATTCTTATTAAGAAACAATTTTTTTTAAAATAGCATAACCTCTATCTTTATCATTATTCAAAATATGTAAATTATAATTTTTTTTTACTTTTACCTCTTCTATGAGTTTTACCACTCCATCAAATTTTCCGGGAGTATAGTCATCTAATACTATTATATCGCCAACTTTATTTCTTTTATTGATAAATTCAAATTCTAATTTCACATCCTCATAATTATGTGATCCATCAAGGAAAGCAAAATGTATCCTTTTTATATTTAATTCTTTTAGAATATATTTTGATATACCATTTATAAAATTAATATTTTTTAAATATCTCGAATACTCAGAAAGCAACATCTTCCTTGATACTTTGCCATTTTTAAGATCTGAAATGCAATTCCAGTAAATCTTTTTTTCATGAGGTATGATATCTAAAGTATATATATTAAAATTTAAATTTAACTGGTTTAAAACGTAGGACATAACTATCGCAGAAAAACCCTTCGATGTGCCTGTCTCAAAAATATTTATATTAGTTTTATTTTTATTAACATAATCTCTTAAAGTATTCATCAAAATAAAGCCATGCATCCAATTTATTTTTGTATCCTTTTTTACGACTTGAGTAATTAGCGCAAGATCATTTACAAATTTTATGTCAGACGATAAAAAATTTTTATTCAAAAATTCGTTATCTTTAATTTTCTCAATATAATTTCTGTGTAATTCAAGATATTCTTCTTCAGTCGCTAAAATTTTCGATGTTAAAAAATTTCCTGAAATATGTTTACATATTAGTCTCAATCTTAAAATATTATTGATCCCAATAATTTGTTTGATTAATTTTTTTATTTGTACCATTTTAAACGGGGCGTTCTGTTGTCCGACCCAAATGAGTTTATATCAGAAAATATAGGTTTTTGGAAAGGTACATAGTTGGTACATAGTCGGTACATAGTTCTTTTTTTATTTTTATTATTAAAAAACTATTGAGTTGTAATGATTATTTTTTTTATAGGGGCGTTCTGTTGCCAGGTGCCCCGAACTTTGTTTCAATAATCCTTTCATTGCAACAATTAGTAATAATCAAATCAGATAAATTATAGAATAATTCCGACTCTATGACGACCAAAAATCTGGTCGTCATAGTATAAGATTTTAATGCATACTAATAAGTTGCTCTAATAATGGTATAACGTCATCTCTTATATACATATAGATAGCTCGATCACTTACAGCATATGCCTCGCCTTTAAATAGTATTCCGATTAATGCAACTGCAATCACGGTTAGGATGAAATTAGTATATTTCATAATAGCTCCTTTGTTAATAATTGATCTTAGCATAATAATTTTGATTAGAGAATTACGACTCTACTCCGACTCGTCAGGTTGTATTTTTTAAATTACGTTGATAAACAAAACTTATTTTAAAATAGGAAGGGGCGTTCTGTTGCCAGGTGCCCCAAAACCCCGTTTGCTTAATTAACAAAGTTAATTAGGCAGCAAGTGCGTAACTTTCGTTAGCAATTATAAATTAGCCCTTTACGGAGGAACAATTCCGAACGAAAGAACAGCCTTTAGTCACCCGTCGACTCTAGTTCACCCCCATAAGTTGTAAATGGTGGAGGTGGTGGGTACTGCCCCCACGTCCGCGGTGGTTATTACGAAATTCGTTTATCGTCATAGTTGGAAAACCAACATGTTTAATATAAAAGTAATCCTTAAAGATTCAATAAATTATTCATGAAATTAACCAAGGAACAGCAACAAGAAATTAAAGATCAACAGTCTCAAGAAAATAAAACAAAGAGGGTTACTGTAACAGAACTAGAAAATATTCTTTACGAGGCAATACCCATTTTAGATCATGGTTTTATAAGAGTGATTGATTATATGGGTGACGATACTTCCATTGTTCAGGCTGCAAGAGTCTCTTACGGCAAAGGTACAAAAAAAGTTTCAACTGACTCAGGGTTAATAAAATATTTAATGAGACATTGGCACAGTACGCCATTTGAAATGTGTGAAATTAAGTATCACGTAAAACTTCCAATTTTTATTGCAAGACAATGGATCAGACATAGAACGGCTAATGTAAATGAATATTCCGCAAGATATTCTATTTTAGATAAAGAGTTCTATCTGCCTGCTGTAGAAAATTTAGCAGCACAATCTCAAAGTAATAGACAAGGAAGAGGAGATGTTCTTTCAGGAGATCAGGCAAAAAAAGTTTTAGATTTACTGAAAAAGGATGCAGAACAAACCTATGATAATTACGAAACTATGCTTAATGAGAGATATGATGGATCTGTAATTGATGAAAAACAAGTTGGTTTAGCAAGAGAGCTAGCAAGAATGAATCTAACACTAAATACTTATACACAATGGTATTGGAAAACAGATCTTTTAAATTTAATGAATTTTTTAAGATTAAGAGCTGATCATCACGCTCAATATGAAATAAGGGCTTATGCAGATGTTATGCTAGATACTGTTAAAAGATGGGTACCAATTACTTATGATGCATTTTTAGATTATAGAGTGGGGGGTACAGAAGTATCATCAAAAGGAAAAAAAATAATACAAAAACTTATTAGTGGTGAAAAAGTAGATGCTGAAAAGTCTGGCTTGTCAAAAAGAGAGTGGAACGAGCTTATGTCTGCTTTAGAACTTAAAGATAAATTGATCTAATCTTTTTTGCTAAATTAATATAGATTTGAGATATCTTACTGTTTGGGTTACTTTCTACTATAGGCTTTCCTTGATCTCCAAATTTACCAACATCTGAATCAATCGGTATTTCTGCCAAAAATTCTTTATTGAATTCCTCTGCAGTTCTTTTAACTCCACCTTCTCCAAAAATTGCATATTTTTTCCCATCATCTCCTGTAAAAGAGCACATATTATCTATAAGACCCAAAATTTTTACCCCAAGCTTATCAAACATTTTTATTCCTCTTTTGACATCTAAAAGCGCTACTTCTTGTGGCGTAGATACAATGATTGCTCCATTCATTTCAATGCCTTGAGAAAAAGTTAGTTGAGTATCACCAGTTCCGGGTGGCATATCGACAATTATAAAATCTAGATTTTTCCAGTTGACCTGTTGAGTGAATGTTTTTATTGCACTTGTTACCATTGGACCTCTCCATATCATTGGAGTTTTTTCATCTGTTAAAAAGCCTATGGACATACATTGAATACCGTATTTGATAATAGGCTCTAACTTTTGACCATCACTCTTTGGTTTCTCATCTATCCCAAACATTTTAGGAATAGAGGGGCCATATATATCAGCATCTAACAACCCAACTCTGCAGCCGATTTGTTTTAAGGCTAAAGCGAGGTTTGTAGCAAAAGTTGACTTTCCAACTCCACCTTTAGCACTTGAAACGGCAATAGTGAATTTTGTTCCATTAATTGGCTTCCTTTCAGTTAATTTTCCACTCAACTTCTTTCGCATTGCGTCACTTAATTCTGGTTTTTCTTTAGGCATAATGTGATCTTACCTTGTTTTTCACCATAAAGACATTATATAGATTGCCATAATGTCAGATGATTTTAGACAAGGTGGTGGTAGCCCCTGGGGCAAGCCTCCAGGAGGAGGGAGTGGAAATGGTTCAGGTAGAGGACCGACTCCACCAGATGTCGATAAAATTATTAGAGAATTTCAAGAAAAACTTAAAAAGTTTTTACCAGGAGGAAGTTCCTCTAGCGGAAAACAAGCTGTTTTAGTTTTACTTATTTTAGGTTTTGTTTGGTTGGCAAGCGGTCTTTATAGAGTATTGCCAGATGAGCAGGGGGTAGTATTAAGATTTGGAAAGTTTGTAAAAACTACTCAACCAGGATTAAATTATCATATCCCTTTTCCCGTTGAGAATGTACTCACTCCAAAGGTAACAAAAGTTAACAGAATAGATATAGGTTTCAGGTCTGAACGAGACAGTGGATTTTCTTCTCAAGGTGGTGTTGCCGATGTTCCGCAAGAAAGCTTAATGTTAACTGGAGATGAAAATATAGTTAACATAGATTTTTCTGTCTTTTGGGTAATCAAAGATGCAGGAAATTTTTTATTTAAAATTCAAGATCCAGAAGGTACTGTAAAAGCTGCAGCAGAGACCGCAATGAGAGAAGTTATTGCTCGATCAAATATTCAACCTATTCTTACAGAAGGAAGATCTTTAATAGAAACTGATACTCAAGAAATTATTCAAAAAATTTTAGATGAATACACAAGTGGTATTCAAATCACTCAGGTTCAAACGCAAAAAGCTGATCCACCGGATCAAGTGATTGACGCTTTTAGAGATGTCCAAGCTGCAAGAGCTGATATGGAAAGATCAAAAAACGAAGCAGAGGCATATGCAAATGATGTTATACCAAGAGCTCGAGGGGAAGCAGCTAAAATATTACAAGCTGCTGAAGCATACAAAAAAGAGGTTGTTGCAAAAGCAGAAGGTGAGGCAAGCAGATTTTTAGCGATTTATAATGAGTACAAAAATGCTAAATCAGTAACACAGGAAAGAATGTATTTAGAAACTATGGAAAAGGTTTTAGCAGACATAGATAAAGTGATTATAGAAAAAAATGCTGGATCAGGCGTAGTGCCTTATCTACCATTGCCTGAATTAAAAAAGAAAGTGACTAATTAAATTATGAATATGGGAAAAGTTATTGCTGGAATTAGTGTTGCAATTGCAGCAACATTATTTTTTTCAATTTTTATTGTTAAAGAAGTAAATCAAGCTATCGTTTTGCAATTTGGTGATCCAAAAAGAATAATTGTAAAACCAGGTTTAAATTTTAAAATTCCTTTTATTCAAAATGTAGTTTTTTTAGATAAAAGAATTTTAAACTTGGATACTCCACCCGAGGAGGTTATTGCATCAGATCAAAAAAGACTAATTGTAGATGCTTTTGCAAGATTTCAGATAGTAGATCCCTTAAAATTTTATATTTCTGTGGGTAACGAACGGGTAGCTAGATCAAGATTAGCAACAATTATTAATTCAAGAATCAGAAATGTTTTAGGTCAACAAGAACTTCAAACTTTATTATCAGAAGATAGAACAAAGCAGATGGCTTTAATTCAAGAAGGAGTTAATAACGAAGCAGAAAACTTTGGGATAAAGATTAATGATGTAAGAATTAAAAGAGCTGATCTTCCTCAGGCAAACAGTGATGCAATTTTTAGAAGAATGCAAACCGAAAGGGAAAGAGAGGCAAAAGAATTTAGAGCAAGAGGTGCGGAGATGGCAGTGACAATCACTTCCACAGCGGATAAAGAAGTTACGGTAATTTTAGCTGACGCGCAAAAAAAATCAGAGATTATGAAGGGTGAAGGTGATGGTAAAAGAAACAATATATTTGCTAGTGCCTTTGGACAAGACCCAGAATTTTTTGCATTTTATCGAGCAATGCAAGCATATGAAAAAGCTTTGATAGGAGGTGAAACTTCGTTGATTTTATCGCCTGACAGTGAGTTTTTTAAATTTTTTGGGAATATAAAGCAGCCTCAATCAAATTAAATATTAATGAGTGAATTGATCATTGCATTTGGTCTATTCTTATTTATCGAGGGTTTATTATATGCCATATTTCCATCAAAAATGAAAAGTATGTTAAAAAAACTGGAGCTTATTCCCTCAGGACAACTTAGGACTGGTGGATTAGTTTTTGCGATAATAGGTTTTATAATTGTTTATTATGCGAAGATTTAAAAAAAAAATAAGAGTATTTTTTTTCTCTATTTTGTTGTTATGCAATAATTCACTTTCCTCTTTTTCACAGGAAATTCCAGGTTCATTTGCCGATTTAGCAGAAAAATTAATGCCATCAGTTGTAAATATTTCAACTACCACAACGGTTACCACTCAATCTAATCCCTTTCCATTTCAGTTTCCACCTGGCTCACCATTTGAGGATATGTTCAAAGAATTTGGAGCTCCTCAAGAAAGAAAGTCTGCCGCATTAGGATCAGGTTTTATTATTGATGAAAAAGGAATAGTAATTACTAATAACCATGTAATTCAGGATGCAGAAGATATTATTGTAAGAGTTAACGGTGACAAAGAGTTTAAAGCTAAAGTAATTGGAGCAGATCCTCTTTCTGATATAGCTGTTTTAAAATTAGATTCTAATGAGAAATTCATTCCAGTTAAATTTGGAAACTCAGATAAAGCAAGAATTGGTGATTGGGTAATTGCAATTGGTAATCCATTTGGATTTGGTGGAACTGTTACATCTGGAATTATTTCAGCAAGAAATCGTTCATTAGGCTTAACTCGATATGAAGATTACATACAAACAGATGCATCAATTAACTCTGGAAATTCAGGTGGACCTCTTTTTGATTTAAACGGAGATGTAATTGGGATCAATACGGCAATTCTTGGAAGAAGCGGTTCTATAGGTATTGGTTTTGCAATACCATCTAACAGTGCAAAAATTGTAATAGATCAGTTGGTGAAATTTGGTGAAACCAAAAGAGGTTGGTTAGGTGTCAGAATTCAGGATGTTACAAAAGAGATTGCAGATGTTGAAAATTTAAATGAGCCTAGGGGTGCATTAGTTGCTAGTGTTGCTGACAATAGTCCTTCACAAAAAGCTGGTGTAAAGGCAGGTGATATCATACTTGAATTTAATGGTGAAAAAATAAAAGAGATGAAAGAACTACCAACAATCGTTGCTAGAACGGAAGTTGGAAAAAGTGTAAAAGTAAAAATTTGGCGAAATAAAAAAGAGATAATTAAAACGATCACGCTTGGCAGATTAGAAACTTCAGAAGATTTCAAAGTTGCTGAGAAAAAAACCTCACCAAAAGAGACTTCAATTGATAAACTAAAAATAAATGTAAGGTTGATTAATAAAGAAGATATTAAAAGTAGAAATTTACCTAATCAAACATCAGGGCTGGTAATCACTAAAATTGAAAATGACAGTCCACTCAAAGGGTCTATTGAATTAAATAGTATTATTTTAGAGGCTCAAAAGAAAAAAATAAGATCAATTGAGGACTTATCTAAAGTTATAAATAATGTTTTGAAAAGTGATCAAAAGACAATTTTATTGGTTATTTATAATAGTCAAAATCAAAGAAGATATATCGGTATTAAGTTGGATTAATTTATGGATTTTAAATCCAAAATTATTTTAATCTATGGACCCACAGCATCAGGAAAATCAGAATTCGCAGTAAAACTTGCAAAAAAAATAAAGGGTGAGATTATAAACGCTGACAGTATGCAGGTTTATAAAGAGCTTAAAATTTTATCTGCTAGACCATCTAAAAAAGATTATAAAAAGATTAAGCATCATCTATATGGATTTCAGTCTGTAAAAAAAAATTACTCATCAGGAGAATGGCTTAAAGCTGTAAAAAAAAAAATTTTAGACATTAAAAAGAGAAACAATGTTCCAATAATAGTTGGAGGCACTGGTTTATATTTTAAAACATTAACTGATGGGATAGTTAATATTCCCAAAATTCCAATTCAAATAAGAGAAAAAGTCAGGAAATTGAATAATTCTATGGGCAATAAAAGTTTTCTAAAAAAATTAAAAAAACTTGATCCAAAAATTCAAGATTATGTCAATCCATCTGATACTCAAAGATTAATAAGAGCTTATGAAGTTAAATTATTTACAAAAAAAACATTACTTGAATGGTTTAAATTAACTAAATCAATTTTTGAAGATAAAGATTTTTATAAAATTTACATCGATTACCCAAGGGATATTTTAGTAAATAAGATTCACAACCGCGCTCAAGACATGATCAATAAAGGCGCCATTTTAGAGGCTAAAAAATTTTTGAACATGAAGGTTTCAAAAAAAAGAACTGCAACCAAAGCAATAGGCTTAATTGAAATTAAGGACTTTATTGATAAAAAAATTGAAATTAATGAAGTTATTGAGAGAATATCAATAAAGACTAGGCAATACGCCAAAAGACAGGTTACTTGGGGCAGAGGAAACATGATGGATTGGAACAAAATCAGGCATACCAGGCTGAACAACTTTCTCAAAAATATTTAGATATTTTTTTACTTTACCTTGACCAATAAGCACAACTTCAGCTAGATTGCTTAAATGTCTAAATTATATTCAGGTGCTGAAATTGTTTTTAAATGTCTTGAGGATCAAGATGTACAATTTATTTTTGGTTATCCTGGAGGTGCAGTTCTTCCAATTTATGATGAATTAAAAAATCATTCTTCTATAAAGCATATATTAGTCAGACACGAACAAGGTGCCGGTCATGCAGCTGAGGGTTATGCAAGATCGTCTGGAAAACCAGGTGTTGTTTTAGTAACTTCTGGACCAGGTGCCACAAATGTAGTTACAGCTTTGACGGATGCTTACATGGATTCGGTACCATTAGTTTGTATCTCAGGACAAGTGCCTACACACTTAATAGGAACAGATGCTTTTCAAGAGTGTGATACCACCGGAATTACTAGACCATGCACAAAACATAATTGGTTAGTAAAAGACATTAAAGAACTATCAAAAACTCTTCATGAAGCCTTTAAAGTCGCCACAACAGGAAGGCCGGGTCCTGTTTTAGTAGATATTCCAAAAGACATTCAATTCGCAAAAATCAAATATACAAAACCAAAAAAAGAAAAAAAATCTAATGGAAAATTGCATAGTAACTTTTCTCAAGAAGAAATTAATGAATTAGTTGATTTAATTGCGAGAGCAAAAAAACCTGTAGTTTACACTGGTGGTGGAGTTATCAACTCAGGCCCAGAAGCAAGTGAGTCGTTAAGAGAATTTGTAAGAATGATTGGTTTTCCGATTACGTCAACATTACAAGGACTAGGAGCTTTTCCCGGAGATGATAGTCAGTTTATAGGTATGCTTGGTATGCATGGAACTTATGAAGCAAATAATGCTATGCATGATTGTGATTTATTAATAAATATTGGAGCTAGATTTGATGACAGAATTACTGGAAAGATAGATGAATTTTCTCCGAAATCTAAAAAAGTTCATATTGATATTGATCCATCTTCGATAAATAAAATAATTAAAGTTGATTTAGCAATCGTGGGTGATGTAAATGAAGTTCTGAAAGCAGCCGTTAAAACCATTAGTCAAAAAAAAAATGGTTTTAAAAATTCAAATAAACAAAATGTTTCTAAATGGTGGGAAAAAATTGAAAAATGGAGAGAAAAAGACTCTCTCGGTTTTATAAATAGCAAAGAATCTATTAAACCACAGCATGCGGTCCAAAGATTATATGAATTAACAAAAAATCAAGACACATTTATTACTACAGAAGTTGGTCAACATCAGATGTGGGCCGCACAACATTATAAATTTAATAAACCAAATAGATGGATGACATCTGGTGGACTTGGAACAATGGGATATGGTCTTCCGGCTGCAGTAGGGGTTCAAATTGCGCATCCTGATAAGCTTGTTATTGATATTGCTGGAGAAGCATCTGTTCTAATGACTATGCAAGAGATGTCAACAGCGGTCCAGTACAATTTGCCAATTAAAATATTCGTTTTGAATAATCAATATATGGGAATGGTAAGGCAATGGCAGGAATTGCTTCATGAAAAAAACTACTCTGAAAGTTATTCAGAGGCTTTGCCAGATTTTGTAAAATTGGCAGAGGCATATGGATGCAAAGGAATTAAAGCTGATAATCCAAATGAATTAGATGTTAAGATAAATGAAATGTTAGAGCATAATGGTCCAGTAATTTTTGATTGTAGGGTTGACCCTAACGAGAATTGCTTTCCAATGATACCATCAGGAAAACCTCATAATCAGATGATTTTAGGCCCAAATGATAAAGATGATAATAAAATTACAGGTAAAGGAAAAGCCTTAGTTTAATGTCAAACCCTAAATCAGCTTATAATATTCCAACAAAAAAAAGTAAATCTGGCACACATATTATTGTAGTCTGGGTGGATAATGAGGCTGGAGTACTTGCCAGAGTAGTCGGATTATTTTCTGGCAGAGGTTATAATATAGAATCCCTGGCTGTAGCAGAGATTGATGCAACAAAAAATATATCAAGAATTACCATTGTAACGACTGGAACACCCCAGGTAATTGATCAAATTAAACTACAATTAAAGAAATTAGTCCCAGTTCATAAAGTTGCAGACTTTAAAAGAGAAGATAAAAAAGTCATTTTTAAAGAAATGGCTCTGCTTAAAGTTGTGGGAAATAGAAGTAAAATTGATAAGTGTCTTAAAGCTTGCAAAACTTTCAATCCAGTAATATTAGATAAAACAAAAAAATCTGTAGTAATTCAAATTACTGCTCTACGAAGAGAAATAGATAAAATGAATAAAAAATTAAAGTCAAATGGACTTGTAAGTACATCAAGAACTGGTGCAATAGCTATGACCAGAGGTTCTGAAATATTTAAATAAATTTACTAAAGGAGAAAAAAAATGAAAATGTTTTATGAAAAAGATACAGACAGTAATCTTGTTAAAGATAAAAAAATAGCAATCTTTGGTTATGGTAGTCAAGGTCATGCGCATGCGTTAAATTTAAAAGATAGTGGTGTAAAGGAAGTTGTTGTAGCCTTAAGAGACGGATCGTCAAGTATACCAAAAGCAGAGTCAAAAGGACTAAAGGTTATGAATTTATCAGATGCAGCTGAATGGGCAGATATTGTAATGATATTAACTCCTGATGAATTACAAGCATCAATTTATAAAAATCATATTGAGCAAAGAGTTAAAGAGGGATCTTCAATAGCTTTTGCACATGGTTTAAATGTTCATTATGACTTAATAAAAGCAAGAAAAGATTTAGACGTATTCATGGTCGCTCCCAAAGGACCTGGTCATTTAGTCAGAAGTGAATATGAAAAAGGTGGTGGTGTACCATGTTTATTTGCAGTACATCAAAATGGATCAGGTAAGGCGAGAGATCTTGCGATGTCTTATGCTTCAGCAATTGGCGGAGGTAGATCTGGCATCATTGAAACAACTTTTAAAGATGAAGTAGAAACAGATTTATTTGGTGAACAAACTGTTCTATGCGGAGGATTAGTTGAACTTATAAAAAATGGATATGAAACATTAGTTGAAGCTGGTTATGAACCTGAAATGGCATATTTTGAAACTGTTCATGAAGTGAAATTAATTGTAGATCTTATTTATGAGGGTGGAATTGCTAATATGAACTATTCAATATCAAATACAGCTGAATATGGTGAATATCAAACCGGACCAAAAATAATAAATAAAGAGGAAACAAAAAAAAGAATGAAAGAGGCACTGGCTGATATCCAATCAGGAAAATTTACCAAAGCGTGGATGGATGAATGTAAAAATGGTCAAAAGAATTTCTTAGCTACTAGAGCAAAATTAGCTGAGCATCCAGTAGAAAAAGTTGGAGCTAATTTAAGAGCAATGATGCCATGGATTGGTAAGAAAAAATTAGTTGATAGTGATAAGAAGTAAATTCTTATTTCAAATTGGGCTAATTTAGTTGATTTATTTTGCAATCTAAACGATAGGTTGTATATTTCCTTAAAGAAAATTTTATGTCTGAAAAAGAGAAAGTTTATATTTTTGACACAACAATGAGAGACGGTGAGCAATCACCAGGGGCTTCTATGAGCGTTGAGGAGAAGATTCAAATCTCAAGAGTTTTTGATGAAATGGGTATTGATATTATTGAGGCTGGTTTTCCAATTTCATCACCAGGAGATTTTGAGGCGGTAAGCGCAATTAGTAAAAGTATAAAAAATTCAATTCCTTGTGGACTTGCTAGAGCTACTAAAAAAGATATTGATGCTTGTCATGAGTCATTAAAATTTGCAAAAAGATTTAGAATTCATACTTTTATTTCAACAAGCCCTGTCCATATGAAACATAAGCTTAACATGACAGATGAACAGGTATTAGGAGCAATAAAAGAAAGTGTCACTTATGCAAAAAAATTTACCGATGATGTAGAGTGGTCATGTGAAGATGGCACAAGAACTAATCTAGATTTTATGTATAGAACAATCGAGTTAGCAATAAAGTGTGGTGCTACAACAATTAATATTCCAGATACTGTTGGTTATTCCATACCTGAGGAATTCGCTAAAACTATTAATCTTATTAAGAACAATGTTCCTAATATTGATAAAGCGATTATCTCTGCTCATTGTCATAATGATTTAGGATTAGCTGTTGCGAACGCATTATCTGGACTATCGGCTGGTGTAAGGCAAATTGAATGCACAATTAATGGTATTGGTGAGAGAGCTGGTAATGCAGCACTTGAGGAAATAGTTATGGCAATAAAAACAAGAGATGATTTATTACCTTATCAAACTGGTATTAAGACAGAATTAATTAGCAAAGCATCAAAAATTGTTTCAAATGCTACAGGGTTTCCAGTTCAGTTTAATAAGGCAATTGTTGGAAAAAATGCTTTCGCTCATGAGTCAGGAATTCATCAAGACGGAATGCTTAAAAATAGAGAAACATATGAAATAATGACCCCAGAAAGTGTTGGAGTAAAAAAAACTTCACTTGTAATGGGTAAGCACTCTGGTCGGCATGCTTTTAAAGATAAATTAAGTGATCTAGGATATGCAGATGTTACTGATGATGTTATTCAAGCAGCTTTTGGTAAATTTAAGATTTTAGCTGACAAGAAAAAACATATTTATGATGAAGATATTGTTGCTTTAGTTGATGATAGTTTAATAATTGATAATAAAATTAATGCCATTAATCTTAAATCTTTAAAAGTTTTTGCAGGAACAGGTGAACCGCAAAGAGCAGATATGACCTTAGATGTTTTCGGAGATATTAAGAAAACCACTCAAACGGGAGATGGCCCCGTTGATGCAATTTTTAAATGTATAAAAGAACTTTATCCACATGATGTAAAATTATCTTTGTACCAAGTTCATGCCGTTACAGAGGGAACGGATGCACAAGCAACTGTAAGTGTAAAAATTGAGGAAAACGATCGTACTACAGTAGGTCAGTCTGCTGATACTGACACTTTGGTAGCATCAGCAAATGCATACTTAAATGCGTTAAATAAAATGTTAATTAAAAGAGAGAAAAAATCACTTTATAAAAATATTGAACATCAAAAAATTAAAGGAGGAGTATAATGGGAATATTTGAGAGGATTAAAAAGGTATGGAGCCAGGATATGGCAATTGATTTAGGGACTGCCAATACTTTAGTTGTAGTGAAGGGACAAGGAGTGGTTTTAAATGAGCCATCAGTTGTTGCTATTGTGGAACAAGCAGGTAAAAAACAGGTTCTAGCCGTAGGCGATGAGGCTAAGACTATGTTAGGAAGAACACCTGGCAATATTCAAGCTATTAGACCTTTAAGAGATGGTGTTATTGCAGATTTCATTGTAACTGAGGAAATGATCAAACACTTTATAAAAAAAGTCCATAAAGGAAGCACTTTTGCTAATCCAAGAATTTTAATTTGTGTTCCAACTGGATCTACCCCTGTTGAACGAAAAGCTATACAAGACAGCGCGTTAGCCGCAGGTGCAAGAAGAGTTCAATTAATAGAGGAACCGATTGCGGCCGCAATAGGTGCTAATCTTCCTATATCAGAAGCAACTGGTTCAATGGTTGTAGATATAGGTGGTGGAACAAGTGAAATTGCAGTCATGTCATTAGGTGGATTAGTTTACTCAAAATCATTAAGAGTAGCCGGTGATTCTATGGATGGAGCGATGGTAAACTATATGAGAAAAGAATATAATTTGATGATCGGAGATAGCACTGCAGAAAAAATTAAAAAAGAAATAGGAACAGCCATTCCAACAAATAATAATACTTATGCAGTAAAGGGTAGAGATTTAAGATCAGGAACTCCTAAAGAAGTAAATATTACTGAAGAGGATACTGCAGAGGCTTTAAACGACATCTTAAAACAGATGGTTAATGGTATTAAGGATGCATTAGAAAGCACTCCACCAGAATTATCGGCTGACCTCGTAGATATGGGTCTAGTTTTAACTGGAGGTGGAGCTTTATTAAAAAATATTGACAAGCGTTTTTCTAAAGAAACTGGGTTACCAGTTCATATAGCTGATGACCCATTGTCATGTGTTGCAGTTGGAACTGGAAAAGCTTTGGATCAAGAGCAAACATTCTCTACTATGCTGACTGAATATTAAAAGATGGCCTCTAGCAGAGATGATTTTATAATTGCGATTCGTTCTGCTTTTTTAAAAAAAAGCACTCAACAAAAGTTTTCATTATTAACTTTAGTTTTTATATCTATTTTTATAATTGTTTTATCTAGTTTTGATTTAAAGTTCATAAGGTATTTAAAGGCAGGAATTAGTGAAGCAGTATACAGATCTTCTTTTATTGTCTCAATACCTGAAAACTTCTTAAAAAATACTTTTTTTGAGATAAAAGAGTATTCAACTTTTTTTCAAAATTATAAAATAAACAAAGAAGAGCTTAAAGAATTAAAGTCTAAAATCATCTCAGATAAGATAACTCAGTTTGAAAATGAGGAATTAAAAGAGCTTATTAATAATTATACTTTAAGTTCAGATAAACTATTAGCCAAAATAATTGTTGATCATGACAGCCCTTATTTAAAAAGCATTATTATTAACAAAGGTAGTAAAGATAATATTAAAATCGGCACTAACGTTTATGATAGATCGTACTTGGTTGGTCGAGTGGTTGAAGTAAATTATAAAACCTCAAGAGTTTTATTACTATCTGATCTTAATTCTAATGTTCCTGTAACTATAGCACCACAAAATATTCAAGCAATTATAACAGGAACTGGTGAGAACTTTGGAGAAATAAAATATATTAAAGAGGGTATTTCAAATTTAATCTTAAGTGATAGCATTGTTTATACATCAGGTACTGGTGCAATTTTTAAAAGTGGCATTCCTATTGGTAGACTAGATGTGGCCGGATCAGGAAGTTCAAAAAAATTTAAAGTAGACTTTTATAGTGATTTTAGTCAATTAAAGTATGTTTTTGCTGAGTTAGTTACTAAAACTGAAGTTAAAAATGAAGATCAGCCAGTTAAAATAGAGAATTCACAAATAAATAGTACCGCAGATAAAAAATTACAAATATTAGAAGATGAAAAAAAAATTATTGAGCAAACAAATTTAAAATTTAAAAATGAGAATGAATTATTAAAAATCACAATTAACAATTTAAACAAACAAATTACAGAATTTAGAAACGAAGTTTATGATCAAAAGCAAATAATAGCTCAGTATAATATTGATTTAGATGAAATTAAGTTTTTAAGATTAAATTTAAAATTTGGCCACACATGTCGCAAGTCTTTTCTAAATAACGGTGGTTTTGAAGTAGGAACTTTAGAATATAAAAGCTGCGTAATGAACAAAGGACAGACAAATGACTAATTTTAAATCAAGAGGTTTTTATGTTAAATTTTACTCTTTTTTGCCGATAATAGTGTTATTTATTTCTGTATTAAATGAATTTGACCTAAATTATTTGAAACTTAAATACTTTTCATTCAATTTTCCTTTCATTTTAATTTTTTTCTTTACTTTAAAAGATTTCAAAAATTTTGATTATCTTTTAGTTTTTTTATCAGGCTTAGTTAATGATACAGTTGTTGGATTGCCCCTTGGAATTAGTAGTTTATCTTACATATTAATTTGTATAGCTACATCTTACCTAAGAAATATTACTATAAGGCCTAATCCGATAAAAGATTGGTTTTATTTTTTATTTATAATAAGTTTGATAAATTCAATAAATTATTCAATTTTAACTTTATTTTTTTCATATGATCTTTTACTTCTAAATTATCTCGTAAATATTCTTTTTACTTTTATTTTGTATATGTTGTTTGCTTATTTATTTAAATATTATCTAAAGGGTTTAAATGATTAATTCATCAAGTGACAATGTAAAAAAATTAAATTCTATTAATCGTAGAATGTTCATAACGGGATCGTTAAAGTTTTTCATAATGGTGGGAATCGTAAGTAGGCTGTTTTTTTTACAAGTTAAAGAAAATAAAAAATATCTTACGCTATCGGACAAGAACAGAATTAGAGAATGGAAATTAGCGCCTGTCAGAGGAGAATTTCAAGACTATTTTGGTAATGTGATAGCCGGTAACTTTGAAGCCTATCAACTACATGTGATACCTGAGCAAGTAGAAAATTTCAAATATGTGATCTATAGGCTTAAAGATTTATTAGAGTTATCTGACACAGAGTTCAAAAAAGTATTAAAAAAGAAAAAAGAGATTAAACCTTGGGAAACTCTAATTGTTTCAAATAATCTAAGTTGGGATAAATTTTCAAAAATAAATAATCATTTGTACGACTTAAATGGAGTAAAACCTGTCATCTCTATTTCAAGAAATTATCCTTTTGATGAAAATTTTACTCACATCATTGGTTATGTTAGTCAGGCAAATGAGCAGGATATTGAAAATTCAGAATTAATAAAAAAGAATTTTGTACCCGGTATTAAAGTTGGAAAAATTGGATTAGAAAAATCTTTTGAGGAAATATTAATTGGAACTAATGATATCGAAAGATACGAAGTAAATGCATATGGTAGACGAATAAGTCAGCTTGAATTTCAAAAAGGTAAAAAAGGTCAAACCTTAAAACTCACAGTTGATACAGAAATTCAAAAATTAGCAAACGCACTATTAAAAGATAAAGCAGGATCTATATGCGTAATGGATATATTTACTGGTGAAGTTATTGCTATGCACTCGTCTCCCTCATTTGATCCAAATTTATTTGTTTTCGGTATTAGCCAAGATAATTGGCAAATAATCCGTAATGATCCATTGAAACCACTATTGAACAAAACTTTGCAAGGTAGATATTCTCCAGGTTCGACATTGAAACCCATTGTAGCCTTATCCGCTTTAGAAAATGGAATTATAAATACGAGCTTTACAGTTAGATGTACTGGTAAAACTGAAATGTATGATCAAACCTATCATTGTTGGAAAAAAGAGGGTCATGGATATGTTAGTCTAAGAAACGCTATGAAGATGTCATGTGATACTTATTTTTATGAGATAGCAAGAAGACTTGGAGTAGATAAATTAAGCGAAACTGCGAAAAAATTTGGATTAGGAAAAAAAGTTTTTGATAACTTATTCGAAATTGAAAAAGATGGATTGATTCCAAATACTCAATGGAAAAAAAATGCTTTAGGTAAAGGATGGTTATTAGGAGAAACAATAATTACTGGAATTGGCCAGGGTTATATTCAAACCACACCAATTCAATTATGCTTAATGACAGCACAAATTGCTAATGGTGGATATAAGATATATCCAAAAATAGTTATAAATGATAATGATAAAATAAAACCAAGTGATTATTACACTCCCCTTTATAAAAATTCTAAAAATATGAGAATTATCCAAGATGCAATGTTTGGCTCTACCAATGAAGTAATGGGAACTTCTTATCGATCAAGAATTGACAATCCAAAATACCAATTTGCTGGTAAAACAGGTACAGCTCAAGTTAAAAAAATTACTGAACGAGAAAGAGAATTAGATTTAAAAACTTCTGAGATTCCTTACGAACAAAGAGATCATGCTTTATATATTGCTTATGGTCCCTATGTTAATCCAAGATATGCATTAAGTATTGTTGTGGAGCATGGCGGCAATGGAAGCACAACTGCCGCTCCAATGGCAAAGAAATTATTTAAACTTATTATTGATCGACATGAAATGAGACAATCAATTAATGAAAAAAAATATTTGGAGATTTAGATGTATCAACATACCAGATTAACAAATAACAATTTTACTTTTTTTCAAAAATTTAAAAATTTTGACTATATTTTACTCATTTGTATTTTATTGCTTGGTTTTATCAGTTTAGCAACGATGTATTCGACCGATGGTGGAAAGATTTTATTTCATACAAAAAGTCATTTTATAAAGTTAATGATTTTTACAATGATGATGCTTTTTATTTCATTCATTAATATTAAATTTTGGTTTTCTATTGGTTACCTGTCTTACTTGGGTGTGGTAGGTCTTTTAGTATGGACCTATTTTTTTGGAATAACTTCCTCAGGGTCACAAAGATGGATGAACTTATACTTTATAAATTTACAACCATCAGAACTTATGAAAATATTTATAATTTTATGTTTGGCAAAGTACTTTCATAGGATGAAATTAGAGAATGTTAATTCTGTCTATACAATTTTAACTTCAATAATAATAATTATATTACCAATGGGTCTTGTGATAATTCAGCCTGATTTGGGCACTTCATTATTAATTGCTGTTAGTGGAATAGCTGTTTTGTGGTTTGCAGGAATTAATCACAAATATTTTATTTATACTATGTTAGGATTTGTAATTTCATTACCATTTGTAATAGCGTTTTTAAAACCTTATCAAAAGCTGAGAGTTTTAACTTTTCTAAATCCAGACAAAGACCCTCTAGGCGCAGGTTATCAGATTATTCAATCTAAAATTGCGGTTGGATCTGGAGGTATTTTTGGCAAAGGTTTTTTAAAAGGTACTCAAAGTTATTTGGAATTTTTGCCAGAAAAACACACTGACTTTATATTTACTCTTTTTTCAGAGGAGTTTGGTTTTGTTGGTTCAGTGGTTTTATTAGTAGTTTATATTATCATAATTTATCGCATAATTGCTATTGGAGCTAATTCTAGAAGTTATTTTGCAAAACTTTTTTGTTATGGATTTGGAGCTGCTATTTTTGTTTTCATTACAATAAATATGAGCATGGTTCTAGGCTTGCTACCTATAGTTGGATCTCCTTTGCCGATAATGTCTTATGGAGGTTCTTCAATGCTAGCCACCATGATCGGCTTTGGAATAGTGATGAGTGCGAGGGTACACAGCCAACAATTAATCGCCTAAGTATAATTTGTCGCTTAAATTTTTTGGAAGAATAATTGTATATTTTTTAAATGAATAAAAATTTAAATATAGGCGTTATTGGTGCTGGTATTCAAGGTATTTCTAACGCTTTATTTTTACAAAAAAAAGGTTTTAAAGTAACAATATTTGATCGAGAGAAACCTGGTAGTCCTGTCGCCTCATATGGTAATGCAGGTCACTTTTCACCATACGCATCCTTATCGCTAAATAGAACAGATATTTTAATGGATGTCCCTGCAATGTTATTAAGTTCAACAGGTCCTTTAGCTTTAAAATGGAACTATGTGCCAAAAATGATTCCTTGGTTTTTGAAATTTATTTTTAATACGACTAAAAGCAAAATGATGCACACTGCTAAAAATATGCACCAAATTTTAGATTTAGCTCTTCCTGCTTATGACGAATTATTTGAGGAAATTAGTCTAGAAAACTTAGTTGAAAATAAAGGCATTCTTTATGTTTGGAATGATAAAAATCTAAAAAGTAGAGAACTAGAAATTAGAGTAAGAGAAGAGTTAGGTGTCAAACAACAACTCGTTGATAAAAAAGATATACATGATTTGGAACCAAATCTTAAAAAATTTTATCATGCAGGAGTTTATTACCCATACGCAAGACATGCCAGAAACCCAAAAAAGATTTTATTAAAACTTTTTGAACTTTTCTTAAAAAAAGGTGGAAAATTTCAAAAAAAGAATATTTTAAATATTAATTTTGAGGGAGAGAGCCCTATTTTGCAGAGTGAAAATGAAAGTTTCAGATGTGATAAGATTGTAATAACTTGTGGCGCTTTTTCTAAGAAACTAACTGATAACTTGGATGAAAAAATTCCATTAGATACAGAGAGAGGTTACCATGTTCATTTTAAAGATTGTGATCATCTTTTAAGTAGACCAGTCATATTTCATAATAGAGGTTTCGGTATAACGCCAATGGAACAAGGTTTAAGAGTAGTCGGCACCGTTGAATTTGGTGGTTTAGATAATCCCGCCTCAAAATTGAGAATTAATAATTTAATTAATAATGCAAAGTATATGTTAGGGGATCTTCCTGAGCATGAAGATGAGTGGTTAGGCTTCAGGCCAACATTACCAGATTTTTTGCCTGTAATGGGTCCATCTAAAAATTATAAAAATGTGTTTTATTGTTTTGGACATCATCATTTAGGATGGACATTAGGTCCAATATCTGGAAAGATAGTCTCTGGAATGATAGCTAAAGAAAATACAAATTTAAACTTAGATCCTTATAGCTCAAGAAGATTTTCTTGATTTTGTGACTAATAAAAACTATTTAGCATACCTATATTTAGTGCTTGCAACATTTTGTTGGTCAGGCAACTTTATAGTTGGAAAATTTGCAACATTATTTGATATTCCTCCTTTAACTTTAAATGTTTTTAGGTGGATTTCTGTTTGGTTTATTCTAATACCTTTTACCTACAAAGAAATTTTCAAAAATCTATACTATATAAAAAAAAATTGGCTTGTAATTAGTTTTATGGGAGTAATTACTATAAGTACATTTAATTCTGTAGTTTATTTTGCTCTTAATTATACACAAGTAATTAATGCTGTGCTTATGCTTTCAGCTATTCCAGCAGCAACAATTGTCCTTTCATCATTAATGAAAATTGAAAAAACAAATATTTTTCAGTTAATTGGATTATTAGTTTCAATAGTTGGAATAGGCTCAATAATTTCTAATGGAGATTTTCAAAAGATAATTTCTCTAGATTTTAATAAAGGTGATATATGGATGTTGGTTTGTGTAATTACCTGGTCTCTTTATTCAACTTTACTAAAAAAAAATAAATTTAAATTTTCACAATTTACATTGATACAATTAATGGTTTCTGTAGGGATACTGTTTTTAATTCCACAATTTTTTTATGAAAAATCAATCGGTCTTGAATTAAATTTAGATAAAAATTTTTTTTTAATATTAACTTATGTAGCAATTTTTCCAGCTATAGCTGCTTATTATTTTTGGCAAAAGGGTATTGAGTTAATTGGTCCAAATCGAGCTTCTATGTTTATTCAATTAATGCCGTTATTTAGTGCCATTATGGCTATTATTATTTTCAAAGAAAAATTTGAAATGTATCATTTTGTAGGAGCATTTTTCATATTGTCTGGCATTTATTTATCTAATAAAAAAATTTATGCTTAAAGTTGCAATTTTAGATGATTATCAAAATGTTTCACAACAATTTGTGGATCTAAAAAAATTATCAGGAAAATATGAAATAAAAATTTTTAGTGAGCCTTTTGTGGATGAAGCTGATGCTATAGAGAAATTAGCAGAGTTTGAGGCTCTCCTTATAATGAGAGAAAGAACTCCTATAACAAAAAATTTGATAGAAAATTTAAATAAATTAAAATTTATAATCACCAGTGGGTTAAGAAATAAATCAATTGATTTAGATGTCGCGAAAAAAAGAAAAATTGTTGTCAGTGGTACTGAGAGCAATACTAATCCAACACCTGAATTAACTTGGGCATTAATACTTGGATTAGCAAGAAACTTAAAAGAGGAAATTGACAATATGTATCAAGGTTATTGGCAAACTTCAATTGGTGTAGAATTAAAAGGTAAAATTCTTGGTTTGATTGGCCTCGGAAAAGTAGGAACGCAGGTTGCTAAGGTTGGCAAGGCATTTGGTATGCAGGTGATGGCTTGGAGTGAAAATTTAAATTTAGACACCTGTAAAGAATTAGATGTTCTGCCTTGTAGTAAAGAAGATCTAATAAAAAACTCTGACTTTTTATCTATTCATGTACAAGGTGGAGAGAGATATAAAAATTGTATTACTCTTAAAGAAATGGATAAGATGAAAAAGACCTCATTTTTAATTAATACCTCTCGGGGTCCCATAATAAACGAAGACGATTTGATAATTGCATTATCAACAAATGTGATTGCAGGTGCTGGATTAGATGTTTATGAAAAAGAGCCTTTATCAGAAAATAATAAATTAAGATTTTTACCAAATGCTTTATTAACACCTCACATTGGATATGTGACGGCTGAAAATTATCACATTTATTTTACTCAAATGATCGAGTCACTAGAGGCTTGTGTTAATGGCGAACCAATTCGGGTAATTGAGTAAAATGGATTTACCTGTAGTTAATCATGAAGATTATTTTGCTAAAATTGGCGATGATCATAAATTTCCTATTAATAAATTTGGTGATCTTGCAGATTTTTTATTAAAGAATAAGATAGTAACAAAGTTTCACAAACCATATCCATGTTCAGATGAAACTTTAAAAGGTGCTCACTCTGAAAAATATATTAAAGAAATTAAAAATAAAACACTAGATGAAATTGGAGTTAAAAAAATTGGTTTTCCATTAGTTAATAGCGTAGTTCAAAGGTCGTTGGTTGCAACTGGAGGAACAGTGCTTGCGTCTAAACTTGCAATAAATCATGGTATTGCTTGTAATACTGCAGGTGGAAGTCATCATGCGAATTATGATAGTGGTGCAGGATATTGTGTTTTTAATGATGTAGCGGTTGCTTCTCAATTTCTATTAGATAGAGAATTGGCAAAAAGAATATTAATTGTTGATTTGGATGTTCATCAAGGAAACGGTAATTCAGATATATTCAAGAATAATAAAAATGTTTTTACTTTTAGTATGCATTCAAAATCAAATTATCCTGCCAAAAAATCAATTAGCGATTGCGATGTTGAGCTTGAAAATGATACGGAGGATAAGGAATATTTAAATATACTTAAATTTCATTTAAATAAATTAAATAAAGAAAATTTTGATTTTGTTTTCTATATTGCAGGGGTTGACATCCATTTTAATGATCGTTTAGGTAAATTAAAGATTTCAGATGATGGTATAAAAAAAAGAGATGAAATTGTTACAGAAAATTTTTTTTCTAAAAGAATTCCCCTTTGTGGAGTTTTAGGAGGTGGTTACAATAAAAATATTGATAAACTTGTTGAATTACACTCTTTTTTGCACCAGTCATGTGCTAAATTAATTTAGTAATTATGAATAAAAAAAATCCAAATCTCACAGCAGAACAAAAATTAATTATGTTTGAAGAAGGCACTGAACGACCTGGATCAAGTGAATTAAATAATGAAAAGCGAGAAGGAACTTATCATTGTGCTAATTGCGATATAAAGTTATTTGATTCAAAAACAAAATATGAAAGTGGATCTGGATGGCCTTCATTTTATGAATCCTTACCAGATGTATTTGAAACAAAAACAGATCATTTAATAGGTTATGCTAGAACTGAATATCATTGTAAAAATTGTAACGCTCATCATGGTCATGTATTTGACGATGGACCAAAACCAACTGGCAAAAGGTATTGTAATAATGGTATTTGTTTAATCTTTAAACAAAAATAAAATTATTTTAACATTTCTTGGAGTTTATTTTCTTTTTCTAAAGCTCTAACTTCATCATAACCACCGACGTGCTGATCATCAAAAAATATTTGTGGTATTGTTCTTTTTCCATTAGCTTTCTTTATCATTTCATCTTTTGCACCATCGACCTCAGCTACATTAATTTCTTTATAAGGTGCATTATTTCTTGTTAATAATCGTTTTGCTGCATCGCAATAATTACAGTATGGTCCAGTATATATTGTAACATTTTTCATAGACTATAGATAATCATCTTTTTTAATTTTACTAGATATTTGTTTTCGAGAGTATTCAAATTTCTTTCTATGTTTGATACTTTTTTCATGAATCCTTTTTCTCCATAATCTAAATGAGGAGGGTTTGAGTGATCTTCGCATTATTCTTATGACATCAGATTCTGCGTAACCAGTTTTTTTTTTAATTTCCTCAAATGTGATCCTGTCAGCCCAGGCAGCCCATATGACCCAATCTGGACTTTCAATGCTTGGCTCAGGATTTTTGACTTTAGTGATAGGCCTGTGACCTTTTTTTTTCATAAATCCCTTATATTTCAAAAAAATCTATAATGCATTTTTTTTAAGACCTGATATATTATTATTTGATAGTCCTTCTTAGCCATCTTTAGCTCCCGGTTTTTAAGGACTATCTTTTTTTTTATGCTCCCCCTAGATTTTATCCTTTTCTTACAGATTATTATTTTTTTATTTATTACACCTGGTACCCCTAGAATAGTAATCATTTCTTATTCAATGAATTATGGAGTTAAAAATTGTATTTGGACAGCCTTTGGAGATGTTACCGCAAATTTACTACAGGCAACTCTAGTAATTTTTGTCATCGGTTCTTTTTTATCTGACAATCCAAATATACTAAATATTTTTAAATGGATTGGTGTAATTTATTTAATTTATTTAGCTTATGATGTTTACAAATCTTCACCAAAAGATATTAATTCGAAAATAATTAGCTCAAAAGGAACTTTTTCTTTTTATAAAGATGGTTTTTTAGTTGCAGGTACAAGTCCTAAGGCTTGGTTGTTCTTTCCCTTAATTTTCCCCCAATTTATTGACTTTAGTGCTAATTACATCGTCCAATTTTTTATTTTAATAACTACTTATGTTATTTTAGATTTTATTTCTTTGATTGGTTACGCTCTGTTGGCGCAAAAACTTATTACATGGATAAAAACAAATCCAAAAACAATTAATACAATCTCAGCGAGTGTTTTGGTAATCATAGCCTTAATTATTATTGTAACACAACAGTATTAGCACATATGTAAAGTTTTTTTGCCACTTGCAATACTTTAAAATTATTTATTAAATTAAGTATTAATTAATTAATAACAAAAGGAAATAAAATGAAAATAAATAGAATAATCTTGAGTTTTATTTCTGCAGTAGTAATTTTATTTTCAACTTCAGTTGTATCATTTGCAAAAGTTGTTGGAGATAAGATTGTCTTAGGTGCTGCCATTTCATTAACTGGAAAATATTCATCTAATGGTGTTCATACACAAAATGGTTACAACATGGCTGTTGATAGAATTAACAGCATGGGTGGAGTAAAAGTTGGTGGAAAAACTTATAAGTTTGAAATCATTTATTATGACGATGAATCAAACCCAAAAAGAGCAGCTCAGTTAGCAGAAAGATTAATCTCACAAGATGGTGTTGAGTTCATGCTTGGACCATATAGTTCAGGTTTAACAAAAGCAATTGCACCGGTTACAGAAAAATATGGTGTTCCAATGGTTGAAGCAAATGGTGCTTCTAGATCTTTGTTTACAAAAGGATACAAATATCTATTTGCAGTGTTAGCTCCAGCAAACTTATATCTTGATGTTGCTATAGATTTAGCAGTTGAAAAGAATAACGGTAAACCAGTAACAGTTGCAATGGCATTCGAACAAGATGCATTTTCTCAAGATGTAAGATTGGGAGTGCTTGATGCGATTAAAAGAACAGGCTCTAAAAAAGTAATAGACGATAAATTACCAAAAGAGTTAAATGATATGGCTGCTACATTAGTTAAGGTAAAACAAATGAAGCCAGATGTTCTTGTAGTATCAGGTCATACAAAAGGTGCACTGACTGCAATTAGACAAATAGCTGAAATGAAAGTAGATGTCCCTATGCTAGCGATGACACACTGCGATGCTGCGAAATTATCAAAACAACATGGTAAGAATTCACAGTATGCTTTATGCGCATCTCAATGGCATAAGACATTAACTTATAAAGATAATTTCTTTAAAGACGGTATGAAATATGCAGCAGACTTTGAAAAAGAGTTTGGTTATGATCCGCCGTATCAGTCAGCAGAGTCTTCAGCTGCGCTGTTAGTATTTAAAGATGCATTTGAGAGAGCAAATTCTTTTGATCAAAAAAAAGTACGAGATGCTCTTGCAGCTACTAATATGCAAACATTTTATGGAAATATAAAGTTCGCAGAAGGTGGTCAGAACGTTGACAAGCCGATGGTTCTTTTCCAGGTAATGTGTGATGGCTCAGGAAAATGTGAAAACAAAGTTGTAGCTCCAACTAAATGGGCTTCAGCGAAGTTGATTCACCCAATTCCTAAGTGGTCTGAAAGATAAAAACTAATCTATAAATACCCCCTAAATTCTAGGGGGTATTTTTTTTTAAGAGTTGATTATGGATTTCATGGTTTTCCAATATCCAATGATTACTGTTCAAGCTTGCTTGGATGGATTACTTCTTGGTATTTTATTTGCTTTGATTGCATACGGCATGGCATTGCAATGGGGAGTTATGAATATCATTAATATTGCACAAGGTGACCTAGTCATTCTTGGAGGCTACATTGCTTACTTCATGTATCTTTATGGAATACATCCAGCCTGGGGTGTAATTGTTTCTCCAATAATAATGTATTTTATTGGAGTTGGAATTTACAAATTAGTAATTAACAAAGTAGTCGATCGAGATTTATTCATCTCTATTCTTGCAACTTTTGGAATAAGTATTTTATTTATGCAGTTAATGAATTTTGCATTTGGCGCAGATGTCGTTCTGGCTAATTCAGGTTATGGAACAACAATGTTATTTGATAACAATGTTACTTTACCTAATTCAAAAATCTTTTCAGCGGTAATCAGTATTGTTTTTGCAATTTGTTTAGTAATTTACATGAAAAAATCAAAACTTGGTCGTGCAATTAGAGCGACTGCACAGAATGCAAGAGCTGCAAAGATTTTGGGAGTTGATACCGAGAAAGTTTATGCAGCTACATTTGGAATTAATGCTGCGCTTTGTGGGGTGGCAGGTGCATTAATATCTATTACATTTACAATTCATCCATACATGGGATTACCATATACAATAAGGTCTTTTATGATCGTAATTGTTGCAGGACTTGGTAATTTACCAGGAGTAGCAATGTCTGGAATGGGACTTGGAGTTTTTGAGGAATTTGCTGACTATATTTTAGGAACTGAATTTAGAATTGGTGCAGTATTTTTATTATTAGTTTTAATTCTCGTTTACAGAAGATTTAAACTGTCTAGGAAGAGAGAGTATCTAAAATAATGAGTAAAAATATTCTTTTATATTCAGCAATTCTAATCTTTGGATTGGTGGCACCATTTGTTTTTCCTGCATTTAAAGTTCAATTATCCATTCTATGTGTATTGATAGTTTTAGCTACAACTTGGAATATTCAGGGTGGTGAAATGGGATACAATACATTCGGGAATATACTATTTTATGGTTTAGGCATGTATTTATGTGCATCTGTTCAAGTTGGTATGTTTTTCCCTCTTGCAGAATGGACAGAAAGTGGAGGTGAAAAAACTTTTGTTCATACTCCAGCTCAATTTTTTCAAGGTATGGCTGTTGGACTTGTTGTAGCTGCAGTAGTTCCAACAATAGTAGCTGGGTTAATTGGATATGCGATTTTAGGTTTAAGAGGACATTATTTTGCTATTTGTACTTTAGGTTTAGGTGTTGCAGCAGGAGAAATTTCTGGAGGTATAGAAATTATAGGTGCAGGTCAGGGGTTTACCACTCCTCCATTTCCTGAGGTTGGCGGTCTTGAAGCAAGGGGAGAATTTTTTTACTTTTTAAGTTTTGGAGCTCTCATATTAACTTTTGTTGCGGTACGAGCAATTTATTCAACAAGATTTAGATTAATCTTAAATGCGATTAGAGATAATGAGGATAAAGCTGAGGCAATGGGTATTGAAACAATGAAATATAAAATTATTGGTTGGATGGTATCTGCATTCTTTTGTGGTTTAGCAGGTGGTATTATGGGAGGACTAGTTGGATACATCGACTCAACTGATGTTGCTTTTGATGGTAGAGAAATGGGAGTGTTCATGGTTTTAATGGCAATCCTAGGAGGCAAAGGAACTTTATGGGGACCAGTTATTGGTGCAACAGTATTTCATATTTTCAAAGAAGGGTTTTGGACATTCTTTTTAGGTTGGCAGTATGTTGCTTTAGGAGTTTTAATTGTTGTAATCGTAATTTATTTTCCTGAAGGGATTATGGGCTGGTTAAGAGAAAAATATCCCGAAAAATTTGGTGAAGTAATTGATGAAAAAGATCGAAAGGCTCAAGTAGAACTTAAATGAGTATTTTAGAAGTAAACAATGTTAGTAAATCTTTTGGTGGTGTAAAAGCTAATGTAGATATTTCAATGTCAGTAGAAAAAGGTAAGATATTTGGACTGATCGGTCCAAATGGATCTGGTAAAACAACACTGTTCAATTCTATTGTTGGAACATATCCAATAGATAATGGTTCAATAAAATTTAATGATAAAGAAGTCTCAGACTTACCCGTCCCTGTTATTGCAAAACTTGGTTTACTTAGAACTTTTCAGCAAACTAGAATTTATGGAAAACTAAATTGCGTAGATAATATGTTAATTAGTCATAAAGGTAGTGATGAAAGTATATTAAAAATATTCTCAAAAATTCCACAAGATTTAGCAGAAAAAGCAGAAAATCTTCTGAACTTCGTTGGACTTTATCAAAAAAGAAAATTAAGGGCTGGAGATTTATCTTTTGGTCAACAAAAACTTCTAGAGCTAGCAATGGCTTTGATGAATGAACCTGAAATGTTACTATTAGATGAGCCTACTGCAGGGATCAATCCTACTCTTATAAATGGTATCATCGATAGATTAATTAAAGTGAATCAAGACTTTGGTATTACACTTTTGGTAATTGAACATAATATGAGAGTTATTATGCAACTAGCAGAAAGTATTTATTGTTTAGCACATGGTAAGATGCTTGCTAATGGGACACCTGACGAAATTAAAAATGATAAACGTGTAATAGATGCGTACTTAGGAGCACAATAATGTCAAATCAATACGAAGTTTTAGGAAAAGCTCCAGTAGCAGAAGACTTAAAAAAATTATCCCCAAATAATATTCATCTTACTATTAAAAATATGAATGCTGGATATGGTAAAATGGAAATTCTTCATAATTTCGATCTATTCGTTAGTAAGGCTCAATCTTTATGTCTGATTGGACCAAACGGAGCTGGTAAATCTACTATTCTTCACTCTATTTATGGTTTTACAAATATTTTTTCAGGGCAAATAGAAATAGACGGAAAAGAAATCACAAATTTAACACCAGCTGAAAAATTGAAAACTGTTGGAATAGCATACATACTACAGGATAATTCTGTCTTTCCAGATATGACCGTGGAGGAAAATTTATTAATGGGTGGATTTATTAAAGAAAAAACGGAAGAGTCTTACGCGGAAGCTGAGCGAATTTTTGAGAAATATGAAAGATTAAGAAACAGAAGAAACCAACCTGCAAAAGTATTATCAGGTGGAGAAAGAAGATTGTTAGAAATTTCAAGAGCATTGGTAATGAAGCCATCAGTTTTATTAGTTGATGAACCATCAATTGGTCTAGAACCAAGGTATATTGATATGGTATTTGAAATTTTAAGAGATCTCCAAGAGAATGAAAAAAAGACAATTATTTTAGTTGAACAAAATGCTAAAAAAGGACTCGAGTTCGCAGATATTGGTTATGTGCTAGTATCTGGTCAGACTGCAATTGCAGGTAAAGGGGATGATCTTTTAAATAATCCGGATGTTGGTCGCCTGTTTTTGGGTGGTTAATGATTAGTTCAAAATATTTTTTAAAAGGCTTCAGTGCTATAAAAGGTGTTGGTAGTCCTGCCATAGCTTTAGGTGCAAGTTTTATAGCTATAGGCGCACTATTAAAAAATTTAGGTTTCACAATTCAACAAAGTATTTTTTCAACTTTCCTCACATACGCTTTACCTGGTTCACTAGTGATGGCTGAGTCAATGTTAATTGGAGCATCTTTGATAAATATTTTTTTAGCCGTTTGGTTGGTTAATGCGAGATTATATCCAATGACAGTCGCGCTAATGCCGTTGTTGATGCATCAAGACCAGCCAAGATGGAAATATTATTTGTCCTGTCATTTTATAGCAGTTTCTTCTTGGCTGATAATGAAGGATAATTATGAAAATATAGAAAAAGAAAATAGAATTGATTTTTGGATTGGAATTGGAGTAGCAACTTGGTCTGTTGCGATATTCTCAACAATTATTGGCTATGTAGCTTCCGATTTTTTTAACAAAGACATACTTATTGGTCTAGCAATTATAAATCCAATATATTTTATATGCATGATGGTTGGTGCTATGAAAACTTTTCAAATAAGTTTATCGGTTATTTTGGGTGCAACGCTTGGTCCTATTTTTTATTTTTTATCAGCTGAGTGGTGTATCTTGTTTGGTGGCTTCACTGCTGGAACTATAGCGTTTTTAATTGGAGAAAAAAATGGCAGGTAATATCTTAATTGTTATATTTGTCACATCTTTAGCCACATATTTATCAAGATTTTTAGGAGTTGTTAGTTCAGAAAAAATTAAAGAAACTTCAAAAATGTTCAGATGGTTTAATTGTCTTGCTTATTCAACTCTTGCTGCATTAATTGCTCGAATAGTTATTTTTCCATTAGGATCTTTAGCAGAAGTAGATTTATCAGTCAGAATTTTTGTGGTTTCTTTATGTATAATTATTTTCTTTTTAACTAAAAAAAATTTAGTTTACCCTACAATTTTCTCTGCTATCATCCTATCTCTAATTACAAGTTTTGTATGAGCGAAAAGATTGATGGATTTCAAATAGAAAAACACGAACTGTCATCTAGAATTGTCAATATTGACATCAGCGATGAAGTTTTGAGTAAACTCATTTTTCCATTTAATAAGTTCGATATTACTGCCCTAGAATACAAACCTTTTACAAGATTCACTATTGCAAAAAGTTTAGACGACTTGAGTAATAATAAATTATCAAAATTTTTAAATGAAATTTTAAAAGATCGAAATACAGGATGTTTTATTATTAAACCTCAAAATTTAAATTCAAAAATTGATGATAATTTTTTAGTTAAATTATCAACTGCCATCTCTCATTTAGTAGGTATACCTAATTACGATGCTATGGCTGGTAAATATTATGCAAGATTTCATGTAAAGCACATCGATAAAAGCGACTCTTATTTAAGGAAAGCGTATACAAACATGGATCTTCATACAGATGGCACTTACGTAAAAGAGAAAACTGATTGGTTATTAATGTCAAAATTAGAGGAAAGAAATGCAGAAGGTGGTGAAACTGCCATGTTGCATCTCGATGATTGGGAACATTGTGATGAATTGTTTAATGATCCAACAGGACAGGAAAATTTTCTTTGGGGATCACCAAAAAGTAAAAATATAGACTATAAAGTTGAACATCCTATATTTTCAACAGATCAAAACGGTAGAGCTCAAATTTCTTATATAGATCAGTTTCCAGAACCAAAAAATATGAAACAAGGTATTTTTTTACAAAAGTTATCTGACAACTTAGAAGAGAGTAAAAATAAGATAATCACAAAACTTCCAGTGGGATCTTCAATTGTAGCAAACAACTATTTTTGGCTTCATGGACGAAGACCTTTTAAAGAAAATAAAGATTTAAGTAGAGAATTATTAAGAATAAGGGGTTCTTTTTTTATTAATTAATATAAACAATTCTTTATAAGTATTTAAATTATGAAATTAGGTTTTATTGGAACGGGTAAAATTACATCATCAGTTATAACTGGTATTTGTAATTCATCTATAAAATATAACAGGATATTTGTTTCTTCACGGAATAATAAAATCTCCAAAAATCTCAAAAAAAGATTTAAAAAAATTTCTATCGAAAAAAATAATCAAAAAATAATTGATAGTTGCAGTTGGATATTTCTAGCTGTCACACCAACTGTAGGTAAAAAAATATTAAAGAATCTTAAATTTAGATCAAATCAAACTGTAATAAGTTTTATTTCAACAATCACGATACCCCAATTGAAAAAAATAATAAAAGTTAAATCAGACATAGTAAGAGCGATACCGTTACCTCCAATTTCCTTAAAAAAAGGACCAGTTCCAATTTGTCCTCCAAATAAAAAAGTAAAAAGTTTTTTTGATAAACTTGGCTCAACTGTAGAGATTAAAAATGAAAAGTTATCAATTAATTTTTGGTCAACATCGGGAATGATGGCTGCTTATTATGAAATTTTAAAGATCATGAGTGATTGGTTGGTAAAAAAAGGAGTAAAGAGACAAGATGCACAGAAATATATTACTTCTCTATTTGTAGCTTTGTCTGAAGATGCAGTCGTAAACTCAAAGAAGGAACTCAAATATTTAGTAAAAGAGTCTCAAACCCCTAAAGGATTAAATGAGCAAGGTCTTGAACTTATGAGAAGTAAAGGTGTTTATAATTCAGTTGTAAAAACTTTGAATGATATACACAAAAGACTAAGCAAATAATTAATGTCACAAAATATTTTAGAAATTAATAATTTGTCAAAATATTTTGGAGGACTAGCGGCAGTATCGGAGTGTTCTCTTAAAGTTAAAAAGGGAACTATTACAGGTATTATTGGACCGAATGGTTCTGGCAAAACCACTTTATTTAACCTTATTGCTGGAAATTTAAAATCCTCTGCTGGCAGTGTGATTTTTAATAATGAAAACATTACTGATGTTCCTTCATATGAATTATTTTCAAAAGGGTTGCTAAGAACTTTTCAAATAGCTCATGAATTTACAAATTTATCTGTTTTAGAAAACTTAATGATGGTTCCAGGAAATCAATCTGGAGAAAAATTGGTTAATGCTTTGTTAAAACCCTCATTAGTTGCAAAAGAAGAAAGTCAAATTAAAGAAAAGGCTATGGAGGTCATTAATTTTCTTAATCTTGGTCATTTAAAAAATGAATTAGCAGGAAATTTATCCGGAGGACAAAAAAAATTGTTAGAACTAGGTCGAACAATGATGGTTGATGCAAAATTAGTATTGTTAGATGAGGTAGGTGCTGGTGTTAATAGAACTTTACTAAAGGATCTTGGAACTGCTATTGAAAAACTTAATAAAGAAAAAGGTTACACTTTTTGTATGATCGAACATGACATGGATTTTATAGGAAGATTATGTGATCCAGTGATCGTAATGGCGGAAGGCTCAGTCCTTTTCGAAGGTTCAGTTGAGGATGCAAAAAAAGATGAAAAAGTTATTGAAAGTTATTTAGGTAGAGGCTCAAAATTAAAGGATAATTAAATGGCATTTTTTGAAGGGAATAACATGACCGGTGGATATGGAAATGGCCCAGACATAATTAATTCATGTTCGGTAAATGTTGAAAGAGGAGAAATAGTATCGATCCTTGGACCTAATGGAGCTGGAAAATCTACCGCGATGAAAGCAATGTTAGGCTTATTGAATTTAAAATCTGGTTCAGTAATTATCAATGGTAAAGATATTTCAAAACTTTCTCCACAAGACAGAGTAAAAGAAGGCATCTCATTCGTTCCTCAAACAAAAAATGTTTTTGCAGGTATGACGGTGGAGGAAAATTTAGAGATGGGTGCTTTCTTAATAAACACCGAATTTAAAGAGACTATTAATGAAATCTTTGAATTATTTCCAATTCTAAAAGAAAAAAAAAATCAATTAGTTGGTGAGTTATCTGGAGGACAAAGACAACAAGTTGCATTAGGTAGAGCACTTATGATCAAGCCCTCTGTATTAATGTTGGATGAACCAACTGCTGGCGTATCACCTATTGTGATGGATGAATTATTTGATCATATCGTAAAAGTAAAAAGAACGAACGTAGCAATTTTAATGGTTGAGCAAAATGCAAAACAAGCATTAAATATTTCTGATAGGGGTTATGTTCTGGTGACTGGGGAGAACCGACACTCTGGAACTGGAAAAGAACTACTAGAAGACCCAAGAGTAAGAAGCTCATTTCTAGGCGGTTAATATGGACTTTGTAAATGCAATTACACTTTTATTAAATTACATTTTTGTTCCAGCTTTAGCATACGGATCTCAACTGGCACTCGGTGCAATTTTTGTAACATTGGTATATGGGATTTTACGATTTGCAAACTTTGCTACAGGGGACATGATGTCTTTTGGGACAATGTTTGTGATTTTATTCACTTTCTACTTCCAGTCTGTTGGAATTAGTTTTGGGGTTTTACCTACAGCCCTTCTAGCAATTCCTTTTGCAATTATTTTCATGGTTGGTTACATGTTAATAATAGATAAATTTGTCTTTAAATATTACCGAACAAAAAAAAGCCCCCCTGTACAATTAGCAATGGTAAGCATTGGAGTAATGTTTGTTACTCAAGCAGTGGTCCGTATAATTATTGGACCCTCTGATAGAAGATTTTTTGATGGAGAAAAATTTTTGATTAAAGCAGGTGAATTTAAAGAAATGACAGGATTAAACGAAGGTCTCGCGATAAAATCTACTCAAGTTATTACAATTATTGTTACATTGATTTTAGTTTCAACTCTGTTTTGGTTTTTAAATAAAACTAAGACAGGAAAAAGTATGAGAGCGTATTCTGATAATGAGGATTTAGCATTATTATCAGGTATTGATCCAAAAAAAATTGTTATGACAACTTGGATCATAGCAGGTATCCTTGCTACTATTGGTGGTGCTTTATATGGTTTAGACAAAAGCTTCAAACCATTTACCTACTTTAATAATATGCTGCCAATATTTGCAGCAGCTATAGTGGGTGGTATTGGTAATCCATTTGGAGCCTTTCTAGGAGGATATGTAATTGCTTTTTCAGAAATATTATTAACTTACGCTTATAGAAAATTTTTTATGTATGTTTTACCTGAAAGTATGGAGCCAGATGGTTTAATTCAATTGCTTTCCACGGATTATAAATTTGCAGTATCTTTTTCAATACTGGTCATTGTCTTGCTCTATCGTCCATCAGGTATATTTAAAGGGAAGGTGTTGTGAGAAAAAATTTAAACGTAATTGCTGCATATAGTATTATGATGGGATTAATTATCCTTGTGGGTATATTTCAGTCTTGGAACATTGCTCTATCAATATTTAATCTTTGTCTTATTTCAGCAGTGATGACAATGGGTGCTAATATTCAATGGGGATATGCTGGTCTTATTAACTTTGGAATAATGGGTTTTACAGCTTTAGGTGGTTTGGCAGCTGTTTTAATTTCAGTAGATCCAGTTCAAGAAGCTTGGAGTGCAGGTGGACCTAATATTTTATTTAGTCTTTTTCTTATAATAGCGATGGTATTAGCTGTTAGATATATCTTAAAAAATTATAAGAAATCGAAAAACAGAACTTACATTGTAGCTGCTATTATAATTTTAGGAATTGTAATCATAAGATTTATTTCAGAACCTGGAATTGAGGCAATTGAAAATGTAGAACCAGCAAAAACTGGTTTTCTTGGAGGATTAGGTCTTCCAATTATTTTTTCTTGGGTTGTTGGAGCTTTTTTTGCAGGTGGATTAGCTTTTGTTATAGGAAAAGTGGCCTTAGGATTAAGGGCAGATTATTTAGCTATAGCAACTTTGCTAATATCAGAAATTGTTATTGCAATTATAAAACATGAAGATTGGTTAACAAGAGGTGTTAAGAATGTAATCGGATTAAAAAGACCTGCACCTTATGAAGTAAATTTACAACAAACAGATTGGTTTATAAATCTTGTCGAAAAATTTAACTCAAGTAAATTAAATATAATTACTGATTTGACTGAAAGACAAAAAGCTTTAAATCAACTTGTAATCGAAGGATCATCAGTTTTTGTAAAACTTTGTTACTCTGGATTATTTTTAGTTGTAGTAATTATTTTATTAATCTTAACTCAAAAAGCTCTTTATTCTCCTTGGGGAAGAATGATGAGAGCAATTAGAGATAACGAGGAAGCAGCTAATGCAATGGGAAAAAATGTTGTTAAACAACACCTTTTAATTTTTGTTTTAGGTTCAGCCATTGTTGGTATTGCGGGTGCCATGTTAGTTACTCAAGATGGCTTGTTTACCCCAGGAAGTTATAGACCTTTGAGATATACTTTTTTGATTTGGGTAATGGTCATTGTTGGTGGAAGTGGAAATAACTTTGGTGCAATTCTTGGAGGTTTTGTTGTTTGGTTCTTATGGATTGAGGCCGCACCTATAGGTCTTTACTTAGTTAATTTAACTACTGCTGGATTAGATGATACACACTTTTTAAAAGTACACTTAATTGAAAGTGTTCCATATTTTAGATTTTTAATGATGGGAATAGGACTCTTGGTAATAATGAGATATAGACCAAAAGGTATACTTCCTGAAAAAATAGAAATAAAATAAGATTATGAAATATATCATTACAGGTGCTGCATTGGCTTGGGCTTTATATATGGCTGATAAATATTTATTTTTTTAAAAAAAAACCCCCAACAAATTAATGCTGGGGGTTTTAATTTTAAGATAAATTATCTTTGTTTTTTAGTTTTAAATTTTCCGCCTTTTACTTCTTGCTCCAAGAAAGAACCTTCAGCTTCACCGACGCTAGTAAAAGTAACTCCAGTTGCACCTTCGTAGTCAACTTTTTTACCTTTAGCTAATAAATCTAAACCTTTTTTTAGTTCACCTGGATAAATTTTTGTTCCAGGGCTGTTAGCAACATCCATCACATTTTTTGCAATTGATGCTCTATCAGCTGAGTTTCCTGCTTGCATTGCTAAAACGATTAAAGCAGCAGCATCGTATGACTCACCAGTGTATGGACCAGAGCTATCTATGTTTGCGCCACTTGCAACTTTAGAGAATACTCCAGCACCTTTTCCTGTTGATCCTGGCATTGAACCAAAAGATTTTCTTAAGTCTTTTCCAAATGTATCAACTAATGATTGGCCGATCATTCCATCCGATAAAATAAATTTATCAAATGCACCAGAGTCTAAAGAAGCTTGAATAATTCCTTTACCACCTTGGTCTAGATATCCAATTACAGCTACTGCATCTCCGCCTGCTGAGGCAAGAGTTGCTACTTCAGAAGAGTAGTCTGCTTTTCCATCTTCGTGAGCAGTTACAGTAGTAACTTTAATTCCGTGTGCTTCGACAGCTGCCTTGTAAACATCTGCTAAACCTTTTCCATAATCATTATTTGTATACGTAATTGCAACACTTTTAACTTTTCTGTCTTTAGTAATATCAGCTAGGATTTGACCACCTCTTGCATCTGATGGTGCAGTTCTAAAGAAATATCCTTTATCATCAAGAGTTGTTAATCCTGGTGATGTTGCTGATGGTGAAATCATTACAACACCATTTGGAACCGCAACATTTGATGCTATCGCACCAGTTACTCCAGAGCAATCAGCACCCATTATTGCTGCAACTCCTTGTGAAATAACTCCCTCGGCGGCTGCAGTTGCAGCAGCAGAATCTACACATGTTGAGTCAGCTCTTATCACTGAAATTTTTTTTCCACCTAGTAGGGATCCAGAATCTGAAGCTTCCTTGAAAGCAAGCTCGGCTGATGCAGCCATAGCAGGGGTCAGAGATTCAATAGGGCCAGTGAAACCCAAAATTATACCCATTTTAATTTCTGCAAAAACATTTGTTGAAAAAGTTGAAACAAATATGAAAGCAGCAACAATTAGTCTTTTCATTATTATCCTCTATATTTAGTTAAAAATTATTTTATATAAATTTAATTAAATCCGATTTGTAAAGATTTTCAACAAGCAAATTATCTTATTTTATAATGCGTTTAATTAATCTAAACTTGTTTCATATTAATTTAGTATGAAATTAAACAAAATAGAACCTCGGTTTAAAAAAAACTCTAATCCAAGGATTGGATTAATTGCTTTAGCTACTGATTTTATGATTGAGAAGGATTTTATAAACGTAATTAAAGATAAAGAGATTGATTTTTTTGTTAACAGAATTGAATGTTATAATCCCTTAACGAAAGAAAATTTGATAAAAATGTCTGATAAAGTAACTGAAGTTACAAATAATATTTTACCCAATGAGGATATAGATTGTGTTGTTTATGGATGTACCTCTGGAACAATAGCAACAGGTTATGATGTGATTGAGAAAAAAGTAAGGGCAGCAAAACCTAAGGCTGAGTTAACAACTCCTAGCACAGCTGCAATAAAAGCGTTAAAAAAATTAAAGGTCAAAAAATTAGCGATCTTTACTCCGTATAGTAAAAAACTAAATAATGAGGTTGTTGAATATTTTAAAGAGGAAAAATTTGATGTGGTCTCTAATTCATATTTAGATATAGCTGCAGATTATGACATTGGAAAAGTTGATCAAGATTTTATTTATGATTCTTTAATAAATATGAATATTGAAGATGCTGATGCTTTATTCATTTCTTGTACAGCCTTACCGGTTTTAAACATTATAGACAGAATAGAAAAAAAATTAAACAAACCTGTTTTGTCTAGCAATCAAACATTGATTTGGGATACTTTAGAAAAAATTGGAAAAAATAATAACATCAAAGGTTTTGGAAGTTTGTTTTCCAATTTTTAATTATGCTTTTTACAAAAGAAGAATACAAAAAAAGATTATCTAAAGTTCAAAAAATGATGCAAGAAAAAGGTATTGAACTTTTGATTTCTCATGACACAAATAATATCAATTACCTAACGGGGTATGATGCTTGGTCATTTTATTACGCTCAATGTGCAGTGGTTCATATAAATGCTGATGAACCTATATGTTTTGTAAGAGATCAAGATGCTGGAGGGGCTTACATAAAAACATATTTAAAAAAAGAAAACATAATTGTTTATGATGAAGATTATATTCATAGTTGGCCAAAACATCCTTACGATTATTTAGTTAAAGTTATTAAAGATAAAAAGTGGGATAAACTTTCTATAGGATTAGAAATGGATGCTCATTATTTTACAGCATTTTGTTATGAAAAAATTAAACAAGGTTTACCAAATGCAAATTTGAAAGATTCAGAGAGACTGGTTAATTGGGCGAGGTTAGTAAAATCTGATGTTGAAATAAATTATATGAAATCTGCAGCAAAAATTTCTGAAATTGGAATGAAAACAGCTTTTGACGTAATTAAACCAGGAGTTAGACAATGTGATGCTGTTGGCGAAATTCAAAAATCTTTATTTTATGGATCGCCTGAATTTGGTGGGGAGTATTCAAGTATTGCAACTTTATTACCAACTGGGAAAGGTACTTCAGCTTCACATTTGACTGCATCACAAGACAAATTTGTTGAGGGTGAGGCAACTATTATTGAATTATCAGGAGTTTTTAAAAGATATCATGCTCCGATGGCTAGAACAGTTTTGTTAGGAAAACCTGATCAATTAAAAATCGATACAATGAAAAAAACTATTGAAGCAATTGATGCAGGTATAAGCGCTACTAAACCAGATAATACTGCTAATGATGTAGCGCAAGCTTTCTGGAAAGTTTTAGATAAGTACGGAATAGAAAAGAAATCAAGAACTGGTTATTCAATTGGTATTGGCTATCCACCAGATTGGGGAGAGCATACATTGAATATTTATAAAGGTGATATGACTGTTCTAAAACCTAATGTTTGTTTTCACATGATTGCTGTTATGCAATTTGGTGATTGGGGTGTTGAAGCTTCAGAAGCTATTAGAGTTACTGACAAAGGATCAGAACTATTTTGCAATATGTCAAAAGAACTTCACATTAAAAGCTAATTATTTAAGGTTGATATTTTTTCTTACAAATGTTTTATAGTTACTTAATTTATGTCAGTTAATAAAGAATTCGTTAAGTTTGATAAAGTAGATAAAAGTTACGATGGCAAAGTTTTAGTTGTCAAAGACCTCCAATTAGACATTGCAGAAGGTGAGTTTATTACCATGTTAGGTCCCTCTGGATCAGGTAAAACCACATGTTTAATGATGCTAGCTGGATTTGAAACACCAACCAATGGAGAAATATACCTTGATGGAAATGCGATCTCCAGTATTCCTCCACATAAAAGAGGTATAGGAATGGTTTTCCAAAACTATGCTTTATTTCCTCATATGACAGTATATGAAAATTTGGCTTTTCCGTTGAGAGTCAGGAAGATTCCAAAAGATGAAGCAGATAAAAAAATTGATAAAGCTTTATCTATGGTATCCTTACAAGGATTTGCACAAAGGATGCCAGGTCAATTATCAGGTGGTCAGCAACAGAGAGTAGCAGTAGCAAGATCCTTAGTTTTTGACCCACAATTAGTTTTGATGGACGAGCCTCTTGGGGCTTTAGATAAAAATTTAAGAGAAAGTATGCAATATGAAATTAAACACATTCATGAAAGTATCGGAGTGACTGTTGTTTATGTAACTCATGATCAAAGTGAAGCATTAACTATGTCTAATCGAATTGCAGTTTTTAATGATGGAAAGGTCCAACAACTTTCAAGTCCAGATGAGTTATATGAAAAACCTGTTAATTCTTTTGTGGCAGAATTTATTGGAGAGAATAATACTTTTGCAGGAGAAGTTTCTGATATTTCAGGCGGAAAGTGTAAAGTTAAGTTAGCGAGTGCGGATATATTGGCAAACCCAATTTCCGTTAAAGGAAAAGGTGAGAGAACGACAGTTTCATTAAGACCTGAAAGAGCTCTAATTAATCCAAGTGATAAAATGGACAATATTCATAAAGGAAAAATTGAGGAAGTAATTTATCATGGAGATCACACTAGGGTTAGAATTAATTTGTTAGGTAATTCTGAATTTATTCTTAAAGTCCCAAATAGTTCGTCTAATCTAGATATTAAATTAGGAAATGAAATTAAGATTGGTTGGAATAGTGAAGATGCAAGAGCACTAGATCCAAAATAAACACCAGAAATATCTCAATTAAACAAGTAAAAAAGGGCTGTTGACTCTCATTATCGATCTTGTTGTAATAGTGTTTATACAAAACGTTTAAACGGAGGAAAAATGAAAAAAATTAGTAAATTATTACTAGCCCTATCTTTTTTATTTTCTATAACAACATCAGCATTCGCAGTAACAGTTGCGTCTTGGGGTGGAGCTTATACAGAAAGTCAAAAGTTAGGTTATGGTGATCCTACTGCTAAAAAGTTAGGTATACCGATCAATTGGGTCGACTACTCAGGTGGATTATCAGAAATTAAAGCACAAAAAGAAGCAGGCAAAATTACGTGGGATATAATGGACGTATTTGCTATGGATACTATCAATGGCTGTGATGAAGGTTTATTTGTTAAATTTGATTTTGATAAAGACTTCCCAGCAGCTCCAGATGGAACTCCTGCAAGTAAAGACTTTTTCACTAGCATGCCAAGTGAATGTGCTGTAGGAAATATTTTATACTCTTGGAACTACGCTTATAACTCAGATAACGTTAAAGGCACTCCTAAGACTATCAAAGATTTCTTTAACACTAAAAAATTCCCTGGAAAAAGAGCTATCTACAAAGGCGCTCTAACAAACTTAGAGATTGCTTTAGCTGCAGATGGTATCAAACCAGGTAAAGGTGGAGCAAAAATCTATAAAGCTTTAAACACTGACAAAGGTGTTCAAAGAGCTATGGATAAGATCAAAAAACTTTGCACAGACCCACAAGGTGGATGTGTATTTTGGTCTGCAGGTGCTCAACCACCAGAACTATTAATGAGCGGTGAAGTTGTTATGGCAACTGGCTGGAATGGTAGATTCTTTAATGCTGCTGTTGGAGAAGGTGCTCCAATCGTACAAGTATGGGATGCTCAAGGTCTAGACTATGAGTATTTTGTATTAGTTAAAGGTTCGCCAAACGAAGCTGATGCTAAAAAAGCTTTAGCTGAGATGACAAGTACAGAAGGTTTAGCAGGAAGTGCAAAATATATAGCATATGCTCCTTGGAGAAAATCATCTATTGCTGTGATGGAAAAAGGTGAGCCATGGTACAAAGATGGTAAGACAAACATGGTACCTAATATGCCAACTGCACCAGCAAACACTAAAAATTACTTCTTAGTAGATCCACTTTACTGGGCTGATAATGGAACAGAACTTGGTGAAAAATGGGAAGCAATGAAAGCAGGATTTTAATTTTAAGTTTTAAAGATTAAAATTTTATATTATATTAAGAGGGCGGTTATTGTTAACCGCCCTTTTTATTTATGAGCTCAGAAACAAAACAAATTTTAACAACTGACGGTATCCCTTTAGAAGTTAGTCTTAAAAAAGCAGAAAAGAAAAATAAGATTAAAGCTTTTTTACTTGTTGCTCCATTATTGTTGTTCATAATAATTACATATGTGTTTCCAATAGGCGATATGCTTATGAGAAGTGTTGACGATAAAATGGTTACTGAGATGCTTCCTAAAACTTTTAAATCCATGGAAAAATGGGACGGACAAGATCTTCCTCCTGAAGAAGTATTTGAAGCTTTCTATTTTGATTTTAAAAAATTAATTGAAGAGGAGCGAGAAGGAAAACTTTCAACACAACTAAATTATACAAAAAATGGCTTTAAAAGTATTATCAAAAAATTAAGAAGAAAGTCTAAATCTTTTGAAGAGGGTAATTATAAAGAGCAAATTATGTCTGTTCATCGAAGATGGGCTGATGTTGAATATTGGAGAGCAATTAAAAGAAGAGCTCCTGCATATACTTATCAAAAATATTTAAAGGGGATTGATATGTATGAAAATGAAAAAGGAGAAATAATCAATGTTCCTGAAGATAGAAGAGTTCATAGAATTTTATGGATGAGGACTTTGGAGATTGCATTCTTTGTTACGGTGTTTTGTTTTTTAATGGCATATCCAATTGCACATTTACTGGCAACATTACCGATGAAGTACAGTAACCTTTTAATGATCTGTGTCTTACTTCCTTTTTGGACCTCATTATTAGTTAGAACTGCTAGTTGGATGATTCTTCTACAACAGCAAGGAATAGTAAATGATTTCTTTGTTATGATAGGTCTAGTTAGCGATGATAACCGGCTAGAAATGATGTTTAATAAAACAGGTAGTTATGTTGCAATGACTCAAATTTTACTGCCTTTTATGGTTCTTCCACTTTATAGCGTGATGAAAACAATCTCTCCAAGTTTAATGAGAGCCGGTAAGTCATTAGGCGGAACACCTTTTGTGGCTTTTTGGAAGGTCTATTTCCCTTTAACTATCCCAGGTATTGGAGCGGGATGCTTATTAGTTTTTATTTTAGCAATAGGTTATTACATTACCCCAGCTTTAGTTGGCGGAGCTTCAGGTACGTTAATAAGTAACCAGATAGCATTTCATATGAAAAGTACTCTCGACTGGAGTTTTGCTTCAGCAATGGGACTTATGTTGTTAAGTGGAGTATTAGTCATTTATTGGCTGTACAATAAATTAGTTGGAATAGATAATATTAAATTAGGATAAACAAAATGGCTCTACCCAAATATACTGAACCACACTATAGAATTTGGCACTATGTTTATTTGACAATCTGTGCAGCAGTATTTTTTTTTCTTGTTGCTCCATTGTTTGTTATTTTTCCATTATCTTTTAATGCCGAGGAATTTTTAGTTTTTTCTGATGGAATGAAACGTTTAGATCCTGATGCGTTTTCTCTAAGATGGTATCAAGATATGATTTATGGGACTAAAAATCCTTGGGGATTAGCTGCAAAAAATAGTTTTATCATTGCTATATTTGCAACAATAGGCTCGGTAATACTTGGAACAGTTGCGGCTTTGGGTTTGAGTAGCAGGCATATGCCGTACAAAGGTTTAATTATGGCAGTATTAATTTCACCTATGATAGTTCCTCTAATTATTTCAGGCGTAGCGATATTTTTCTTCATGGCTAAAGTTGGATTAGCAGCCACTCACACAGGAATAGTACTTGCACATATTATTTTAGGAACACCATTTGTAGTTATTACAGTAACCGCAACTCTATCAGGATTTGATCATAGTGTCACAAGAGCTGCAGCCAGTTTAGGTAGCGACCCTGTAAATACATTTATGAAAATTACTTTACCACTTATTTTACCAGGAGTGATATCTGGAGGGTTGTTTGCTTTTGTTACATCATTTGATGAAGTCGTAGTAGTTCTATTTTTAGCAGGATTAGAAAACACAACCATACCAATTCAAATGTGGACAGGTTTGAGGGAACAACTAAGTCCAACAATTCTTGCTGTTGCAACTTGTCTGATTATTTTATCAACATTAATATTAGTTACTGCTGAACTTTTAAGAAGAAGATCTGAAAGACTCAGAGGTATAAATCGATAAAAATTTCATTACATGAATATAAAAAATGTTGTGGTGATTGGATCTGGTACGATGGGTAGCGGTATAGCAGCCCATCTATGTAATGCAAATATCCCGGTTACATTATTAGATTTAAAAACTGAAATTAGTGAAAAGGCTAGAGAAAGAATTCATAAATCTAGACCTCCATTATTAATTGATAAATCTAAAATAAATAATATTAAAGTTGGAAATATATCTGATGATTTTGATGTTGTAAAAAATGCTGATTGGATTGTTGAGGCGGTAGTTGAAAGAATAGATGTAAAACACCAAATTTATGAAAAAATATTTAAATCAAGAAAAGCAGGAGCAATTGTTTCATCTAATACTTCCTCTATACCTATAAAAGTTTTATCTCAAAACTTAACAGATACAGAAAAAAAAGATTTCTGTATAACTCATTTTTTTAATCCTGTTAGATATATGGGGCTATTAGAAATTGTTAAAAATGAGAACAACGATCTAAATAAAATAAATCAATTAAAAGAATTTTGCGAAACTGAGCTAGGTAAAGGCGCAATTGTTTGTAACGATACACCAGGATTTTTAGGAAATAGAGTAGGAGTTTATGCCATGCAAATTGCAATGACAGAAGCTTTTAGAATGAAGTTATCAGTCGAAGAGGCGGATGCCATTTTTGGAAGGCCTATGGGAATTCCAAAAACAGGTGTTTTTGGTCTTTATGACCTGATTGGAATTGATTTAATGGCCGATGTATTGAAAAGTTTCATTAAAGAGTTACCAGAAACAGATGAATTTCATGAAGTTGCGAAAGAAATCCCATTAGTAAAAAAATTAATTGAGACGGGTTATACGGGAAGAAAAGGCAAAGGTGGCTTTTATAGAATGAATAAATCTGGAACTACAAAAGTAATGGAGGCAATTAATCTTGAAACAGGTGATTATTCACCAAGTAAAAAAATTGATATTAAATCTGACAAGGTAGATCTTAAAGGATTAATTAACAGAAAAGATAAATATGGAGAGTATGCATGGTCTGTGATTTCAAAAATAATAAAATATGCATCATCACTAGTTCCAGGGATTACCAATCAATTTAATGATATTGATGAGGCAATGCGTTTAGGTTTTAACTGGGCTAAAGGACCATTTGAAATGCTTGAGGAAATTGGTGTTCAAAACTTTTTTAACAAAGCCGATGGTTTTAGTGGGAATAATTTTTTAGAGGAATTAAATAAAAATAAAAATGAAGATTTCTATGGAGAAAGACAGAAATACACAAATATCGAAACATTAGGTAAAGTTAAAAAAACAGCAATTAATTTAGACGGCAATGACTCCGCGAAGATATATAGGTTTCAAGATTATAATATTGTTGAGTTTACCACTAAAGCTAACGCTTTAGATTATGACTCAATGGATGCGCTTAAAAAAGCTACAGATAAACCGCTGATCATAATAAATGAGAGTATGCAATTTTCTGCAGGAGTAAACTTAACTTACACTATGCAATTTGCAAATAAAAATGATTTTAAATCAATAGAAAAATTTATTAAATATTTTCAAGAAACGTGTAAGCATTTAAAATATTCAAAATTTCCTGTGATTTCTGCTCCATCGGGTTTGACGCTTGGTGGTGGCTTTGAGGTTATGGTCCAAAGTAATTTTGTAGCATCTCATACAAATATTGTTGTAGGACTCGTTGAAACCATTGTTGGATTAATTCCTGCAGGTGGAGGATGTAAGGAAATGTTAAGCAGATGGTTAGAGACAGAACAAGCAAAAAAAGACCCAAATTTTGCTCCACTTAAAGTTTTTGATATTATTGGATATGGAAAGACAGCTACCTCACCTGTAGAGGCCGAACCGTTAAAATATCTAAGACCTGAAGATGAAAAGATTATGAACAGAAACAGTTTATTAGAAGTCTCAAAAAAAATCCTTAATGAAAATAAAAATTTTAAAGTACCTGAGGAGCTTGTATTTAAGCTTCCTGGGGAAAGTGTCAGAAGTGAAATGAATAAGATTATAGAAAAACTTTATAATGAAAAAGTGATATTAGACCATGGTGTTCAAGTTGCAAAAGAATTAGCATATGTTTTAAGTGGCGGGGACACAACATTAGACAAAACATTATCCGAAGATGATTTGTTTAAGTTAGAGCTAGATGCATTTATGAGATTAATCGAAACAAAAAAAACACAAGACAGAATAAAACACACTTTAGCAACTGGTAAGCCATTAGTTAATTAGCATTCTTATAGAATTAATAAAATCAGGTCTTAATACATATTGAGATTTATCAAGATACTTAATTTTTTTTAGCACCTCTAAACCATAAATAACTTTACCAATAGGAGTGTATTCAGATTCATATAACGGTTCATCTCTTAAAATTATAAAAAACTGACTATCTTCCGTATTATAATTTTTTGATCTTGCTAATCCTACACTTCCTTTTTTGAAATCAAATGGAGTGTCTATTTCTGAATTTATTGTTCCCAAACCAGACTTACCAGTACCGATCTTTGCATAATTCAAGCTTCCTTTTTTACCAAATTCTAAATCACCCGCTTGCACAAGTGTGTCTTTTATCACTCTATGAAAGGCAGAATTATCATAGGCTTTAGACTCTACTAATTTCTTAAATCTTTGAACAGCATTTGGAGAAATTTGTGGATAGAGTTCAATTATAACATTCCCACAAGGAACATTTAAAATTGCAATATCTGAGGGATTTTCAAAAGTAATTTTTGTTGGATCATAATTTTTTACAAATAAACACTTATTCTTTATTAAAAAAAAAGAGCCAAAAGAAAATATTGCTAAGGATAGTAAAAATATTAGAATTATTTTTTCTGATCTTGTTGCCTTAATTTTTTTGATCATAGGATAAAGTTTTGATCAATTCTTAACAAATTTTTTTTTATAAAATTTATTTTTTTTTCTAAGATTGGGTCTTTATTATTTAAGCTTGTTCCAATCATCAAATGAGAGAAAACTTCTGCCATATCCTCAGATGCAGTGGATTGAGAGTATTCTGAGAAAAATCCCTCAGTATTGCTGTAGGTTTCTAGACCTAATTTATTGGTACAGGTGGAACATTCTGCATACTTAAAATCTGCTAAATTAAAGCCCGACCAGGTGCTTTCATTAAATATATCCTTATGACTATCGTTTATTATATGAAAAACTTCATGATGAATTACTCGTTCAAAATATTTTTCATTAAACTTTATATCAAGAATTAATGTTTTCATTACATTATCTGGAATACCTGCTGTATTTATATTTGAGATTGATAAATCTTCACATAAGACAATATATTTTAAATTTATTTTTTTCAAAAATACTTGATTATATCTGCTTAAATTTTTCTGAATAACTTTATACTTTTTATCTAAAGTTTTTTTTTCAGGGTCATAACAATTTATATTATTATCAACTCCTATTGTGAAAGGTTGTTTAGCGTACAAGTATCTAAGCTTATTTGGAGTTTTAATATCATATATTTCCAAATTAGGAATCTTGATGAGATTGTAAATGGTATCTGCTTGTGCTGAATTAAAAAATATTAAAAATAATATTATATATCTAAAATAAATCATAAATCTTTATATAGAAGATATTCCAAATTAAAAGAATGTGATACAACTTTACTGTGAAAAAAAGAACAAATAAAGATCCAATTCAACCTGTTAGTGGAACAAAAGTCCCTAGGTTTGCGGGGCCTTCAACATTTGCAAGATTGCCAGAGCTAAGAGATGTAGAGAGTTGTGATGTTGCAATTGTTGGAGTTCCATTTGATGCTGGCACAAGTTACAGACCTGGAGCGAGATTTGGACCTCAAAGTATAAGACAGGCCTCAAGACACTTAAGAACGAATTATCATCCAAGTTATGATGTTGAGCCTTTTAAGATACAACAAGTGGCTGATGCAGGAGATATTACTTGTAATCCATTTAATATTAATGAAGCGATAAAACAGATAGAAGTAGGAGCTGAAGAGTTATTAAAAAAAGTTGGAGGTATTATTTGTTTAGGTGGAGATCATACAATTGCTTTTCCTCTCTTAAAAGCAGTGAATAAAATTAACAATGGACCAGTCGCATTAGTACACTTTGATGCTCATCTTGATACTTGGGATACTTATTTTGGAGCTCCCTACACTCATGGAACTCCTTTTAGAAGAGCAAGGGAGGAAAATTTATTTTTAGATGATGCTTCAATGCATGTTGGTATTAGAGGTCCTTTATATAGCAGAGATGATATTAAGAATGACGAGAGTTTCGGATTTAAAATTATTCATTGTGATGAATTTCAATCAGAGGGAACAGATAATATTGCTGAGAGAATAAAGAGAAGAGTAGGTAATAATCCCTTATATTTATCTATAGATATAGATGTATTAGACCCTGCTTTTGCACCTGGTACAGGAACTCCAGAAATTGCTGGGATGACATCTAGGGAAATGGTGAATGTTTTAAGAGGTTTATCAGGCCTCAATCTTATATCTGCAGATGTAGTTGAGGTTTCACCAGCTTACGATCATGCTGAAGTTACATCACTAGCTGCTGCTACAATTGTTTATGAATTAACTAATTTATTTGCAAAAAAAATAACAAACAGTTAGTAAAAATTATGAAAGATAAAAAAAATTTTTATATAAATGGTAAATGGCAGACTCCAAAAAGCAAACAACAAATTGAAGTTGTTAATCCTTCTACCGAAGAAAAATGTGCAATTATAATTCTTGGCAATAAAGAAGATGTCGATATTGCAGTAAGTTCTGCTAAAGAAGCTTATAACTCTTGGGCTTTTTCAACCAAAGAAGAAAGAATAAAACTTTTAGAAAAACTTTATGAAAATTATAAAAAAAGGTGGGCAGATATTTCTGAGGCAATCACTACTGAAATGGGTGCACCAAAAGACTTTGCAACAAAGCTTCAGGTAGGCACAGGAGCTGCTCATATTAAATCTTTTATAAGACATCTTAAGAATTTTGAATTTGAAAAACCCTTGGGCGATCATGCTCCCAATCAAAGACTTTTATACGAGCCTAAAGGAGTCTGTGCATTGATAACACCATGGAATTGGCCAATGAATCAGGTTTGTCTTAAGGTAATACCTGCTTTAGCATCAGGATGTACAATGGTTTTAAAGCCATCAGAACTTGCTCCATTATCATCAATGATTTTGACCGAAATTATTGATGAAACAAAATTTCCCCCAGGAGTATTTAATTTAATAAATGGTGACGGAAATATAACTGGTGATGCACTGACGCGACATCCAGATATTAACATGATTTCTTTTACTGGATCGACTAGGGCTGGTGCTTTGATTTCACAAAATGCAGCAAATGATTTTAAAAGAGTAAGTTTAGAGTTAGGTGGCAAAGGAGCAAATATAATTTTTAAAGATGCTGATCCAAAAGCTATTGAATGGGGTGCTTTAAGATGTTTTAAAAATTCAGGTCAATCATGTAATGCGCCAACAAGAATGTTGATTGAAAAATCGAATTACTCTGATGCAATTAAAAGACTCAAAGAATACACAGATACTATTCAGGTAGGGGATCCAAAAAAAGATGGAGAACATATTGGGCCAGTTGTATCAGAGTCTCAATATAACAAGATTCAGAATTTAATTAAGAAGGGAATCGATGAAGGAGCAAAATTAATTGCAGGTGGACTAGGAAAACCTGATGGTCATGAAAAAGGATATTTTGTAAAACCAACTGTATTCATTGATGTTGATAATAATATGGAAATTGCTAGAACCGAAATTTTTGGACCTGTATTGTCAGTTATACCATTTGAAACAGAGGAAGATGCAATCAAAATTGCAAACGATACTCCTTATGGACTAACAAATTATATTCAAACTCAAGATCAAGAAAAAGCTAAACGAGTTGCAAAAAAACTCAGATCAGGAATGGTTGATGTAAATGGAGCAGGAATAGCCATAGACACACCTTTTGGAGGTTTTAAACATTCAGGAATAGGTAGAGAAGCTGGTGAACATGGTCTTCAAGAATTCTTAGAAGTTAAATCAGTTGGTGGTTGGACTAATTAAGAGTAGATTTATCTTTAATTCCCTCAAGAAATTTCAAACATTTCTTAAGCTCATTTAGTTCTATAAACTCATCAACTTTGTGAGCTTGTTCAATAGAACCTGGGCCGCAAACAACTGTGCTGATACCTATTTCTTGAAACAATCCTGCTTCAGTTCCAAAAGAAACGACTTCTCTAGAATTATCACCAGTTAAACTTGATACCAATTCACATGCCTCTGAGCTATTTATACGATCAAAACCGGTAACCTCGCCAATTATCTCCTTTGTTATTTTTGAATTAGGAAAAACTTTTTTCATTTCTGGCAACAAAACGTCTTTGGCATATTTATCTATTTGTTGATTTAGAAAGACACCATCTTCTTTGATAACTGGTCTTGTTTCCCATTCAACACGACATTTGTCAGCAATTACATTGTGAGCTATACCTCCAAATATACCTCCAACTTGAAGTGTTGAAAACGGAGGATCAAATATTGAGTCTTTAGGCGCTCTTTTTTTTAATTCTTCTCTAAGTTCTATTAATTTGTTGGCATATCTTGATGCAAATTCAACAGCACTGACACCTTTGTGTGGCATTGAGCTATGTCCAGCCAGTCCTTCAAAATAAGTAGTGTATTCGTAACATCCTTTATGAGCGTCTATGATTTTCATATTTGTAGGTTCACCAACTATACAAATTCCGTTTTGAATTTTTCTTTTTTTAAGTTCTTTAATTAATAATGGCGCACCTAAGCATGCAGTTTCTTCGTCAAAAGTAAAAGAAAAATGGATATCTCTATTTAGATCAGCTTTAGAAAAAATAGGAGCAAATGCTAAAGTGCATGCAATAAATCCTTTCATGTCACAGGAACCTCTTCCATAAAGTTTATCCTCTTTAATTGTTGCCTTAAAAGGGTCTGTGCTCCAACTTTTGGAGACGGGAACAGTATCAGTATGACCAGACAAAATTATTGGTTTTACTCCATTTGACTTTTTTGCTTTAATTGTTGCAAAAAGATTTACTCTTTTTTTTTCTTCATCATATGTTTTAAATGAAGTGGCCCCTAGGTTACAGAGGTATTTTTCACAATAATTAATTAAATCATTGTTATCATCTCCTGAAATAGTTTTAAATCCAATTAAATCAGATAAAATCTGAATAGAATTCTCGTATATTTTCTCTAAATTTACTTCTGTACTCATTGGTAATAATTAATATAAATATCACGTTTATGAAAGAGCAAATTACTTACGACATATTTGAAAAAATAGATATTAGACTTGGAACCGTCCTATCAGTCAAAAAAAATGAAAAAGCTAGAAAACCATCATTAGTGGTAGAAGTCGATTTTGGAAATGAAATAGGTGTTAAAACTTCATCGGCTCAAATAACTCATTTTTATAGTGAACAAAATTTAGTTGGCAAACAAGTGATTGGTGTTTGTAATTTTCCAGAAAAAAATATTGCTGGTGTAAAATCTCAGTTTTTACTTTTAGGATCAATAGACCCTGAAGGAAAAGTGACATTGGTACATCCATCACAAAAAGCAGATAACGGTTTACCGATAGCATAAATATGCACCCAGAGTTTTTATCAATGGCACTCTTTTGGATTGTGGCCGCTTATACCCCAGGACCAAATAATGTTGTTGCATCTTATTCTGGTTTTAATTTTGGAATTAAAAAAACAATCCCACATATTTTTGGAGTTACTTTTGGGTTTACCTCTGTGGTATTTACTTTAACAATTGGCTTAGTTAATATTTTTAAACTGTTTCCAATTATACAAACAGTCTTAAAATATTTAGGAAGTTTATTTTTGATTTATTTAGCTTATAAAATTAGTTTTTCACAACTATCTGATGAAAAAAAAAACGAAAACCCAATTTCCTTTTTAGATACTTTTATTTTTCAGTTTTTAAATCCAAAAGGCATTTTGATTGGAATTATTATAGTCTCAACATATGTTGAATACGGAGAAAATTATCTAAATTATGCGACTCAAGTCGTTTTATTTGCTTTTATAGTATCTTTATCAAGCATCACCTTTTGGACTTTTGTTGGCAAATATTTAAGAAAATTTGCGACAAATGAGAAATTTATTAAATACTTTAATTATGTTATGTCAGTTCTTCTTCTTTTGAGCATAATTACATTTTATATATAAGATATGAAACCAGGAAAAAAAAATTCTTACAATTCTTTATCTCACTTAGAGGCTAATGGTAAGAATTTTAAATATTATTCATTAAAAAAAGCTGAGTTGAATGGATTACAAGGTATTTCAAAATTACCTAAGTCTTTAAAAGTTTTATTGGAAAATCTACTTAGATACGAAGATGATGTATCAGTTAATAAAAACCAAATTGAAGCCATAAAAAACTGGCTTGATACGAAAAAATCAAAAACTGAAATAGCTTATAGGCCAGCCAGAGTTTTGCTTCAAGATTATACAGGAATACCTGCAGTAGCTGATTTGGCTGCTATGAGAGAGGCTGTAAAAGAGAAAAATAAAGATCCAAACACAATTAACCCTTTGTCTGCAGTTGATTTAGTTATTGATCATTCTGTTCAAGTTGACCAATCTGCAAAAAAAGACTCATTTGAAAAAAATGTAGATATTGAATTTAAAAGAAATGGTGAAAGATATTCTTTTTTAAAATGGGGCCAAAGTGCCTTTAATAATTTTAGGATTGTTCCTCCAGGAACTGGTATTTGTCATCAGGTAAATTTAGAATATTTATCAAAAGTAGTTTGGTCAGAGGAATATAAAGGAGAAAAATATCTATTCCCAGATACACTTGTTGGAACAGACAGCCACACTACAATGGTCAATGGTTTGTCAGTTCTAGGATGGGGTGTTGGTGGAATTGAAGCTGAAGCAGGGATGCTAGGACAACCTATTTCAATGTTAATCCCTGAAGTAATTGGGTTTGAAGTTACAAAAAAACTGCCAGAGGGCACAACCGCTACTGACTTAGTTTTAACAGTTGTTAAAATGCTTAGAGATAAAGGTGTAGTTGGAAAATTCGTTGAATTTTATGGTGAGGGATTAAAAAATTTAACTTTAGCTGATAGAGCGACAATTGCTAATATGGCTCCTGAATATGGAGCAACATGTGGGTTCTTTCCAATTGATCAAGAAACTTTAAAATATTTAGAATTTTCTGGACGAGATAAAGAGACAGTGGCGATTGTTGAAAAGTATGCGAAAGAACAAGGCTTATGGTCAAGTGATGAAATCGAGTTCACTGATAAAATTTCATTGGATATGTCCACTGTAGTTCCTACTATTTCAGGTCCCAAAAGACCACAAGACAAAGTTCTATTAACCAACGCATCAAATAATTTTAAAAAAGTATTTAAAGAGGCTACAGATAAAAAGGATTATAAAATTTCCAAGGTAAAAGACACAGACTATGAAATTAAGGATGGTTCAATATTAATTGCAGCAATCACGTCATGTACCAATACTTCTAATCCTAATGTTCTAATTGGAGCTGGCCTTTTAGCAAAAAAGGCTGTTGAGTTAGGATTAAATGTTAAACCATGGGTTAAAACCTCTTTAGCTCCAGGGTCTCAAGTAGTAACAGATTATCTAGAGAGAGCTGGTCTAAATACTTACTTAGATCAATTAGGATTTAATTTAGTCGGTTATGGTTGTACAACTTGTATCGGTAATTCAGGTCCCTTAGCAGAAAATATAGTAGAGGCTATTCAAAAAGATAATTTATACGCAGTATCTGTTTTGTCAGGTAACAGAAACTTTGAGGGAAGAATTTCACCTCATATCAAAGCAAATTATTTAGCCTCTCCACCACTTGTTGTTGCTTATGCTCTTGCAGGTCACATGGAATTTGATTTATTCAGAGACTCGTTTGGAAAAAATAAAAACGGTAAAGATGTATTTTTAAAAGATATATGGCCTTCAAATAAAGAAATAGAGGATACTTTGAAGAACTCTCTAAATGCGGAAATGTTTGTCAAAAGATATTCAAATGTATCTGAGGGACCAAAACAATGGCAAGAAATCAAAACAGAAAAAAGCAGTATTTATAATTGGGATGAAAATTCTACCTATGTAAAAAAACCCCCATTTTTTGAAAATCTTAGCGATAAACCAGACGGTTTTAAAGAAATTAAAAATGCAAGACCATTGTTAATATTGGGAGACATGGTTACCACTGATCATATTTCTCCGGCAGGTAATATTCAAAAGGATAGTCCAACAGGTGAATATTTTATGAATTATCAAATTCTTCCTAAGGATTATAATTCGTACGGCTCTAGACGAGGAAATCATGAAGTAATGATGAGAGGTACATTTGCAAATATAAGAATTAAAAATGAAATGGCCCCAGGAACTGAAGGTGGTTTTACAAAATTGTACCCGGAAGAGAAAGTTATGCCGATTTATGATGCTGTTGTTGAATATAAAAAAAGAAAGACTGATTTAGTTGTGATTGGTGGTAAAGAATATGGGACAGGATCATCAAGAGATTGGGCTGCGAAGGGTACAAAGCTTTTAGGTATAAAAGCTGTAATAGCAGAAAGTTTTGAAAGAATTCATAGATCAAATCTAATAGGTATGGGTGTATTGCCTCTTCAGTTTATTAATAATATAAACAGAAAAAATTTAAATTTAAAAGGTTCTGAATTGATTAGCGTAATTAATTTAGAAAAAGGATTAAATCCATCAGATAAAGTAAAGTTAGAAATTAAATATTTATCAGGTGAAATAAAAAAAATCGAAACTTTATGCAGAATTGATACCAAAAATGAACTTGAATATTACAAAAACGGGGGAATTTTGCAGTATGTACTTCGAAATATGATTTATTATGGATGAAGATATTTCAATAATTAATTCAAACACGAGAAAAGAAAAAATAAAAAATTTTTTTGTAAATAACCAAAAAAAAATATTAATCTTTCTAATCACTATTGTGTTATTGCTGATATCTTTTTTTGGATATGGAGAGTTTAAAGATTATCAGCGAGAAAAAGTTTCTAATTTATTCTACTCAACAATAATAGATTACAATGATAATAATAAAGAAAAAACCACAGATAAACTAAAACAAATAATTAAATTGAAAGATGCAACTTATTCACCACTTTCACTATATTTCATTTTAGATAATAATTTAATTCCAAACCCAAGTGAAATAAACACTTTATTTGATACTTTAATTAACAAGACTGCATTAGATAAAGAGATTAAAAATTTAATTATTTATAAAAAGGGTTTGTATAATGCTGATCAAATATCAGAAAATGAATTACTAGAAATTTTAAATCCAATCATTAAGTCCGAAAGTGTTTGGAGTTCTCATGCACTATATTTATTGGCAGAGTATTTTTATTCGAAAGATCAAAAATTGAAATCTAAAGATTTTTTTAATCAAATTATCAATTCAAAAAAATCAAACCCGAGTATAGTTACAGAGTCACAAAAAAGATTAAACAGAGATTTAAGTGATTAGAATTGTTATTTTTTTTTCGATATCTTTAATTTTGGCGAATTGCTCTCTAAACGAAAATTCAAAAATTTGGAATAAGAAAAAAAAAATAAAAGTTGAAAAAAATATTGAAGTTATATTTGAAGACAAAACAATTTCTTATAAGGAATTAAATTCTAATATTATCTTAGATTTCTCACAGGCTAACATTCAAAATAAGATTATAGATAATAAAAATAACTATGGGCCACAAAATTACTCCGGTAAATTAAAAAAAATCAAAAACTTCAAATTTTCCAAATTTAATAATGAAAATGACACCGATTTAAACCCTTTATTTTTAAATGATGGGATTGTTTTTTTTGATAGTAAGGGTTCAATTATTAGATACAACAAAAATCAAAAAATTGTTTGGAAAAAAAATTATTATTCTAAATTTGAAAAAAAAAATAATCCAAAACTTTCTTTCGCGTTGTTGAATGAAAAACTTATAGTTGTTGATAATTTATCAAATATATTTTTAACTAACTTAGAAAATGGAGATTTGATCTGGAAAAAAAAGAATGATTATCCCTATAATTCTGAAATTAAAATAATTGATGACAGATTTTTTGTTATTGATCTTAAGAATACTCTAAGGTGTTATTTTATAAAAGATGGCTCTGAGTGCTGGAATTACAAAACTGATAATGCATTGACAATAACAAATGCAAAAAATTCACTGTTTATATCTGGAAATGTCGTTTATTTTATAAACAATTTAGGTGACTTAACAGCAGTAGATGCATTTTCAGGAGCGCTAGTTTGGCAACTTCCAACCCAAAGTAGTGATATTATTAATATTACTTATAATTTTAAAAATTCAAAGCTAGTTTCAGAAGATAAAAGTATTTTTTTTTCAAACAATAAAAATGAATTTTATTCAGTTGATTTAAATAATGGTTCAATAAATTGGATTAATGAAATCAGCTCAAGCTTAACCCCTATTTTGATTAAAAACTTGATAATTACAATTTCTGATAATGGTTATTTATTTATGATTGATAAAGATAAAGGAAATATAATCAAGATTAATGATATTTATAAAATTTACAAAGACAAAGATAGAAAAAAAATTAAACCAATAGGATTTTCAATAAGTCAGGATAAAATATATTTATCTAATAGTGACGGTAAATTAATTGTTTTAGAACTTAAAACTGGCAATATTCAAAAGGTTGAAAAAATTGCCAGAAAAATAATGTCAAAACCGTTTTTATTAAATAATCATTTATTTATGATTAAGAATGGTGCAATTATACAATACGAATAAAATGATTTTAAAACTTTTAGAAAAAATAGGTAGAAAAAAAATTGTCCTAGATAGGGGACCTTCTCATCCAGAATTCCATAAAGCAAAACCTTGGATGAATAGATATTATGTTTTAATGAGGCACAGACCAAAATGGTTTCCATTCAATATTTTAATTCATGAGATGTTAGCAGATGACCATGGGGAAGGAGTTCATAATCATACTTTTCCTTATATAACAATAATATTACGAGATGGTTACTGGGAGACTTTAAGTACAGGAAAATTTTGGAGACCACCTGGATATATTGGATTCAGATCGGCAAACAATCTTCACAGAGTTGATATAAAACCAGGCACAAAACCTTTAACAATATTCATATCTGGACCTTTTGGACTTAGAAAGGGCCCAAGATCAGAATATGGTATTGATTTTAAGACCAAAAAAGATTGATGCCAAAGGATCTTGAAGAAAAATTTAAACTATATTGTGAATCTGAAAATTTAGAAGTCAACCATAATCAGATTAATGTAATTAAAAAATTACAAGATTATTTTAATGAAAATTTTACATCTACTTTATTCAAAATCTTTAAAAAAAAAAGTTTAAAAAAAGCTTTTTATCTTCATGGTGGTGTTGGTGTTGGCAAAACAATGATCTTAAATTTTTTTTTTGATTTAGTTAATCAAGATAAGAAAAGACTTCACTTTAATGAATTTATGTTAGAGTTTCATGATTTTGTCCACACTATAAAAGACAAAAATCAAGAGAATGTAGTAAGCACTTTTGTTAGAGATTTAAAATCAAAAGTATCACTTATTTATTTTGATGAATTTCAAGTTACTAATATCGTAGATGCTATGATTTTAGGAAAGCTCTTTGAGGAAATCTTTAAAGAGAATATCAAGATCATACTTACCTCAAATATTGAAATATCAGAATTGTATAAAGATGGGTTACAGAGAGACCAATTTTTACCATTCATAGAAATAATGAAAAAAAATGCTATTAATTATGAATTAAAAATTGAGGATGATTATCGAAAATCAAAAGAAAATGAAAAACAAAGATTTTTTTTTCCTTTAAATCAAGAAACTAATTTCAAAATAAATAAATTTTTTAGAATTGTCACAAAAGAAAAAAAAAATACCCCTAAGATTTTAAATATTAAGGGGAGAGATTTTACAATACAAAATTTTTATGAAGGGATTTGTAGATTTAACTTTGATGAGCTCTGTGATAATAATTTAGGAGCAGAGGATTATTTAGAAATCGTAAAAAATTTAAAATTTATGATTATTGAAAAAATCCCACAATTTAACGATATTAATTCTAACCAACAGCAAAGGTTTATAACTTTAATAGATATTATATATGATAAAAATTTACCTATAGCTGTGACTGCAAGTCAAGATGTAAGCAAGTTTACCTCTTCAAGATCATTACAGGAACCATTTAAACGTACAGTTAGTAGATTATATCAATTAACCTCCATGAAATATAATTTATGATACAAAAATTTTATGATTTAAAAATAAATACTAATGGTCAGAAATTATATGAATTTACTGATCTAACTATTGAATGGATTAAAAAAAACGACTTTAAAAATGGTATGATAAATTTAAGTATTCAGCATACTAGTGCATCATTAATTGTACAAGAAAATGCGGATCCAGATGTTCAAAAGGATTTAATTAATTATTTTAATAATTTGGTTCCCATGGACAATAAATTGTATATCCATACCACAGAGGGTAAAGATGATATGCCTGCACATATAAAATCATCAATAACAAATAATCAAATATCTTTAAGTATCAAAGACGGAAAATTATTACTTGGAACTTGGCAAGGAATTTATTTGTTTGAACATAGAATAAATCCTCAAAAAAGATCTATCATTCATCATTTTTTAGGTGAGAATTAATTTTTTTTTAAAGTTTGGAAAGCCTCAAGTGCAGCTTTACGTGCTTCTTCATGAATAACTATTGGCTTTGGATAATTTTTTCCTATAACTGTTTTAATCGCCTCCTGATATTTTATTTCCATCTCCCAGGGCTTATGTATAAATTTTTTTGGAACTTTAATTAGTTCAGGAACCCATTTTTTAACATATGCACCTTCTTTATCAAATTTTTCTCCCTGTAGGATAGGATTGAATATTCTGAAATAAGGAGCTGCATCAGCGCCACAACCAGCAACCCATTGCCATTGAGCTACATTATTAGCTTTATTAAAATCTAATAAACAATTTCTAAAATGTTTTTCACCCTCAGTCCAATTTATTCTTAGATGTTTTACTAGAAAGGAACCCACAACCATTCTTATCCGGTTATGCATCCAACCAGTTTCATAAAGCTCTCTCATCCCAGCATCAACAATCGGATAACCCGTCATACCTGATTTCCACGCCTTTAAAAATTTTTCATTTTTGACCCAGGGAAACTTATCAAATTCTTTTCTATAATTTCCTTTTAAAAATTCCGGGAAATAATTGATTAAACTATGCGAAAATTCACGCCACCCTAATTCATTAATATATTTTCTGTAACCAATTCCTTTTGATTTAATTTCACTGCACTTTTTCCAAATAGTATTCACGTGAATTTGTCCATGTTTGATATAAGGAGATAATTTCGATGTACCCTCGACTGAAGGATAATCTCTTGCAGTTCCGTAATCTTTAATTTTGCCATCAATTAGATTTTTTAGAATTTTTTTAGACTCTTCCTCAGAAACTTTCCAATATTTTTCAAACTTTTTATACCAATTTTTTCTTGGAAGAATATCTTTTGGATCTATACAACCTTTAAAGAATGTTAATGACTTTGTTTTTTTTTTGATACTATAATTTTTACTTGGTGGTGATCCTAAAAATTTTTGTTCAGCGTTTCTCCAAAATGGGGTGAAAACTTTAAAAGGTGTTCCGTCATTTTTAGTTACTTCTTGAAACTCATTTAAAATATTTCCTTTAAAATATTTGTAATTAATCTGATTTTTAACAAAAATATCTCTTATCTTTTTTCCTTTTGCAATTACGTCTGGTTCGTAAATTTTATTCCAATATATCGAAATATTGTCTTTTTTTTTAATTTTTGAAAATATATCCAGCTCATCACCTGCTAATATTTGAAGATTGATCTTAAACTTTGATAATTCAGACTTAAAGATTTCTAATGATTTTGAAAGCCACCATTTTTGTGCCTCTCTTTTGGCATCAAAGTCGCTTTTGTTGTAAATGTATAGAGCAAGCACGCTATCATGATTTTGGGTTGCGTAAGAAAGGGCAGGGTTATTTTCAATTCTAAAATCCTCTCTTATCCAAGTGATCGCGTTTTTTGTCATAAAAATTATTTTCTACCTTTAGATAGCAGTTGTTTATAGAGTTTAACATCTGCATTACCTTCGCATCCAATAACTAAAACATTAGAATTTTGATTAAGGTTAATCAATTTTCTTGCCTTTTTGTTATTGCATATTCCAACCAAAGCAATAATTCCTGGAGTAGCGCATTCACCACCTACAATTGAAGTTTTGCTGAACTTTTTATCTTTTAAACCAGCTACTGTTTTAGCTACATTTTTATCTGAAATTGATACACAACAATTACTAGCTTTTTTTAATATTTGCCAAGGCACAAGAGACATCTTATTGCAAGACATACCACCCATAATGCTCTCTTTTTTAATTCTTATTTTTTTTAACTTATTACTTTTAATACTTTGAAGAACGCAATCGGCTCTATCTGGTTCAACAATAATTATTTTTGGAATTTTTTTAAAATATTTTGCTACCCCAGCAACCAAACCTGCAGCCAAACCACCAACACCCGCTTGAAGAAAAATATGAGTAATATACTGATTAGTTTGATTAGAAATTTCTTTAATTAAAATAGAGTATCCTGCCATTGTTAATTGAGGAATATATTTATAATTTTTTGTAGATACATCTTGAACAATTTTCCAGTTATTTTGTTTTGAGAGTAATTGGCATTCTTTTAAGGATGCTTCATAATTTCCCCTTACGCTTATTACTTCAGCGCCAAATTTTTTAATTTCTTTTACTCTTGTTTCACTCACGTATTGACTAACAAAAATTTTACATTGCAATTTTAGTCTTTTTGCCCCCCAAGCTACTGATCTCCCATGATTGCCAGCTGTTGCTGACGAAACAATTATTTTGTTAGTTTTTTTTGAAATTTTTTCTACTGCATAGGCACCACCAAGTGCTTTAAAGGATTTTAAGTGAAATCGTTTCGATTCGTCTTTGTAAAATATATTCTTAAGCTGAAGTTTTTTATTTAATTTGTTTAATTTCAATAGAGGGGTTGGACTATATCCTTTCCATTTAGATATATTTTTATGAGAGTTAACTAATAAATTTGATGGCAAATATTTTAAGACATAGTTTCTGCTAAATTGAAAGTTTTTATTTATTAAGAATTTAGAGTATTTCCATTTAAGATTTTGCATTATAAATTTTTTTTATATTCAAACTATAAATAAACCTATATTAATATTTATACAAAGAAAAACTGTATGAAAAAAATATTGATTATTGGTGGTGGTGCAATGGGTTCTGCTTTTTCAATCCCATGTTTAGAAAATAATAATAGAGTTATAATAACCGAACCATATAATAAAGTTTTCATTAAGAACTTATCTTCAAAAAAAAAATTTCATTCCTCCTTAAAAACAAATTTGCCAAAAAAGTTAAAATTTAAGTATTATTCAAAAGATATATACAGAGAAAAGTTTGACTTGATTGTAATTGCATTGAGTCTTGCTGGAATTGATTTTATTGGAAAAGAGTTGAAAGACTTAAAAATAAAAACACCATTACTAGTTCTTACGAAAGGACTTAAATATGATAAAAAAAGAAAAAAACTCTTGACTATTTCAGGGTTACTCAAAAATAATTATAATGTTGCAAATGTATCAGTTTTAAAAGGACCTTGTTTGGCTAAAGAATTAGCAAGAAAAAATAAGACAAGCGTAGTAATAGCTAATAAGAATATCAAAATAGCTAAATGGATTGGAAAACAAATATCTACTAAATACTATCTAACAGAATTTTCTAAAGATGTTGTCGGAGTAGAAATTTGCTCAGCAATTAAGAATATATATGCAATGGTTATAGGTTCAGGTCAAAATTTAAATTCTTCATCAGACTTATTCCAAAAAAGTGTAAATGAGATGAAATTTTTAATAAAACATTTCAAAGGAGATGAGACGACGATACTAGGACTTGCTGGTATTGGTGACTTATATGTAAGTGCTGTGGGAGGAAGAAACAGCAAAATGGGGGATTTTTTGGGTAAAGGTTTTACATTTGTAGCAGCTAAAAAAAAGTTTATGCCAAAAGAGACAGTGGAAGGTGAGCAATTAGCAAGAGAGATTGCTCCTTATATATTTAAAAAAATTAATAAAAAAAATATACCGCTGATGGCTCATTTGCTAAAGACGATACTATATAATAGAAAAATTTAGCCTATTAGAAAGTTATTTTCTACAAGCATTCCGATGATAATTCCAACTATCAACGCGAAAATTAATTTTTTTTTATCCACTTCCTAGGTCTTTTTACCAAGAGAAGACTTTAAATTTGTAGACGATGAGATTTTTGTCTTCCATTTTTGTTTTATATTTTCCCATAATTTTGCCATTCCCAAAGGTTCATAGATCATGAAAATAATCATCAACCCACCAAATATTACCTGCTCAATTGAGGATATAATTGTAGCATCAATGGCGCCATGAAAAACGTTATTACCAATGGCATTAAGAAGAACTGGAAAAAGTAAAATAAATGCTGCTCCTATAAAAGCACCATTTATTGTACCAAGTCCACCCAAAATACACATAAATAATATTTTAAAAGATAATTTGATATCAAAAGCAACTGGTTCTAGAGATTTTAAATAACAAAATGCAAAGAGTGCACCTGCAACTCCACAATAAAACGCACTAATTGCAAAGGCTTGTACTTTTGTTCTTAATAATGAAACTCCCATCGACTCCGCAGCAATATCCATATCTCTAACTGCCATCCAATTCCTACCTGTACTACCTCTAGCCATGTTCATCGCTAGTAAAGTTAAAACCGTGGTAACAGCCAAACATACAAAATACATAGCTAATGGAGTTGTAAATGGTTTTCCTAAGATAACTATGTCTTGTGCAGTTATAATTCCTGATGAGTCGTAGTTTTTAAACCAACCAAATTTATCTATCATCCATATAATAAAGAACTGTGAGGCTAATGTTGCTACCATTAGATAAATTCCTCTTACTTTTAAACTTGGTAAACCAAACAAAATTCCAAAAGCGGCAGCAATCAAACCTGACACTATAAGTGAACCCACGAAACCTAGATCAGGTACTCGTAAAATAAGATTAAACATAGCAAAAGCACCTGCAGCCATAAAGCCAGCAGCACCTAAAGCCAATTGTCCTGTGTACCCCATAACAATTTGCTGTCCAATTGTAGCTAATGCTAAGCAAAGCCATGGAATTAATATGGAGGTGTACCAATATTCTGTTGTAATAAATGTAGGTATTACTAATACACTTAGAACCATACAAACAGCTAAGTTAATTAGGTCTTTTTTTGTATAAGTCATAAATACTGGTTTCATAAATTAAACTCTCCTTATAATTTTTTCTCCAAATAAACCTTCGGGTCTATATAATAAAAAGAATATTGCCAACACGTAAGGAGCCCAACCTTCAATCGCGCCACCAAAAAAAGGACCAATGTATACTTCTAATACTTTCTCTACTGCACCAATAATTAAGCCACCAATAATTGCTCCTGGTATAGACGAGAAACCACCTATAATTAACACCGGTAAAGCTTTTAGAGCTAGATCAACAAGGGCAAATTGAACGCCAGCTCTTGCACCCCACATACATCCTGCAACTAATGCCACAACTCCAGCAGCAGACCAAACTAATAACATGATATGTTTTAAAGGAATTCCTATTGAACTTGCCGCACCTGCATCATCTGCAACAGCTCTTAAACCTAGACCAATTTTTGTATATTTGAATAGAAGGAATAAACCAATAATCATTATAGCTGCAACAAGTCCTGCAGTAATATCAAGAGCACTAATAAATAATTTTAAGTTATCAGCAATCCACGGCACTGGAAAATCTCCTATACCTAAATCTAATCTTCTTACTTCTACTCCCCACGCTGCTTGAGCCAAGCCTTCTAAAACATATCCTAAACCGATTGTGGCCATTAATACGGTATCTTCACTAGCGTTCATTAAAGGTCTTAAAACAAATCTTTCAGTGCACAAGCCAACCACTACCATTAAAAGGGCAGCCAAAATAAATGCAAGTACGAAAGGTATATTGAAGTCTTGCATAAATCCAACAAAAGCAAGAACTGAGAAGAAAACCATAGCTCCTTGTGAGAAGTTAAACGTCGCTGAAGCTTTGAAAATTAGAACAAATCCTAAAGCTACCAATGAGTACATAGTTCCAGCAAGCAAACCGCCAACTAAAACTTCCATAAAAAATAATAATTCTTCAACCATATTTTTATCCTAGTGTTCTACCCCTAAATAAGCATCTATTACTTTTTGATTTGATCTTACTTCGTCAGGCGTACCATCACCAATAACTTTACCATAATCAAGCACTACAACTCTGTCTGATATATCCATAACTACTCCCATATCATGCTCAATAAGAACCATAGTTGTGCCGAGTTCATCATTTACTTTTAAAATAAATCTACACATGTCTCTTTTTTCTTCAACATTCATTCCAGCCATAGGCTCATCTAGTAAAATTACAGATGAGTCAGTTGCAAGAGCACGACCTAATTCTACTTTCTTTTGTAATCCGTAAGGAAGTTTTCCAACTGGCGTATCTTTAATATCTTCTATTTCTAAAAAACTGATTATTTCTTCAGATCTTTCTCTATTAATCTTTTCTTCTTTTTTAACTTTAGGTAGTTGAAAAGCAACTTCAAGAAAATTTGTTTTCGTATGAAGCTTTCGGCCTACTAAAATATTATCCAGAACTGACATTCTTTTAAATAGAGCTAAGTTTTGAAATGTTCTAGAAAGGCCCATTTGTGCCATGAGATTGGGAGTAATATTTGGAATTTCTTTTCCTTTAAAAGAAACTGTTCCTTGTTGAGGCTTATAAATTCCATTTATACAATTCAGCATTGAGCTTTTTCCAGCTCCATTAGGTCCAATTATAGCCCTTACCTCGTGCTCAAGTACATCGAATGAGGTATCAGTTATTGCTTTAACACCACCAAAAGAAAGGGAAATATTTTTTACCTCTAATATTGGTTTGCCTATTTTAAATTTTCTCTCAATTGTCATCTTTAATTAATTTTTTTCTTTGTTAAACTTTCTTCTTTAAGTACATCTCTAAAATTTTTTCTACCTTTCTTTGAAATACCTAAATATAATTCTTTCACCTGATCATTACTCAGTAAACTTTGGGCTGTACCATCTAGCATAACTCTGCCTGTTTCAATAATATAGCCATAATCTGAATTTTTTAGTGCAACATTGGTATTCTGCTCAGCTAGTAAAATACTCACACCTTCTTTCTGATTTAGCTCTTTAACGATGTTAAAAATCTCTGCTACTAATTGGGGTGCCAAACCCATTGTAGGTTCATCTAAAAGTAGCATTTTAGGTTTTGCCATCATAGCTCTTGCAACTGCTATCATTTGTTGCTCTCCACCTGATGTAAATGCAGCTTGGCTTTTTCGTCTTTCCTTTAATCTTATGAAATAAGTATATATTTTTTCTAATTCTTGATTGATATCACCTTTTGATAATTTTCTTGAGTATGCCCCAGCAATAATATTTTCTTCTACAGTCAGGTGGCCAAAACATCTTCTGCCCTCTAATACTTGAACCATGCCAAGCCCAACCATTTGTGAAGGATTTTGTTTCTCAATTGAGGTGCCATCATATTCTATTGTACCTTTCGTTACTTTACCTCTTTCTGAGGCTAGCATAGTTGAAACCGCTTTTAATGTTGTACTCTTACCCGCACCATTTGCTCCAAGTAGTGCTACCACTTTTCCCTTTGGCACTTTTAATGAAACATCATGTAAAGCTAAAATAACATTATCATATGTGACTTCGATATTTTTAATATCAAGTATGTTGGTTGAAGTGCTCATTAAATTTTTTTCAATTATATTTATATTAAATTTTATTTAAAGGGGGAGTTAGAATAACTTAATTATCTAAACTCCCCCTTTAGTAGATATTAATTTATTTCTAAATTAATTATCCACATTTTTTCGGTGTAATGTTGTTTTCTTTAGCAAATTTCGCTGCAGATGCCTCTACAAGACCTCTAATAAATGCAGGATCACCTGGAGCTTCCCAACCAGTTACCTGATTGAATTTAGTTCCATCCCACTGCATTACAGCAAATTTACCGGCACCTTCATGGTTTGCGCATGAAATAGCAAATGGAGCTAACATTCCTCCAACTCCAAGTTCAGTAAGTCTAGCTTCAGTCATGTTTAAATTTTCATAACCATCTCTAAACTCAGCACCAGTTACTGCTTTACCAACTTTGTTATGCATTTTTTGAGCAATTCTTAACGCCTCAATCCACATAACGGCAGCACCCAGTCCTCTATTCCAGTAAACGGAACCAATCCTATTTGGATCAGCTAAGTTACCTTTTCCGGCACCATATACTTTATCTTTAATGTCTTTAACTAATGGATATTCTCCTGGTAAAGCATTTGCAACAGCATAAGTTCCCTTAGCTGCATCACCTGCTGGATACATATCCTCTTCGGCAGCACCGAATGTTACATACATCATTCTATCTCTTGGGAAATTAATTCTAGCAGCGTTAGTCATTGCTGTTGAATTCATTCCAGATCCCGCTCCCCAGAAAGTAACCCAATCAGGTTTTTCTTTTCTGATTTGCAGCCATTGAGATTGTTGTTCTAATCCTGGAGGTGGAATTGAGATTTCAATTAATTTCATTCCCCAATCAGAAGTTATTTTTCTCATTGCAGGAAGTGGTTCTCTCCCGTAAGCAGAGTCGATGTGTAAGTGAACGATTTTTTTACCTTTCATCTTATCTATACCGCCCTCTACTTGAGCCATAAACTTCAGTTTAACCGCTATTTGTGACCAGTAGTGACTTGCAGCATTAAATACCCAAGGCCACACTCTTCCATCAGCACCGTCAGTTCTTCCATAACCATATTGAGCTAAAACAACATTGTCTTTAGCCATACGGTTAATTACAGCGTATGCTCCTGGTGTTCCTAAAGTATCAAAAACTACTATTCTTTGACCATCTTTTTCTAAAAGTCTTTGGTAACATTCTACTGTTTTAACAGCGTTATATTCCGTCTCACACTCTTGCCATGTAAGCATTACTCCATTCACTCCACCTGTCATGTTTACATAGTTCATGTAATCGATTTGAGCCCCGTAGTAACCAGTACCCATTGCTGAGTAAGGTCCAACACGACTACTTGCTACTGGAAAATATTGCGTCTCAGCAGCAGATACACTTTGAGGTAAAGTAAGTGAAGAAAATAAAGCGATAACTACTGTTAGAGTAGAAGTTAGCCTTTTAATTATTTTTGCTAACATTATTCCTCCCTTATGTTTAGTTATGTTAAACATTCTAATAAGCTATAATCTAACCACATAGCTTGGGTTTCTGCAATTAATAATCATTACTAAGAAGTAAAACAAAATCGTCGCAAATAAAAAACAATTACAACTAGAGATTGTTAACAAAATTTTAAATAGGAATTGTTTTATAGAAATTTATAAAAGTCTAATAAATATATTTAATTAAATGAAAAAAATTTTAATAGTTGAGGGTAATACAGCTGAGGAAAACGGGAGTTTTACAGAGGCAGGTATTAAAACTCATACTGAAAGTTTAAGGGAAAGTTTAAAATATATTTCGAAAGATTTAATAATAGATGTGGTTAATCCATCATCAGATAAAAATATTGATAGTTTCAACGATAAGTTGCACACCTTTGATGGTTTAATCTGGGGAGGAAGCAGTTTGAATATTTATAACGATACTCCAGAAATAAAAAAACAAATTGAATTTATGAAAAATTGTCAAAATAAAGTTAAAAATATTTTAGGAATTTGTTGGGGCATGCAAGTGGCTGTAACTGCTGCAGGAGGTCAGGTAAAAAAAGCCAATACATCTCATGTAGGTATTGCGAAAGAAATTGAAATAAATGAATACGGTTTAAAGCATCCGTTATACAAAGATAAAGAAAAAAAATTTAATTCTCCTGCTTTTAATTATGACGAAGTTGTGAAAATACCTGAAAACGGTATTTGTCTTGCATCCAATAAAATTAATAAAGTCCAAAGTTTGTATTTTCAAATAAATAAAACTAGAGTTTGGGGCTTGCAATATCATCCTGAAATAACTTATGAAAAAATGATAAGTTTGATTAATTTTAGAAGAAAAAGATTAATTGAATATAGAAAAGTATTCAAAAATGAAAATGATCTTGAAAATCATATATCTTTTATTAAAAAAGAAATTCAGGTTACGGTTAAAGAAAAAAAAATGTTAGAACTTAAAAATTGGCTTAAAGAATTAAATTAAAATAAACCCTCAATTTGCCCTTTTTGATTTAATTTAATAGTATCAGCGGCTGGCTTTCTTGGTAATCCTGGCATCGTCATTATTGACCCACAAATGACTACCACAAATTCTGCTCCTGAAGATAATCTTACTTCTCTTATTGGTATTTCATGATTTGAGGGGGCTCCTTTGAGTTTGGGGTCTGTTGAAAAACTAAATTGAGTTTTTGCAATACAAACCGGTAAATTTCGATGACCATTATCCTCAAAAACTTTTAATTGTTCTTTAACTTTGTCATCAGCTGTTATTTTATTAGCTTTATAGATTTGTTTAGCAATTAACTCTATCTTATCCCAGAGTTTAAGATTGTTATTATATAGAAAATTAAATTTATTTTTGTTATTTTTGCAGACTTTAAAAACTTTTTTGGCCAGATCTTTGGTCCCATTTCCACCCTTAGCCCAATGCTTACATTCACTGACTTCAACTTTATTTTTTTTACAAAAATTTAAAACAGTTTTAACTTCTTTTTTTGTGTCTAGCGCAAAATGATTTATGGCTACTATCGGTTCTAAACCAAATTTTTTTATGTTTGTAATATGTCTTTCCAAATTAACCAGTCCTCTTTCTAACGCCGATATATCCTCTTTTTTTAAGTCCTCTTTTTCAACACCTCCATGCATTTTTAATGCTCTTATTGTTGCAACAATTACTACACAGCTGGGGGTTAATCCTGCTTTCCTGCATTTAATATTTAAAAACTTTTCTGCACCAAGATCTGCACCAAATCCTGCTTCGGTAACTACATAATCTGATAGTTTTAAAGCAGTTTTTGTTGCAATAACTGAATTACATCCGTGAGCAATGTTTGCAAAAGGACCACCATGAATAATTGCTGGATTATTTTCTAAAGTTTGAGTTACATTTGGTCTTATTGCTTCCTTAAGTAATACAGTCATGGGTCCATGAGCATTGATATCTCTTGCATAAAGTGGGCTCCCTTTTTTATCATATGCAAAAGTGATATTACCAATTCTTTTTTCTAAATCTTTTAAATCATTAGAAAGACAAAAAATAGCCATCACTTCTGATGCAACTGTTATGTCGAAACCATCAACTCTTTTGAAATCTTTAGCAACTCCACTAGTATTAATATCAATAAATCTAAGAGCGCGGTCATTCATATCCATTACACGTTTCCAAACTATTTTATTTTCATCTATATTTAATTTGTTACCCCAATAAATATGGTTATCTATCATTGCTGAAAGTAAATTATGTGCTGAAGTAATGGCATGGAAATCACCTGTAAAATGTAAATTTATTTGCTCCATAGGAACAACTTGGGCGTAACCACCCCCAGCAGCACCACCTTTCATTCCAAATGATGGACCTAAACTAGGTTCCCTAAGACAAACGATAGATTTTTTACCAATTTTATTTAAGCCATCACTTAAACCCACAGAAGTTGTTGTTTTTCCCTCACCTGCTGGTGTTGGCGTTATTGCAGTAACTAAAATTAATTTACCATCCTTTTTTTTCTTCAGTTTATCTAAAAATTCAAAATTAATTTTTGCGATATGTCTACCCATTGGACTGAAAGCACTGCTCTTATCTGGAACTTTAATTTTTGCTAAAATTTTACCTATCGGTTTCATTTTAGCCTTTCTTGCTATTTCTATATCTGATTTTACTTTAGCCATTTATTCAAATAAAATATTTGTTTAATACATGTTTTTATTTCATATAAAATATAGTGGTTTCAGTCTCTTGTAGCAATATAAACTCCAACAGATGTTACAATAAAACCGACAATATCCAAATTAGTTAATTTTTCATTTAAAAAAAACCAGGCCATTAAAGCTGAAGTTGACGGAATTAAAAAAAATATTGAGACAGTTTTGCTTGCTGAGTTTTTTTTAATTAAAAGCATTAAGATTGTAAAAGCACCAAAAGAGACAAGCAGTACTTGATGGCTCATTGCAATAATAAAAACCTTGTTAAAATTTATATATGGTTCAGCAAAGAAAATTACTATTAGAACATGAAACAAACATCCCCCAAATGCTTGGTAAAAATTACTTACTGATAAAGGTAAGTTTTTACTTATCTTTTTCTGCCAAATTGTAGATATTGTTATAGAGAGTAATGCAATGATTGTTGCGATAAGTCCTAATAAAGGGATACCGGAACCTATATCTAGACCCAAAACTAAAGAGGCACCTGTGAAACCAAGTAAAACCCCAATCCATTGTTGGATAGTTATTTTTTCATCAAGGATGGGTCCACTTAAGATGTTTGTCAAAATTGGTTGGAGAGTGACTATTAAAGCTGCTATTCCTACTGGCATTCCAATTGAGATTGAATAAAAAACTCCACCTAAATAAAATCCATGAAAAAGCACACCACTTAAAACAGATTCGGCTATTTTTCTCTTATTTGTAATTAATGATTGATTTAAATAAAAAGAGAATAAACAGAAACCAAAAGCTACAAAAAAAAACCTGAATGCTAACGCTGCAAAAGGGTCACTATTATCTACAATCGGTTTAGTTGTTATAAATGCCGAAGACCAAAGCAGAATAAAAATAAGAGGATATATTCTAATCACTTTTAACTTGATAGGTTAATTATCATTTATACAGTTTACTAATCAGTAATATTTAATTGAATAAATTCATTTTGTTTAGTCTCTTTGCACCATAACTCATAACTTTCACACATTCTCCAAATATGATCAAATGCTCTTTGGGATATCTCAAGTGGTAAATTATTTTTAGTATCGTAAAGATCTGGAAACTGGATAAGTTGTTTTACCATTACATCTTTTTGAATTTTTAATAGTCTTATTGTTTCCTCTGGAATTTTTTTATTTGTTTTTAAATCGATAAAATTATTTTTTTTTAATTCTTTTAGCCAATTATCATGAAATTTTCCGCTACTAATATTTTTATAAGTCCCGTTACCAATAAAAGCATCAATAGCCTCTTTATTTGAAAAATTTGAGTTCTTTTTTTTAATTTCTGAAATTTCTAAATAGATTACCTCTGCAACATATAAAACATACGGCTTGTCTTTAGATTGCATTGATTATTTTCGGTATTTTTTCATTGCTGCATTTGCTAAAATTAAATTTGGATCTAAAAAAATTTTTGATTTTTTGATTTTATCAAATGATTTAAAGGCAAATATTGCTATGGGCAATTCTGTGCAACCAAGAACAATTTTTTTACACTTCTTTTTAATCAAAAAGTTTATAGCTGGTTTAATTTTTTTAGCTGCTGCTTTTACGTTTCCCATTTTAACAAGTTTAATTGCTTGGTTCACAGAATTTTTTTGAATTAATCTATTTGGGTGTATCAATTTATAATTTGTATCGAAAAATTTATTGTAAACACCTGTCATTATTGTTCCTTCCGTAGCAAGTAAGCCTATAGGTGAGTTTTTTTTACATGTCTTTTTTGCATGAATATAAACTTCTTTCGGCATATTTATTATTGGTAATTTTATTTTTTTTTTTAAATCATCATACCAATAATGTGCTGTGTTACATGGAATAACAATGAACTTACATTTATCTTTTTTAAGTAATCTGCACCCCTTAAGCAAACTATCTAAGACTAATTTGTATTTTTTATTATTTTTTGAATTTGAAAATCTATTTGTTAATCTGCTTGTCTGAATTCCAATCGACTCAGGTCGTCCAGGTATGTTAGATTTATTGTAAAGTAAAAATAGAGGATAATCTTGATCAATTTTTCCTCTATTTAAAACTGCAAGTTTATTACAGAAATCAAGACCTGCTTGCGTTCCCATTCCACCAAGAATACCAATCATAACTTATAGCTTATTCTAGTAAGAGTTTACTGGCCATAAAAATGAAATAATCTGGTTATTTGATTGATACAGCCAATAAAATCTATGAAAATTATGCAGTTTTTAAGTTAACTGCTGAAGGACCTTTAGGACCATCTTCAACATCGAAAGTCAAAGCTTGACCCTCATCTAAACCATTCATGCCAGCATCTCTTACTGCTGAAACGTGAACAAATACATCTTTTTCTTTATCTTCTCGTTCAATAAAACCATAACCTTTGGTCGGATTGAACCATTTTACTTTACCTTGTAGACTCATATTTTTACTTATTGTTGTGTTAATTTATTACTTATAATTAAGTAATTGTGACTTTCTTTATAATTTTATGTCTTTTGTCAACTAAATTGATCTAATTACTAGTTTTAAATACTAATCGTTGTTAATTAGTTTTGTAAAATATAGGGAATTTACGTCCTCTTTATAATGTGCAAAAGGCGCACAAGGTTGAAAGTTACAACTTATAAATAACTTTCTTGCAGGTTTAAAAAATTCTCCAGAACCTGTTTCAATGCTAATTCTAAGAATATTTAGATTTTTTGACTCATTAATTAAATGTTTTATAATCTTAATTCCATTTCCTTTATTTCTATAGTTATCGTGAACTCTTATTGACTTAAATTCACCATGGTCTTTACTTAAAAATTTAAGCGCACCGCATCCCATTAAGTTATTATTTTCCCATAAACTCCAAAATTTTATTGATGAAACCTTTAGACCAGGTATATCCAGAACATGGGCACTTCCTTCTGGGGACGCAGCTCTAAGTTCTTTAAAATGTTTTGTAAGAAGTTCATTTACTTCTGGATGATCAAAATTTCCTTCTATTGACTCTATCATTTTATCAAAGTAGTGATGTGTCCCATCTTCCTTTTAGCTTTAATTTCTTTTTTTAAATAATCAAAAAAAAATTCGTTTTCACCAAAAGTATTATTATTTCTATATTGTTCAATTTGACTTCCTATTAGATTAACCATCTTTGCATTAGATAGTTTTTTTAATGAGACTTTTTTTAGAGAACAAACTGCTCTTACATGATTTTCAAATTGGCTAACATTGTAAGCGTTGATAGTGAGATGACCAGAATTATGTACTCTAGGAGCAATTTCGTTAACAAATAAATTTTCATTTCTATCTATAAAAAATTCTACACAAAGAGTTCCTATAAACTTTAACTCTTCAGCAATATCCATAGCCCAATTTTTTGATTGTTTAAAAATATTTTCACTTATATCAGCAGGTATACTAGAGTATTTAAGTATTTGATCTTCATGAATATTTTCTATGGGTTCATAAATTTCATATTTGTTATATCCAAATCTTGTAATAATCACTGAAATTTCTTTTTTAAGTTTTACTAATTTTTCTAGTATGTAGCCTTTGGAAAAATCTATATTTAACGTATCCACTTCTTTAATTTCTTTAATAGGGTATTGGCCTTTACCATCGTAACCCATAGTTGTTGTTTTTAAAATACCTGGAAGCAAATCTTTTAAAGAATCTAAGTCAGACTTTTTATCAACAGATGCATATTGTGTAGTTCTAATATTAAGTTTATTTACAAAATCTTTTTCAGCTAACCTGTGTTGTATCAGTCTATTGATAGATGGTTTTGGTATTACAGGCTTTGTCTTATTGATTTCATTGAGAGTTTCAAATGGAATATTTTCAAATTCATATGTAGCGATATCTACCTTTTCAATAAATTCATTAATTTTTTCTTTTTCATCGTATTTACCACAAATAAACTCATCACAAAAATTTTTTGCTGGTGCATCTAAATCATCACAATAGATCACTGTTTTTACATTTAACTTTTGTGCAGCATTTGAAAGCATACTTCCGAGTTGACCACCACCGATAATGCCTAATTTTATCTCTGACATTAATCTTACTTAGGTCTTTTTTTTACAGATCTTGTTTGAGATGCACGCCATTTTTCTAATCTCTTACTTACAATAGAATTATTATTTCCAATTATTGATGCAGCAAGTAATGCTGCGTTTATCGCTCCATCATTTCCTATAGCTAATGTTCCTACTGGGATACCCTTAGGCATTTGAGCAATTGACAAAAGACTATCTAAGCCTTTAAGTTTTTTACTTTCAATTGGAACACCTAAAACAGGAATTGAAGTTAAAGCTGCAATCATTCCAGGTAAATGCGCAGATCCTCCGGCACCAGCAATTATAACACTTATATTATTTTTTTTTGCCTTACTTGAAAATTCATACATTCTTTTAGGTGTTCTATGAGCTGAAATTATTTTAGTTTCAAATTTAACACCGAGAATTTTAAGTACTTTTGCAGCTAATTTCATTGTTTTATAGTCCGATTGACTACCCATCACCAATGCTACTTTTTGATTTTTGTTCTTTTTCATCGAAAAATTTGAATATAATCTTATTTCAAAATTAAATAAAAATTTCAATAAAATAAATAAAACTAAAAAAAAGTGTTAATATCATTAATAATGTTTTCATAAAATGAGCGATGATAAAGATTTTGATAATTCAAAAGAGTTAGACGATATTTGTGATGAGTGTAAAAAGGAAGATGAGAGTGTTACTCAAAATTTAATTTTAACAGGATTTAAAATTTGCAAATCGTGCAGAGTTTCAAAAACAATTTTTCCGATTTAAATACTGTTTACTGGTAAAGCATTCATTCTACTCATTACAAAAGAAATAGATAAGAAGACAATAATTAGAAAAGATAAGAACACAATTCCAAAAGATTTTAAATTTGATTTAAAATTTAAAATTTGTCTTGTTGAGATAATTAGCGCAGCAAAAATCCAAAATTGAGTAATAAAAATTATTGGTATCATTAACTCAGGAGTAACGGCAAAGAATCTCAGTAGACCAGGAGCGTGAGCAAATCCAACAAAAGTTAACACTTTTTTAAAAGAGACTTTTGTTTGTTTATCAGGAAATATCTTCACTCCTAAAACATAAATTAAAATTGCCCAAATAAACCAAGTCAAAATTGCTGTTAGTCCTGACATCCCAATAGCTGTTTTGATGACTGTATTTGCAGCTACAGCACCCGCTACTCCATCTAAGATCATAATTAATCCAGCAAAATAAATTGAGGCTTCACCAAAATTTCTACTATCTGTGTAAAGAGACTTGTCTAGTTTAATAGACTTAAAGATAATATTTAAAAACTCTCCAAACATTTAATTTTTTTTATTTTTTTGCTCTTTATATGAAACGATCAATGCAAAGACTATTAAAGCAATAATTATGATAATGCAAATTCCAATTAAAAAACCTTTAGACATTTAGATTAAAGATAATCTAGCTCTTTTAAAAACTATTAACCTGTAACCACCTCTCTGGTATTCTTATTAAAAGACTCTTTAAATGGTATATCAACTACAACTGCATCTACTGGTTGACCTGGACTATTTGAATATTTCTCTGGAAGATGAACTTTAAATTTGGTTCCAACCTTTCCCTTTGGAAATCCATTAGCATTTAAAGTTCCATCAAAAGGAACATATCCCATAGCAATGTTAGTCTTCTTTTCAGGATGCCACCAAGGAGAGGTAATAAATCCAACAGGATCACCACCATTTGCATTTGAGATTAACCAAAAATCAGGTGCATAATCTTCTATTGGCTTTCCTCCTAATTCTAAACCAACTAACTGAAGTTTATAAGGTTTTTTTCCAGCTTTAATTTCTGACTTCATTTTTTCTAAAACTTCTTTACCAACATAGTCAGACTTTTTATTCCATTCTCCTTTACCAGATAAAGAAACTTGATAACCAAGATTACACTGAAAAGGATTGTGTTGTTGGTCCATATCTTGTCCCCAAGAAAGTATACCTGCTTGGATTCTTCTATGATGAGCTGGAGCAATAACCATCAAGTTATGCTTCTCACCAGCTTTTAGAACAGCGTTCCACATATCATCAGCATACAATGTTGCATTCCTTAGATAAATTTCATATCCAGCTTCACCCGAGAAACCAGATTGTGAAATTACACAACTTCTACCTCCAATTTTTGCTTCAGCTAATCCGTAAAATGGCATATTATCTAAATCAAATTGATCACCACAAAGATCTTTCATTAAAGCTTTAGATTTAGGACCTTGTATTTGAACTGGGCAATGGTCAGTTTCCTCAATTTTACAATTAAATCTTCCATCAGCGTTTACGCCTTGTAGATACATTCCAATGTCCGAGTCTGATAGAGAAAACCAGAATTCATCCTCTGAAATTCTTAAAAGAATTGGATCATTTAAAACTCCACCATAGGCATTACATAAAATTACATATCTTGCTCTCATTGGTGAAATTTTCGTTGCATCTCTGGTTATTACATAGTCTACAAATTTTTCTGCATCTGGACCTTTAACTCTTATTTGTCTTTCAACAGCAACGTTCCACATTGTAACATGGTTCACTATTGCATCGTATTCAACCATAGCACCACCATCTTCAGGTTTTACATATCCTCTTGGATGATAAATTCGATTATATACTGTTGCTCTCCAACATCCTGCTTGCATAGATAAATGCCAATAAGGTGATTTTCTAACTCTTGTAGAAATTAACATTTCAACTTTTGTAGGACCACTTTGCCTTAAGTTATAAGGGACTTCTCTATCAGACTGATCTACTGATGTTACATGTTTTAATTTTGTATAATCAAACTCTTTAGACATATTTGTTCTCCTTCAACCACTTGTTAGTTTCCGTCAAGCCGCCGAATGTATAAATGTGAAAAAAATCAGTATGAGATTTAATTTTCCCAATTAAATCATTTGGGTCTTTAGGTCTTAATAAATCTAATGCCTTGCTAAAATTAGATTTAAGAAAATTTAAGGAATTTTTTGCTCCAACGATATTTGCAAATTTTATTAGGCTCGATATCTTTAGAGGCCCAGTAATCCCTACATGGACTGGTACACTTTGTTTTGATATGAAATCTATAATAGGCTGAGGATCTAGCAACCATTGTGTAACTATATAATCAGCATAGGGTTTTTTATCTATCATAGCTTTTTTTAAATCTGAGTCGGATATATCAGGACTCCCCTCTGGGTGTCCAGCTATTCCTATTGTCATCTTCTCAAAATAACCAGTCTCTAAAAGTTGAAAGGAGCTATCGAATTTTCCCATCGGCTCTCTACCACCTCCGATTACCAGCACTTGTTTTACACCCCCATCTTTACATCTAGAAACGTAATCTTTTAGCTGCTTTTCATCTTGCATTGATCGAGCAGGGAAATGAGGAACTGGATTAAACCCTTTTTTAACCAAATCAACTGCTTGTTGAGCTGTTTCTTTGTAGTCACCCCCAGGCAACATTGTGATATAAACATCACTAACTTTTGGAACAGTGCTCAAGTCAGTTTTGGGACTTATTTCAAGAGAAAATTTCATATTTAGATAATTATATCTTTTGAAAATACTGTCAAAGAAATTTATCCTATAATATAAATATCTTATGGCACAAAAAGACGTAGGAAACAAAGTACCAATTTATAAATTGAAAACCACAAAAGAGGTAATGGATTACTATGATGAGTGGGGTGAAAATGACAAATATAACAAAGATATGGTTGATTGGAATTATACAGGACCAAAAGAAACCGTTAATACTTTCTTAAAATATGAGAAAAATAAAGATGCTTTGATCTTTGACGCTGGTTGTGGAACCGGTTTAGTTGGCTTAGAATTAAAAAAATTCGGTTTCAAAAACTTTCATGGTGCAGATCTATCACAAAAATTACTGAACACCATTCCATCAAATTTATATAAAAAACTGCTCAAGTCTGATTTAAATAAACCAATCAATTTAAAAGATGATACTTATGATGCAGTTTTTTGTGTAGGCACTTTTACTTTTGGCCACGTAAAACCAAATGCGTTGGATGAATTCTTAAGAATAACTAAAAAAGGTGGTCTAATTTGTTTCACTATTAATGAGGGTATATACAAAGATTATGGATTTGATAAAAAAATGCAGGAATTAAATAAGACAAATCTTTGGAGTGAAGTAGAGTTTTTTAAATCTGATTACATTGCTAGCAAAGATGTCAATGCTTGGTTAGGTTTGTATAAAGTAAAATAATGAAAATTATATTAATAATGGGTTTGCCCGGTGCAGGCAAAACAACTTTAGCCTCTCATTTAGTGCCTTTGTTGAAAGCCAAATGGCTTAATGCTGATGAAGTGCGGAAAGAAGCAAATGATTGGGACTTTTCTGCAGAAGGTAGAGTTAGACAAGCAAAAAGGATGTGGAGCAAAGCTAAGGAATACAAAAGTCAAGGGCATCACGTAGTTGCAGATTTTATTTGCCCGACACCTGAAGCAAGAAGTTTATTTCCTGCAGATTATATAATTTGGGTGGACACTATAAATAAAGGTAGATTTGATGATACAAATAAAATGTTTGTGAAGCCTAGCAAGTATAACTTTCATGTTACAACACAAGATGCTAAAAATTGGTCATTAAAAATATATGAGGAATTAAAATAATGTCTTATCAATGGGATAATAAAAAACCAACTGCTCAAATGTTAGGAAGATGGCAACCATTTCATGATGGACATTATAATTTATTTAAAGAAATAATTAAAAAAACTGGTCAAGTTTGTATTCAAATTAGAGACGTTCAAGGAGTGGACGATAACCCTTTTGATTTTGAAACAGTCAAAAAAAGTATTGAGGATAGACTTAATCCAGAATTTGAGGGACGTTTTAAAATTATGATAGTACCCAATATAACTAATATTTGTTACGGTAGAGGCGTAGGTTATAAAATTGAGGAAATTGAATTATCAAAAGAAATTCAGGAAATCTCAGCAACAAAAATTCGAGCTCAAATGAGAAAAGAAGGTAAACTTAAATAAAACTATATGAGCATTAAGGTTATTAATCAAAAAGATATTTCAAGAATAATAATAAATGATCCCAAAACTTATAACTCACTATCATTCAAAAATTTAACAGATTTAATAAAAATAATTAAAAAATTAGATAAAGATAATAATACTAAAGTTATAATAATTGAGGGAGCAGGCAAAGGTTTTAGTGCAGGACATAACTTAAAAGAAGTTCAAGGTTTAAATAAAAAGCAAAAATATCAGAGATTATTTAACTTGTGCTCGAAACTCATGCTATTGATTGTTGAGGGAAGAAAACCTGTTATCGCTAAAGTTCACGGGGCCGCATATGCTGCTGGATGTCAGTTAGTTGCAAGTTGTGATTTAGCTTTTAGTTCTAAAGATGCATTGTTCTCAACACCAGGGGTAAACATTGGTTTGTTTTGTAGTACTCCAATGGTTGCAGTAAGCAGAAAAATAAAAAGAAAATCAATGATGAAAATGTTATTAACTGGCGAACCGATTTCGGCAAAATATGCAAAGGAAATTGGATTAATTAATGACTTTTATCCAAAATCAAAACTTGATAATGAAGTTTTAAAGATTGCAAAAAAAATTGCATCAAAATCAAATCTGACAATTAAAATAGGTAAACAAACATTTTACAAACAATTAGAAATGCCATTAAGAAAAGCTTACGCATACACTAGTAGAATGATGACAAAAAACATGATGGCAATGGATGCAAAAGAGGGGATTGCAGCATTTCTTGAAAAAAGAAGACCTGTTTGGAAAAATAAATAATATGGTCAATATTAAAGATATTCTCACAAATTATAAAAATATTGCTTTAGTTGGAGCTAGTAAAGATTTGAATAAAACTTCAACAATAGTAATGAAACACCTGCAAAATTATGGATATAAAGTTTATCCTGTTAATCCAACTATTACAGGTCAGTTAATACTAGGTGAGAGAGTGTATGGAAAAGTTTCAGAAATTGATGGACCTGTGGATATAGTTGATGTCTTTAGACCGTCAGATGAGGCTATTGAAATTGTTAATGAAGCTATAAAGATTAACGCAAAAGTTTTGTGGCTTCAGTTAAATATAAAGAATTCCCAAGCTAAGAAAATTGCTGAGGCAAATAATATAATTTATATCGAAGATAAATGTACTAAACTTGAAGTAGAAAAATATCTGAATTAAATGGAAAATGTAAACTATGTTGAAAAAAAATTTTTATTATTAAAGATTATAACAATTTTTTTTATCTCTATTTCTGTTTCAAACGCAGAGTTAATTAAACCAAATAGCAAAATTAGTCCTTCCGAAGTTGTGAAAATACAATTACTTGGTTTACAAAAAAATAATGATGGATTTAAAGATAGCGGGATAGAACAGACCTGGAATTTTGCCCATCCTAGTAACAAAGAGGTCACTGGGCCTCTAGATAAATTTAAAAGAATGATAAAAAGTGACAATTACCAAATGATGATAAATCACTTAAGCCATACAATTACTCAGGTAAGAAGTGGAGCTAGCTGGGCTCAATTTGAGGTCATAATATTGGATAAAGAAAAAATTTATCATAAATTTAATTGGCAAGTAGAAAAATATACCGAGGATGGACCTTTAAAAAACTGCTGGTTGACAACTATGGTTTCAAGCCCTGTGTCATTGGGTAGCTCAATATAACGCTCTTGATACAATTTTGTTTCGGAATGAATGAAAATTTAGTAGGAATCAGATTATGAAAGGTAAAACGAAAGTAGTTGTAGTTGGTGGAGGTGTCGTAGGTGTAAGTGCACTATACCACCTAGCAAAAAAAGGTTGGTCAGATGTTGTTCTAGTAGAGAGAAAAGAACTCACTTCAGGTTCAACTTGGCATGCTGCTGGTTTGCTGCCTTTATTTAACATGAGTTATTCGGTTGGCCAGCTTCATAAATATGCTGTGAATTTGTACAAAACATTGGAGGAGGAAACAGGAAAAAATGTTGGCTTCAGTGTAGTTTCAAACATTCGTTTAGCTAGTACAAAAGATAGAATGGATGAGTATCATCAATATGCAGGTGTAGCTAAAACAATTGGTGTAGATGTAAAATTTTTAACACCTCAACAGGTAAAAGAAATTTGGCCTTTATGTCATACAGATGATTTAGTTGGAGCAATACAACACCCTGAAGATGGATATATTCAGCCAGCAGATTTAACCCAAGCCCTTGCCACAGGAGCAAGAAACAGAGGAGCTGAAATTTATCGAAACACAACTGTTTTATCTATGAAACAAACTAAAAATGGATGGATAGTTGAAACTGATAAAGGTTCAATTGAATGTGAACACGTAATTTCTTGTTCAGGTAATTTTGCACGACAAACAGGTGAAATGGTTGGATTAGATATTCCTGTTATACCAGTAGAACATCAATATATTGTAACAGAGCCACATCCAGAAATTCAAAAAAGAAAAAAAGAGGGACTACCAGAGATGGGAGTTCTGAGAGATAGTGACAGCAGATGGTACATGAGAGAAGAAGCTGGTGGATTAATACTTGGCCCATATGAAGATGGTGCTCCTGCTTGTTATGTTGAAGGACCTTCAAAAAATTCAGAGTATGAATTATTTCAGGAAGATTTAGATAGACTTGCTCCACATATTGAGGGAGCAATACATCGTGTACCTGCTTTTGGAGAAGTAGGAGTTAAAAAAGTTTATAATGGGGCAATCTGCTATACTCCTGATGGAAACCCTATAGTTGGCCCAGCTTGGGGTTTAAAAAATTTTTGGATTAATGAAGGGCATAGCTTTGGAATAACCGCTGCAGGTGGTGCTGGTTGGCAATTAGCAGAATGGATTGTAGATGGAGAGCCTACAATAGACATGCTAGGTGTAGAACCAAGACGATATGGGAATTATGCGACTAAGTCTTATTTGAAAGCTAAAAATGAGGAGGCCTATAGCCATGTTTTTATAGTTCATTATCCTGATGAAGAAAGACCAGCAGCAAGACCTTTAAGAACTGCACCGTGTTATGAAAGAATGAAAGCTTTAGGAGCTGTATTTGGACAAAAATTTGGATGGGAACGTCCTAATTTTTTTGCAACGGATGGCATGGAACAAAAAGATGACTGGTCTTTTAGAAGATCAAAATGGTTTGATGCAATAAAAAAAGAATGTGAGAATGTGAAAAAAAATGTTGGACTTTTAGATATGACCGCATTTGCAAAATGTAGAATTAAAGGACCAAAAGCTGAAGAATTTCTTGATTACTTAGTTGCAAATAAACTTCCAAAAAAAATTGGTAGAATAAATTTATGCCATGCACTTAATACCAAGGGTGGTGTTCATTCAGAATTTACAATTATGAAAGAGGCAGAAAATAGTTATTATCTCGTCTCTGCTGGAGCAAATTTACGATTAGACCATGACTGGATACAAAAATGGATGCCAACAGATGGTTCTGTAATTTTTGAGGATTTAACTAACAGCACAGGAGTACTTGTTGTTGCAGGTCCTAAAGCAAGAGAATTAATGAAAAAAGTTTCAACAGACGATTTTTCAAATGAAAATTTTAAATGGTTAACTGCAAAAAATGTTAATGTTGGATACGCACCAGTTAATGCTATGAGAGTAAATTTTGTTGGAGAATTAGGATGGGAGTTACATCACCCAATTGAGTATCAAAACCATATTTTTGATAAATTGATGGATGCAGGTAAAGATTTGGGAATGAAGCCATTTGGTATTAGAGCAATGAATAGTTTAAGAATTGAAAAATCTTATAAGCTCGTAGGAACTGAATTATCAATTGAGTATTCTCCGTATGAGTCTGGTTTAGATAGATTTGTTCATCCAAATAAAGGGAACTTTATTGGCCTAGAGGCTTTAAATAAATGGAGACAAAAAGGTTTTGATAACAAATTAGTCACTCTTGAGGTTCACAATACTACTGACTCTGATGTATTAGGAAATAATCCAATTTATAAAGATAATAAAGTTGTTGGAAGAGCAACTGGTGGTGAATATGGATTTAGAATTGATAAATCGATAGCTTTAGCAATGGTAAAACCTGATCTAGCTAATGTTGGAGAGAAACTAAAAGTTGATATTCTTGGAAAGATGTATGAGGCTACAATTCTTGATGAAAGTCCTTATGATTCTGAAAATAAATTGTTGAGAGCTTAATGAAAATTTTAGTAGCAGTAAAAAGAGTGATTGATTACAATGTTCAAATCAGAGTGAAAGAAGATAACTCGGGTGTAGTAACTGACAATGTTAAAATGTCGACTAATCCACCAGATGATAATGCAATTGAAGAAGCGGTAAAGATTAAAGAAGCTGGTAAAGCCACAGAAGTAGTGGCAGTAAGTATTGGTGAAGAGAAAGCACAAGAAACAGTTCGTAAAGCATTAGCGGTTGGAGCTGATAGAGGAATACTCGTTAAAACAGAAGGTGTTGTTGAACCTCTTTCTGTTTCAAAATTATTACAAAAAATTGTAGAAAAAGAAAAACCAGATTTAGTCTTTATGGGTAAACAGGCAATCGATGATGATTGTAATCAGACAGGTCAAATGTTAAGCGCGCTTCTTAATTGGCCTCAAGCCACCTTTGCATCTAAAATTGAGATTAAAGATGGTAAGTTAGAGGTGACAAGAGAAATAGATGAAGGTTTAGAAACAATAGAAATAAATGTTCCAGCAATAGTAACTTGTGATCTAAGATTAAATGAACCAAGGTATGCTTCGCTACCAAATATAATGAAAGCTAAAAAAAAACCTATTGAACAATTAAATGCGTCAGATTTAGGAGTAGATATAAGCCCAAGAATCGAACAAATTAAAGTTGAAGAGCCACCTAAAAGAAAAGCTGGTATAAAAGTATCAAGTGTATCTGAGCTGGTTCAGAAATTAAAAAATGAGGCTAAGGTAATTTAAATGTCAGTTTTATTAATTGCAGAACATAACAATAAAGAATTGAGGCCATTTACACTTAATGCAGCAACTGCAGCATCACATATAGATAATGATGTTCATGCTGTAATTATTGGACATAATTGTGAAGAAGCTGCTAAAGCATTATCAAAATTAGAATTTATTAAGAAAGTTATTCAAGTCGAAGCAGCTTACTACGAGAATTTTGTTGCTGAAAATTTTGCACCAGTAATTGTAAAATTAGCAGATAACTATTCACATATAATAAGTTCAGCAAACACTTTTGGTAAAAATTTAATGCCTAGAATAGCTGCTGCTCTAGATACTTCTCAAATCAGTGATATAACTAAAGTTATTGCTCCCGACACCTTTTTGCGTCCAATTTATGCAGGAAATGCTTTTGCAACAGTAAAAAGTAAAGATGCAAAAAAATGTGTAACAATAAGACCTACATCTTTTGATGCATGTGAAAGTACTGGTGGATCAGCATCAATAGAAAAAGCTGAAGCCAGTGAGGAATTTTCAAAAACAAAGTTTGTCAAAAGAGAAGAAGTAAAATCGGATAGACCAGAACTTGGTACTGCTAGAGTTGTTGTATCAGGTGGAAGAGGAATGCAGAGTGGAGATAATTTTAAACTTATTACTTCTTTAGCTGATAAATTAAATGCAGCAATAGGAGCATCTAGAGCAGCAGTTGATGCTGGATATATAAGTAACGATCACCAAGTTGGTCAAACAGGTAAAGTTGTTGTCCCAGATTTATATATTGCTGTTGGTATCTCAGGCGCTATTCAGCATTTAGCAGGAATGAAAGAAAGTAAAGTAATAGTGGCAATAAACAAAGACGGAGAAGCACCAATTTTTAGTGTTGCGGACTATGGTCTTGAAGCCGATCTTTTTGAAGCAGTGCCTCAATTCTTAGAGGAATTGAACAAATTAAACACTATACAAAAATAATATAATCTGTAAAAAATTAAACTATGTCCAGAGAGACAATGGAATATGATGTAGTGATTGTAGGTGGAGGTCCATCAGGCTTAGCTACAGCTATAAAGTTAAAACAATTAAACTCAGAATTAAATATTTGCTTATTAGAAAAAGCATCAGAAATTGGTGCCCATATTTTAAGTGGAAATGTATTTGAAACAAGAGCTTTAGATGAATTGATTCCTAACTGGAGAGAATTAAATTCACCCATTAAAACTAAAGTTACTAAAGAAAAATTTTTATTTTTAGGTAAAAACAAATCATTAAGTTGGCCAACATGGTTATTACCAGCAGTTCAAAAAAATCACAAAAATTATATTATTAGTCTTGCAAACTTATGTAGATGGCTTGCAGAACAAGCAGAAACTCTTGGCGTTGAAATTTTTCCCGGATTTCCAGCAAGTGAAATTTTATTTAATGATGATGGTTCTGTAAAAGGTGTTGCAACTCAAGATATGGGTATTGATAAAGAGGGAAACAAAAAAGATAGTTTTGAGCCAGGTATCAATTTATTGGGAAAGGTGACTGTTTTTGCAGAGGGTTGTAGGGGTCATTTAGGAAAACAATTAATTAAAAGATTTGAACTTGATCAAGATAAAGACCCACAACAATATGGAATAGGATTTAAAGAGATATGGGAAGTGGATGAAAAAAATCATCAAGAAGGTTTAGTTATGCATACTGCTGGCTGGCCGTTAGATAATAGTACCTATGGAGGAAGTTTTATCTATCACGCAGAAAAAAAACAAATATTTTTAGGTTATGTAATCGGTTTAGATTATCAAAATCCACATTTGTCACCATTCGATGAATTTCAAAGATTCAAAACACATCCTGCGATAAGAAAAATAATTGAGGGTGGAAAAAGAATTTCTTATGGTGCTAGAGCTTTGATAGAAGGTGGTTTCCAAAGTTTGCCAAAAATGTTTATGCCTGGGGCATTATTGATCGGGTGTGATGCAGGTACTTTGAATATGCCTAAGATAAAAGGATCGCATACTGCAATGAAAAGTGGAATAATTGCAGCAGAAGCAATTAATGACCATTTGAAAGATAATAAAGAGCTATCAATTTTTGAGGAAAAATTAAAAAAAAGTTGGTTATACAAAGAACTTTATGAAGCAAGAAATGTTAAGCCTAGTTTTAGTTGGGGCTTAATTTTGGGAATTATTTTTACTGGAATTGATCAAATTTTGTTTCGAGGTAAATTACCATTTACATTAAAACACAAACATGCTGACCATCAAACATTAAAACCAGCAAATAAAATGCCTAAAATTGATTATCCTAAGCCAGATAATGTTATTACTTTTGATAAAACGAGTTCAGTTTATCTAACTGGAACAAACCATGTAGACAATCAACCTGTTCATTTAAAACTTAAAGATCCATCATTACCAATTAACTATACATTAAATGAGTACGATGAACCCGCGCAAAGGTATTGTCCAGCAGGGGTATATGAAGTTCAAAAGGAGAATGGATCCAACAGATTTGTTATTAATTCTCAAAATTGTATTCATTGTAAAACTTGTGACATAAAAGAACCCTCTCAAAATATCACTTGGGTAACACCTGAAGGTGGAGGCGGCCCTAAATACGGGAATATGTAATTAAGATAGATCTATCGCAAATTTTTTTAATGTTTCGATAGGTAGAATTTTCAGAGTATTTTCATGTGTGCTTTTTAAATAAATTGGACAACCTTTACCAGCTTCGACAGCTCTTGCATACCAGGTGGCACATACACACCATCCATCTCCATCCTTTAAACCAGGAAAACCGTATTCCGGATGTGGCGTAATTAAATCGTTACCGGCTTCTTTACACCACTCTAAAAATTCGGTTGTTACTTTTGCACAAACGGTGTGTAAACCTCTATCATTTTCATCAGTGTTACAACAGCCATCTCTATACCATCCAGTAAGTGGATCCAATGAACAACTTTCTAAATTTTCACCCAAAACATTTTTTTGCATTGATTTATCCAAATATATTAAAAATTTTACTATCTATAAGTCCATTAAATGAAATTGAACGCCTCTCTTCTTTTGTTCCTTTAAAAGGATAAACCGTATGCATCAAATAATGAGGGAAAAAATAAAAATCCCCTACTTTTGGTTTTATAGGATATCTACATTGAGACAAAAACATTCTGTTACCATGAATTAATTCTAAGTTTCCACCTCTGTAGTCTTGCTTATTATCTTGATAGGGCTTTCCAAAAGTTTCAGGTAACTTTAAAAACCCTGCACCAGATATATGGCCTGAATGCCAATGTATCGGGTTATATTCATTTTCAAATTGTCTTACTACCCACGACTCAATTAATCTAAATTCTGAAATTTTATTTCCGGTATCTTTATAAATCCATTGTGCAACTGAATCACCCAAAAATTTTAACCATCCACTTTCTTGTACAGTTTTTTTGTCTAATTTAAATTCCTGTTTTACATCTCCTACAAGACCTTTACCAACATCTAGTTTTTTTGATTGCTCTTCATCATTAATTGTATCATCAATAAATTTATTGAGTTTACTTAACAGTTCTTCTGGAATCTTAGCTTTAAATATGGAGGGGCCAAAAGCTTTAATTAAACCATAATTATTTTCCATAGTTTAAATTTTTGTAGGGTTGGGTTGATCCTTGTATACTTCTTCTGGATCAAATTTTTTTTCTTTTTCTAAAAATTTCATTTTAACCTCTCTACCGTTATGAATTACTCCTAGAGGTATAGATCTATAAAAACAAGATCTATATCCAACATGACAGCTTGCTCCCTCACCAATATCAACAGTTAACCAAATAGAGTCTTGATCATCATCAATTCGAATTTCTTTTACTTTTTGAACAAATCCACTAGTTTTACCTTTGTGCCAAATAGATTTTCTTGATCTACTAAAATAATGAGCTTCTTTAGTTTCAATAGTTTTTTTTAAAGCTTCGACATTCATATAACCATGCATAAGAATATCCTTGGTCTTATCACACATTGTAATTACAGGAATTAAACCATCATTGTCAAATTTTGGAGAAAGAAGATCACCTTCCTCAATTTCATGGACATTTTCTCTTTTTTTGAACATACAAGGTAATTATGTAGCATATATCTAGATATATTAAATATTTTAAAAATATAAATTTATAGGTATAAAAACCGCAATGAAACTTGTTAAAAATAATAACGAAGAACAAAAAACTAAAATTGTATCCGATAAGGATGCTGAAGAAGCTTTTAAAACAATTTTGAAATGGATAGGTGAAGATCCTAAAAGAGAAGGCTTACTGGAAACACCTAAAAGAGTAGTTAAAGCTTTTAAGGAATATTTTAAAGGATATAGAGAAGATCCAAACTTAGTATTAGATAAAACTTTTGGAGATGTTGAAGGCTATGATGATATGGTTGTTCAAAAAAATATATCGGTTCAAAGTCATTGCGAACATCATATGGCACCAATAATTGGAAAAGCCCATGTAGCTTACATTCCAAGAGACAGAGTGGTAGGATTAAGTAAATTAGCAAGAGTGGTAGAAGTTTTTTCAAAAAGATTACAAACACAAGAAAGATTAACTATGCAGATTGCGAATACACTTATGAAATCTTTAGATGCAAAAGGTGTAGCTGTAACTATTGATTCAACTCATCAGTGTATGACAATGAGAGGAATTAAAAAAGAACAAGCCTCAACAGTAACGAATTATTACTTAGGTCAGTTTAAAGAAGATCTAAGTTATCAAAATAGGTATTTAAGATTTATAAGCACGCAAAAAGATTAAAGTGGCTGACCAATTTAAAGCATTAATACTAAATCAAGAAAGTGACAAGTTCACAAGGGATGTAAAATTAATTGATAAAAGTTTTTTAAAACATGGCGATGTAACTATCAAAGTAGATTACTCAGACTTAAATTTTAAAGATGGAATGATCCTTAAAAATGGAGGAAGATTAGTTAAAGAATTTCCTCATATTCCTGGAATTGATTTTTCAGGCACTGTTTTAGAAAGTGAAAACTCAAAATTTAAATCAGGTGACGAAGTAATTTTGACTGGTTTTAGAGTTGGGGAGATTTTTTATGGTGGTTATTCTCAAATTGCAAAAGTTAACGGAGATTTTTTGGTTAAAAAACCAACTGGTTTAACGACAAAGCAAGCAATGATATTGGGCACTGCAGGTTTTACATCTCTAATGGCAGCATTTGCAATCAAGGCAAGAGAAGAAATTCTATTAGGCGAAAAAGTAAAAAATGTTTTGGTAACAGGAGCATCTGGAGGAGTTGGCAGTATTGCTGTAATGATATTAAATAAAATGGGGTACGAGGTTACTGCCGTATCTGGAAAAGAATCTAAAGCTGACTATTTGAAATCATTAGGTGCTAAAAACGTAATAAACAGGGCCGAATTTGATAAAGATCCAAAAATGATTGATAAAGGTTTATGGGATGGAGTTGTTGATACAGTTGGTGGAAAAATTTTAGCTAATGCGATTGTTCAAACAAATTCTAACGGAATTATTGCTGTTTGTGGTAATGCAAGCACCAATGAATTAAACACTAATGTCATACCATTTATGTTAAGAGGAATAAAACTTTGGGGTATGGACTCGGCCAATTGTAGCATTCGAAGAAGAGAATTTATTTGGGGAGAGGCTTCAAAATTGATTAATTTTGATTTATTAGAAAATTCTATTCAAACTGTAAGCTTGGAGGAGTTAATTGAAACTTATCCGAAGATATTAAAAGGTGAAATTTCAGGCAGAGTTTTAGTAGATTTAAATAAATAATGGATTGGGACAAATTAAAAATATTTCATGCAGTCGCTGAGGCTGGAAGTTTTACAAATGCAACAGTCAATTTAAATTTGAGTCAATCAGCTATTAGTCGGCAAATTCAATCATTAGAGCAAGATTTACAAGTTCAATTATTCGAAAGACATGCGAGAGGCCTTACTCTTACAGAAAATGGTGAGTATGTTTTTAAAACAGCTCATGAAGTCATAAGTAAATTAAAAGAGGTAGAAACCACTTTAGGAGATCAAAAAAATAAGCCAACTGGAAAATTAACTATTACGACAGTAAGAAGTTTTGGTACTCATTGGTTGACACCAAGAATTCAAGAATTCATGAGATTAAATCCTGATATAGAGATTGAGCTTATTTTTGAGGATAAAGAGCTAGATTTGAGCACCAGACAAGCAGATATTGGCATCTTTATGCGAAGACCAAAACAATTAAACTATATTCAAAAAAAATTAGTAGATTTGAAGTATTATATTTATGGTTCTAATAGGTATTTAGAGAAAAACGGCATGCCTAAGTCAATAAATGACTTAAATAAACATAAATTTATCTCTTTTGGAAGAGGAGCTCCATCTCCAGTTTATAATCCAGATTGGGCATTAAAATTAGGAATGCCAGAAGGCAAGAAAAGAAAACCAATTATGAAGGTCAACAGTGTAATGGGTTTGTTGCTTGCGGTTGAAACGGGTGTTGGATTAGCCGCTTTACCAGAATATTTAGTAAGTGACTCCAATAAGGTAATTAAAGTTTTACCTAAATCTGAGGGCCCAATAACAGAAGCTCATTTCGTATATCCCCAATCACTAAAAAATACTGCAAGAGTTCAAGCTTTTAGAAATTTTTTATTCAGCAAAATAGGCGACTGGAAATCTTCTTAGCCTGCGACACTATTGCGATTGATAATCATTATCAATGAGAATAGTTCTCATTCTCATTAAGAATCATGCGGAAAAACATAAAAAACGGAGAATATATGAGGAATATAATATCAACATTTACGTTAGTCCTCTCGATAATTGCATCATCATTTGCAATTGCAGAGGAAGTTAATGTTTTTAACGCAAGACACTATAAAGCAGACTCTGAACTTTATTCAAAATTTACAAATAAGACCGGAATTAAAGTTAATTTGATAAACGGAAAATCGGGTGCTTTAGAAAAAAGAATAATAAGCGAGGGTGCAGACTCTTCTGCTGATCTATACATTACGGCAGATGCAGGTAGATGTGGTGCCATGGATGCAAAAGGTACACTTCAAGGTGGTCTAACATCTAAAGCTATTAAAAATGCCGTTCCAAAAAGTTTTAGAACAAACAAGTGGGTTGGAATCGCAAAAAGAGCTAGGATAATTTATTACTCACCTGAAAGAGTTACTGGTGCAGAATTATCTGGAATGACCTATGAGGGTTTAGCTGATCCCAAGTGGAAAGGTAGGCTCGTAATAAGAAAATCAAGTAACATCTATAATAAATCTCTTGTTGCTTCATTGATTAAAAATAATGGAAAAGCTGCAACAGCCGCATGGGCGGAAGGAGTTGTTGCCAATATGGCAAGAACACCGACAGGCAATGATAGAGCGCAAATAATGGCAGTAGCAGCTGGTGAAGCTGATATTGCTGTAGCTAATACATATTACTTAGCTTTGATGTTATCAGGTAAAAAGGGTGCAGAACAACAAGAGGCTGCAAAAAAAGTTAAAGCGTTCTTTCCTAATCAAAATGATAGAGGAACACACATGAACGTAAGTTGCGCAGCTCTAGTAAAAGGTGCTCCTAACAAAGGCAACGCAGTTAAACTAGTAGAGTTTTTATTAACTCCAGAGTCTCAAGAGCATTTTACAAATAACACTTTTGAGTTTCCGATGATTGATGGTGTTTCGCCAAGTCCATTAGTAGTTAATAACTTAGGGTTAGATTTCAAACAAGACATGAAAACTAAACTCGCTTCTTATGGAAAAAATCAAGCTGCTGCAGTGGAAGTAATGACGGCTGCTGGTTGGAAGTAACAATGAGAGAAAAAAAATTTATATCTGATATCGATTATAATAAATCTTCTAAGGCATGTTCACCATGTAATTTAGAGTGTAAAAAAATTGATAAAAGAGTAAATAATAGAAAACTTTCAGAATTAAGTGCTAAGGAGGTTCCGCATATCCTAAAAGTATTTGATCTTTAAATTTTCTGGAGTGCCCATACTTTGACCGAGAAGTTGTCTCCTTCTTTTTAGTATGAGCACAAATACTTTCATGTTTATAAGGCGGATTATAAATTATGAGAATTAGTTTTTGGCATATATCTTCTTTTTTAATTTCACTTTTTGTAATAATCCCAATACTTACCGTCTTTTCGAGTTTTTTTGAGGATACTTCAAATTATTACCAAGTTTTAAAAGACACTTTTTTAGTAGAATACATATTTAACTCAATTTTTTTATTATTTTCTGTTTTATTACTAACTTTTTTAATTGGCACTGGGTCAGCTTATTTAGTTTCTTTTTACGAATTTCCACTAAGTAATTTTTTTAAATGGGGTTTAATATTATCTTTTGCAGTCCCCCCGTATATTTACGCCTATTCTTTGACAGCTTTTTTTGAAAATTATGGAACTGCATATACTATTTTAAAAAATTTATTTGGTGATGGTAATTACAATCAAAATATACCTAAATTTGATGGTTTATTTGGTGTTATCTTATCTATTTCTTTTTCTTTATATGCTTATGTTTATATTTTAGCCAGAGCATCTTTTTTGTATCAATCACAAAATATAATAGAATTAGGTAAAAACCTAGGATTTACAAAATTAAAAACATTATATTCAATTATTTTACCATCAGCACGACCGGCTATAATTGCAGGCTTATCATTGGTAGCAATGGAAACTCTAGCAGAATTTGGTGCAGTTGATTTTTTTTCAATAAATACCTTAACGACAGGAATATATAATTCTTGGATAGCCTTTGATGATTTAGCTTTTGCAAATAGATTATCATTTTTTTTGCTACTTTTTATCTTTGCACTCTTCATTATAGAAAATTTTTCAAGAAAAAAGGCAAAATACCACTTTAATTCGAGGGGTGGATTTAAGCAAAAGCAGAAAATAAAACTCGAAGGAAAAAAATCCTTTTTAGCTTTATTATTTTGTTTTTGTGTATTCTTCTTAAGTTTTTTATTCCCTTTGAGTCAGATGATGTATTGGACAGTAAAATTCCCTGAAAATTTATTTGAACTTCAAGTTTTAGATCTATTAAAAAATACCTTATATTTGGTTTCTTTATCTAGTTTAGTTTTGATTGTCTTCGCACTAATTTCTAATTATGGAAATAGAGTAACTAAAAATAAAGTTTTAAATGTCTTGTCTACTCTATCTATTTCAGGTTATGCAATACCAGGTGTAATATTAGCAGTTGCATACATTACTTTCATTGCTTGGTTTGATGAAAATGTAATTAAAAGTCTTGGTTTCTTTTCAATAAAGAAAATATTTATAGGTTCAATAATTGGATTAGTTCTAGTTTACTTTGTTAGATTTTATTCACTTGCATACAATGGGATAAAGTCAGGGTATGAAAAAATTAATATTGCAGTTGATGAAAGTGCATACTTACTGGGTTACTCAAAAAGAAAAACATTTATGAATATTCACATTCCTTTTTTGAGAAATTCTTTGTTATTCATTATTATTTTAGTTTCACTTGAAATCATAAGAGAATTACCAATAACATTGATTCTAAGACCCTTTAATTTTGAAACTTTTGCGACAACTGCTTATATTTCTGCATCAGAAGATTTACTTGAAGCTGCAGCTGTGCCATCATTATTTTTAATTTTAATTGCATCTTTTTTTATTATAATTGCATCCAAATATATTTTAAGAGAAAACAATGAATAATAATTTCTTTGAGGTAAAAAATGTTGATTTTGTTGCTGGAGGCAAAACAAAAGTAAGAAACATGTCTTTTGCAATTGAAAACGAGGGTGATGTTATATGTCTACTTGGTCCTTCGGGAATAGGCAAAACAACTATATTAAGAACAATAGCTGGTTTACAAAAAATTAAAAATGGATCTATTGAGCTAAAAGGTAAAATTATATCCTCTAGTGATGTGAATGTTGAGCCTGAGGATAGAAATATTTCTTTAGCTTTCCAAGAGAATAGTTTGTTTCCACATTATACAGTAGAAAAAAATATTTTATTGGGTTTAGAAAAAAATAAAGGAAAAAAAGAAAAGCAGATTGATTTAAAGGAAATTTTAGATTTATTAGATCTTTCTAATATATTAAAACAGTACCCTCACCAAATTAGTGCTGGCGAAGCTCAGAGAACATCTTTAGCAAGAACTTTGCTTACCCAACCTGATCTATTGTTGCTAGATGAACCTTTGTCTAATGTTGATCAAAGTTTTAAAGAGGAAATTCAAATTAGGTTAAAAAAAATTTTAAAAACTTTAAAAATCTCAACAATAATTGTGACTCATGACTCCTACGAGGCTTTTTATTTAGGCTCAAAATGTGGAATTATTTTTGATCAAGAGCTAAGACAGTTTGATGACCCTTATAAACTTTATCACCTTCCAAATTCAGTAGAGGTGGTGAATTTTTTAAATAGAGGTGTTTTGATTCCAGCAGAGGTAACAAGTCCCAAAAGTTTAGAAAATAAAGATCTTGGAACTATTACAGGAAATTTTATTAAACCTTTTCCAATTGGTTCAAATGTTCAGTTATTAGTTCAACCAGAAGACTTGCATCATGATGATCAAAGTAATTTAAAATTAGAAGTTGTTGATAGAAAATTTAGAGGAACAAATTTTATTTATACTTTAAAGACACCCAGCAATAGATTAATTCCGGTATTTGTTCACTCTCATCATATTCATCAACATGAAGTTAGTGAAAAATTTGGGATTAAAAGACCAATTCATATTGATCATATAGTTTGCTTCTAATAAAAACCTTTTAGAAAAATGAAAAGTAACTTAAAAGTTTTTTTAAAGGGAATTATTGATGTAAGCCCACTGATGATTCCGGTTGTTCCCTTTGGTTTAATTTTTGGAGTTCTTGCTATTGATGTTGGATTTACTCCAATTGAAACAATGGCAATGTCTTTAATTATTTTTGGTGGCGCTTCTCAGATAGTTTTATTGCAATTATTTTCTGGTGGTGCATCTTCTTTAGTAATAATTAGCTCAGTTGGTGCAGTGAACTCCAGACATTTGCTTTACGGAGCTGTGGTATCAGAGCATTTGTCAGATTTGAAATTGATTTGGAAGATTATTATATCCTATTTTTTAATCGATCAGGCATTTGCAATTTCAAATGAATATTTAAAAAAGAATAAGGACCATAATAGATACCTTCACTTAGTAGGTGGAGGAGCTACTTGTTGGGTAATTTGGCAATCGACAACATTTTTAGGAATTATACTTGGATCAGCAATTCCAGAAAAACTTGGACTAAGTTTTGCAGTTCCTTTAACATTTTTAGCTTTATTAGTTAATGACTTTAGAAAATTTATAAATGTGATTGTAATAATTATTTCAGGTTTGGTAGCTACTTTTGGATATAATTATATTCCTTTTAAAGCTTACGTTATTGTTGCAGCTCTAGCAGGATTATTCACTGCAATGATATTAACAAGGAAAAATAAAAAAGCATGAGCAACTGGGCATTAATTTTATATTGTGGATTGATTACCTATTTAACAAGGTTTTCCATGATTGCTTTAATTAAAAAGGAAATGTTTAATGATAGAATTAGAGAGATATTATCATTTGTGCCATCTGCAATATTTCCTGCAATAATCTTTCCAGCTATTTTTATTAATGAAATAGGATTAATTGAAATAGATGATAATCCAAAGATATTGGCTGCAATAATTGCAATGTTTATTGGTATTTTCTCCAGAAGTATAATTGCGACAATATTTTCAGGATTGGCATCTTATTGGTTTCTAATATTTGTTGTATAAACAATTATGAAAAAAATTTTAACCTTTTGTTTTCTTTTATTAGCATTCAATGTCAATGCCATGGAAAAGAAAACAACTTTTAAAAAAGAATTATTTAATAAAGCACAATCTGAGGGCAAGGTTGTAGTAGTGAGCTCTTGGATTAAGTATTGTCCTTCTTGCGCAAGTCAAATGAAAGTTTTGCAAAAAGCAAAAAATGATTTTGATAACATTGAATATTTTGCATTTGATGTAACAAATAGAGAAATTTCTGACATGTTTAATGTGCAATATCAAACAACTCTTCTTATTTTCAAAAATAATAAAGAAGTTTATAGAAGTATTGGAGAAATTAAAAAAGAAGCAATTTACAAAGCTCTTAAATCCTCAATTTAATTTAAGCACCCAGTTTAATATTTCTTGAAACATTTGCTTCAAGTTGATCTGGTTTTTTTAGACCTAAATTGTTCATGATTTCAATATACTGATCCTTGCTATCAACTTGTAATCTAGGGTTATTTTTTCTTTCTTTTCCAATTGTGCTAAATTTTTCTCCTTTATAGTCATGAGCGGGGTAAAGAAGAGTTTCGTCTGGTAATTTTAGGAGTTTATTAAATATGGAGTTATAAGAGTCTATAGCATTTCCATTTTGAAAATCTGTTCTACCTGTCCCATTTATCAACAAAGTGTCACCAGAAAATAGATAGTTATCCATTAGAAAACTATAGCTATCTGAAGTATGTCCAGGTGTATACATAGCTCTTAATTTGATGTTATCTAAATTAATATACTCATCATCTTTAACTCTGATTTCAACCGTATCAGCCGGAGTATGATCGCCCATTATTCTAGAGCATTTTGTAATGTCTTTCAATTTTGAGGCACCAGTTACGTGATCCGCATGTATATGAGTATCAATAACTTTGACAAGTTTTAAATTAAGTTCTTTTAATAAATTTACGTATTTATTTACATTTTCTATTACAGGATCAATAATTAAAGCCTCTCTACCTTCCCCAGAAGAAATAAGATATGTGTATGTTGATGATCTATTGTCGAATAATTGTCTAAAAATCATTAATTTACACTATCATACATGTATAATTTGACCCATTGTTAAAATTGTGAAAATTAATATTTATTCAACCATGAAACAGATTATAACATTATTCATTTTAGTACTTTATTGCTTACCATCTTTTGCTGACAAAAATATGAAAATTGGTTCGAAAGGAAAAGAAGGTGATATTAATCGAATCATAAAAGTAAAGATGTATGATAATTATTATGAACCTAGTTCTTTTCAAATTAAAGCAGGTGAAACAATAAAGTTTGAAGTTGAAAATGTGGGTGAGTTAGTCCACGAATTTAATATAGCAAATAAAATGATGCACATGAAGCATCAGCCTGAAATGGAAAAAATGGTTGAAAATGAAATACTTTTAGCTGACTCAATTGATAAAGAGAAAATGAAAAAAATGGCAAAAATGGATAAAGCCATGGGTCATTCACATAGCAATAGTGTTTTGTTAGCACCAAAAGAAAAGGAAGATATCATTTGGAAATTTGATAATGCCGTAAATATTGAAATTGCATGCAACGTGCCAGGTCATTATCAAGTTGGAATGATTGCTAAAGTTGATATAAACTAATTCAATGGACAATGCAGTCAATGCCAATTTTAATTGGTCGTGTAAACATACATGGAAAACAAGTGCTAAAAACACTGGTTGGTGTTTATTGGGTTGTGCAATTGGTGATTTTGGTACTATTTTATTTTTCCAACTAACTAAGATTCCATTCCCAGTTATGGGAATAATGACTTTAGCTATCATCAACGGACTAATTACAAGTATTATTTTAGAGACAATAATCTTAATGCGACAAAGTTTTGATTTTTCTAAAGCATTAAAAACAGCAATGGGAATGAGTTTTATATCAATGATAAGTATGGAGATCATGATGAATTTGACTGATTACTTTTTAACAGGTGGCGCAATTCTTACCTGGTGGGTAGTTCCAATTATGCTCTTAGTTGGGTTCTTAACACCTTGGCCTTATAATTATTGGAGACTAAAAAAATTTAATATTGCGTGTCATTAAAAAATTGGGACAATAAAACTTGGCTTTCATCATCTTCTTATATTAAATCTTTTAATAATTTTTTATTAAAACAAGTTAAATTAAATAAAAACAGTCAGATTTTAGATATTGGTTGTGGCAGGGGTAAGATACTAGGAAGCTTGTCAACAAAGTTAAGCTTAAAGAGAAAATCTATAGGTCTAGATATAGAAAATCACAAAGATAGGGATAAAAGAATAATTTTTAAAAAAATTGATGCACTTAAATTTTTAAAAAAGAATAAAAAAACATTTGATCTAATTTTATTAAAACAAACTATTCATCTTTTTAAAATTAAAGATATTAAGACTATACTTAAATTGTCAAAGACATTGCTAAATCCAAACGGTAAAATTATTATTTTTACTCTAGACCCCATTAATAATGAAATTCCAACATTTTCGATTATGAAAAAAAAGCTGAAAAAAGCCTTAATAAGAGACAAGAAAATTATTAAATCAATTTCATATTCATTCAAAGGAAAACTCGTTAGAGGGTTTAGTTATAAAGTTAAAATTTCAAGGATAAAATATATGGAAATGGTAAATAGCAAATATATATCGGTGTTGTTGGGTATGAGCCATAAGATAATATCTAGTGGTTTAAATGAAATAAAGAAAAAGTATAAAAAACAAATATCTTTTCAAGATAAATTGATTTGTCTAGTTTTGAATAGATAAATTAACAAAATAATTTAGGGGTTTGCTCTCTAGTTAATTAACCAAAAGAGCAGCCCCTAATTCGCCGTTCTGGCATTTAAGTCCGAATGGACTTTATATTTTTTATTTACGTTTTTATGAAGTATGAAAATACCCAGCTAAGTATCAGGTGGTGTTTGATTCATTAAAGCTACCTCCTTAAATAAAGATTAAATTTTGATTAGGTTGTAATCAATAAATTTATTTAAATTTTCTGAAAATATATTTCTTGAATACAACCTAGGTATTTAATAATATTCCGGCATCTAAAATAATTTCACTTATTAATAGAAAATTTTCATTTGCATAAAGATTGAGAATAGTTAAAATTTTAATGTGAAATATATTAATGGAATAGTAAAATTATTCTTAAGTTTATTAGTCTCTACCGTAATTATTTATGCAATCAATATAGTTGCTGGATTTGCTGGAGCGGATTATTCTTTCACCCATGGTGAAACTTTTGTCATTTGGATATTAATGGCAATATTAGTGAATAATTGTTTTAATAAATAATTTATATATTAAATTTTCTTTTTAGATGCTTAATTTTTCCTTCAGTACTATCATAATCTATATAACAACCTTGAAGAAATCTATTACCCTCATTTGCATTAAAGGATGTCCTTCCATGAAGAAGTCGATAATTATCCATCATTAATAGATCTCCTGGAAGAAGTTTAAATTCAATTCTATATTTGCTTGAATTATACAATTCAGAAATTTTATTTCTTGCCTTATAGTAAACATCTAATTTGTTTTTATCAATTAATGGAACAAAATCTAACCTTGGGCTAAATCTAACCTGTTTAAAATTCTTATTTTCATCTAATTCAATCATCTCAGCCCAATTCTCTAGTATTACAACCTTATCTATAAATTGGTATTTTACTTTCACCTCAGTTAAAATTTTATAATATTCAGGATATTTTTCTTTTAATTCCTCTGTAACTGTAAAGCCATCTACCAAAGTAGAATGTCCACCTTCAACTGCATTTTCAATGCAATGTAATATTTGAATACATGGAACAGGATTTCTATAAGGATTATCAGTATGAGGTGCTAAAGGCAAAGATGTATAAGCTAGATCATTAGGATTGGGTTTTGATTTTACATTAAAGAATTCACCAAAATTTGTTCTCCTTATACTACCTATAGAATTTGCGAATTTTACTAAGAAATTGTTTTCTGTCGGCACATTTTTGAAAATAATGAAACCATATTTATAGAAACTTATTAAAGCTTCATACATTATTTTTTCTTCAAATATATTTTCACTGAACTGAAAATTATTCAGATTTTTTAAAGAAGAGTCCCACTTAGTTTTTTTGATAAATCTTATGTCATTAATACCAGAATATTCTTCAAAGATACTTTGAATTGATATTTTTGTTTCAACTCCATCATTAAATGAAATCTCTAAAAATTTGTCAGTTAAATTAACTTTATTAATTTCAATATTTTGATTGAGCGTTGTTGGATCAAATAATCTTTGCTTGGTACCTTTATCAACAAAATCTACGCCGTTCACTCTTTCTCTCAACCAGAATGGGTGTATTTCTTTTTTTAATCCTTGATTTTCAAAAAAAACTTTATTATCTGAAAGTTCAATTTTCATAATGATTCTTATGATTATTTAAAATTTTACTTTAATCAATACAAATTAGAATGTATTAGTCTCTTGTGATTAAATTAAAATCTTCAGAATATAAAAAATACTCTAAATTTCTTAACAATTTAGCAAATAAACTTACTAGATTTTATTTCTTAAAATTAAACAAGCCCTTTAAAGTTTCAAATAAGTTAAAGGGCACAGGTTATGACCCTGTTACTAACGCAGATATAGCTTTTGAAAAATTTATAAGAAAAGAGATTAGTAATAAATTTCCCACTCATCAAATTATAGGTGAAGAATTTAAAAATAAAAAAACTAAAAGTGATTTTTCCTGGGTTATTGACCCAATAGATGGCACACGATCTTTCGTTATAGGTAACCCAACTTGGAGTAACCTCATTTCACTAAATTTCAGAGGAATACCAATTTTAGGTCTTGCTAATTTTCCAATTTTAAAAAAATATTATTTTAACGAAACAGATAAAGTTGCTTTTGTGTGTGAAAATGGAAATAAAAAAAGACTAAAAGTGAATAAAAAAGCAACTTTCGCAAATATGAAATTGTCGGCTGCATTTCATGGTAGTTTATCTTTAAACCAACAAAAAAAAATACCACAAATATTAAAACGAATGCAATTTCCGTGCGCTGATGCTCTAAGTTATTCACATTTTGCAGAGGGAAAAATAGATATTGTAATTCAATGTGGAAATAAAATTTGGGATATCCATGCTCTAATTCCCATAATAAGAGCGGCCGAAGGAATAGTTACCACATGGAAAAATGAGGATCCAAAAAAAGCAGGGAACATTATTTGTGCGCCGAACAAAAAACTTCATAAAAGAATAGTGAAAATATTAAAACCTGTGGCTAAGTAGCCTTGCCAAGTGTATTGAGTAAAATTACACCAATAATAATTAATATTATTCCTATAATTCCATAGAGATTTGGGATTTGATTGTATTTAAACACGCCAAATAAAGTTACTGCAGTAATAGTTAATCCGCCATAAGTTGCATAAGTGAAACCAACTGGAATAATATTCATTGCTTTAGATAAACAAAAAATACAAGCAATTATTGATATTACACAAAAAATTGTTGGGCCAATATTTGTAAATCCATTAGTTGATTTTAAAAAACCATTCGAAGTTATGCCTAAGATAATTGCCAATAGAAGAAATATATATCCTGACAAATTACTCATATTCTAAAATATGATTATTTAGTTATTTTATCTACAAATTTTTTAATAGGTGGGCCAAGTATAAGAGCAGCTATGATTGCTATCGGTAAACTTATCATCCAAGCTTTTAGGAATCTGGTGATATAATCTTTATCCATACCAGTATTAATATAAGTAATAATAAGGGTCATAAGCAAACTCATGCCAAAGCCCATAATTAAGATAAAGATAAGATCAAAGTATTTTTTTGAAAATATCATTTTTTAAAAAATTTAATTGCATCTTCCATCCTATCATCACCCCAAAATATTTCGTTTTTAACAACAAAAGAGGGACTACCAAAGATTTTATTTTCTCTTGCAGAATTTGTGTTGGCTAAGTATTTATCTTCAATTAATTTTGTTTTTGCTTCAGATATTATCTCATCCTTATTGAGTTTTAATTCTTTACATACTTCAGAAATACTTGGCTCTATCGCTGGTTCTTTACCCTCTTGAAACCATTTCTTATATGTCAGTCTCACATAATCCACACCCCAACTTTTATCTAATCCAAGAATTGCAATTTGATTTGCTAAATCAAATTCAGATAGTGGGTAGGGCACAGGAGTTTTAGCAAAAAAACCATAACCCTCAGCCCGTCTTTCAATATCTCTCCACATGTAATTTACTTTATTAAGCTTATCCTTTGGAAATGGAATATTATTCATTTCTTTCATAATTACCCGAACGCTAAAAGGTTTCCAATTAAAACTGACTTGATGATTTTTTTCAACATCAAGTATTCTAGTGACTGCTAAATAAGTATATGTGCTTCCAATCGAGAAATAAAAGTCAATCATTTACTTTTATTTTGACATAGGAGTAGCGCCAGTCTCCAAACTTATAATCTTTCCATCTTTGTATTTATAAACTGCCATTACTGCTTCAACATTCCCATCATTAAATGTAACAATTGAATGGTGAACTCCAACTTCATCATTTTCATAGACTACTCTTGCTTTATCTTGGTTTATATCACCACTCATTGCCCATTTTATAACATCAGTTTTACCTATGGTATTTCCTGACTTATGCATTGTGAATTTAAAGTCATCATGCAAAAGTTCATTCATAATTGACTCATCTTTATTATTAATTGCATTCGTATATTTCTCTAATATCGACATTTTAAACTCCTTTAATTATTATTCCATTACTGACTGAATTGTCTAAACGGATTTTTTTAATTGGTTTATACTCATCTGAACTATACCACTCTAAAGCTTTTTCGTAACTTGGAAATTTAATAATAATTGTTCTGGGATATGTCCAAACACCTTCAATTACTTTGGATTCACCACCTCTGACAATATATTCACCTCCAAATTTTTTAGCTATTGGTGTTACCTTCTGAACGTATTCTTTATATTCTTCAGGTTTTTTTATTTCTATATTAAAAATAACAAAACCTGGCATTAAAGATCATTTAAACCACATTCTATTAAACTTACAAACGATAGCTGACTTCTGACTTCCATTGCGATCATTATCACTCCTTTGATGTTAAACATAGATTTTATCTGCTAACCCGTAACAAAGTAAAGCACTTAAAATTGTCAAAAATAAAGGTGCGTAAATTGCTTCATCAGAAGTTTTGTCGGTATGTCCAAGTTTATTTATCTTAGTACTATAAAAACCAACTATAAATGCTGATAGGTTTTGTAAAAACACAAGATTAAAAAACCCCCAAGTAGCTTCTACACCATTTGGTCTTATAAATCCTATGTAAATAGCCATCGCAGTCGAGCCAAAAAATATAGAACCAAAAAATCTAACAATACCTGCGCCGGTGTCATGCATTCCATATTGATTTAAAAAAGACTGCGTTTGAAACACACACCTAAATCCATAGTAAGCAAAACCTGCAAAGTGGATTATAAATAAAGTTAAATAGATTATTCCATTAAATTTTTCTAACATTGATTAAAATCCTTTAACTAAATATTGGTCTAATCTCATCTTCAATAGTACCTTCTATTGCAACTTCTTTTAATTGCTCTAAAAGTTTAATATATTCAGGATCTGCAGACATGTTAGCGTCAGCATCATTATTACCTTCAAACATGGGTCCAATTAAAGTCTCCCTTATGGTTCTTGGGTCTCCACCCATTTGAAAAGAAAAATAAACATCATGGTTAGGATAATGTTTTTTTCTAACTGCCGCTAAACCTTTTCCTATTTCCATTGCTTTTCCTAGGCCATCATCTTTTACCCTCATCGTTCTAGTATAAATTACCTTCATTGTTTTTCCTCACTCGGTAAAAATTTAGGCATTTTTATTTAGCATTAAAATCTATAACATCATCTGTACACTCAACAAATTTATGAGGTTCGAAGAAATCGTTCATAGACTCTAACTGTTTATTAATTGCATCTGGATCAGTACCTTTCCACCAACAATACATTGTTAGATTGTCTCCAGGTGTATTCCAGCTCATTTGGCACTTTGCACTATCACTTGTCATTGCTTTAGTCATATCTTCCATAGACATTGAACCAGTAACTTCTATCATTTTAGCTTTTGCTTCTTTTGACTTAAAAGTGTGTGTTACTATATAGTTTTTCATTTTTTTCCTTTCTATTTAACTTTTAAAAAGAGCAAGAGCTTCATTTAAAAATTTTTCAGATTTAGCATGGTCACCATTATTATGGGCATCCATACCCTGATCTTTAAGTTCTTGAGCTTTTTTAATTTTTTCATCAATATTTTTAGCCAACATTGGACATGAACCTGCGTATGCAGAGCTAACAAATAAGACCAAATAAAGTGTTAATATTATTTTTTTCATTTATACTCCTTATAAATTTACTTCAGATAGTTCATATAATTTAGCACTCTCTACACATTCTGCGTAAATAGCTTTCGCGATAGAATTATTCCCAGTTACAAATTCTTTCATTCCAGCTTCATTATGAACATTCACTTTAAATAACATTCCACTTTTATCTGGTATCATAGCGCCAACAGTTTTTTCTGGATAGGCAACACTTTTTCTAACACCCATTCCTTCATCTGATTGCATCCAACCCATGAAAGTTTCTAATTTACCTTCTTTAAGTTTAAGATGAACTAACATTTCTTTTTCCATTTTTTTCTCCTTTTTTTTGAATTAATACAAAGTTTGAACTACTTTTTTAACTCTTTCAGCTCCATTAGGAACTAAAGCTTCAACAAATGTATGACATTTTTCAGTTTTAGCTTTGTCGTATTTTGAACCGTAATGTTTATCTACAGCTTTGTTTACTCCAGCATCCCAATCTTTTTCTGGAATACCTATTTCAAGAGCATATGTTTTTAAAACTTTTACAGTTGAAATAGATTTTTCTTTCATGCCGTATTCAAATTTTTCACCTGATGGCAGGAAATAGTTGGCCATATAAATTCCAACACAATCCCAAGCTTTAGATTTATCTTCATTACTCATATCTGCATACGCAGAAGTAAAAGCAAAAAAAGACAAGATTAAAATTATTTTCTTCATAGAACCTCAAAGTTAATTATTTTAATTTAAAAATGTAACTGTTTTGTTACATGCCTGATATGCGATATTATAACCAGCTAGGTACAGGTAAGTTTTTTTCCTTTAAAAATGATTTATTAAACATCTTAGAGTTGTATTTATCTGATTTATCACAAAGAATAGTTACGATTGTTTTTCCTGGCCCAAGTTCTTTTCCAAGTCTAATTGCACCAGCGATATTTATTCCACAACTTGTTCCTAAACTTAGACCTTCATTTTGAATTAGGTCATAAAGTATGGGCAATGCTTCGTGATCGTCAATGGAATATGCATCATCAATTTTTGCGTTCTCAAAATTTTTTGTTATTCTACTTGAGCCAATCCCTTCAGTAATTGATCCACCTTCAGATTTTAATTCACCGTTTTTAATATAATTATAAAGTGCTGATCCTTTAGGATCGGAAAGATAAATTTTAACATTTTTATTCTTTTCTTTTAAAGCATTACTTACACCAGAAATTGTACCACCTGTTCCAGATGAACAAACAAAACCATCAACTTTACCTTCAGTTTGTTCCCAAATTTCCTTTCCTGTTCCTTCATAATGTCCTTTAGCATTAGCAACATTATCGAATTGATTGGCCCAGACAACACCATTATTATTAGTTGGTCTTAACTCATCTGCTAGACGTCCAGCAATCTTAACAAAATTATTTTCGTCTTTATATGGCTTTGCAGGGACTAATCTTAATTCTGCCCCTAGATTTTTTATTGTATCTTTTTTTTCTTGAGTTTGATTATCATTCATTACAATTATTGTTTTATAACCAAGTGAATTCCCTATCAAACCTAATCCAATTCCGGTATTACCCGCAGTACCTTCAACAACAATACCACCTTTAGAAATTAATTTTTTTTCTTGTGCGTCTTTAAGTAATGAGAGCGCAGCTCTATCTTTGACAGACCCGCCAGGATTCATAAATTCTGCTTTACCATAAATGTTACATCCTGTTAATTCAGAGGCAGCTTTAAGTTTGATTAATGGAGTATTACCAATTGAATCAATAAATGTATTTCTAATATGAACCATTAATCTTCTTTATTATCAGTAACAGCGTAAGGCTTAAATCCTCGTGTAGCATCCCCAATTTTTTTTGCAGGATTACCAGCCATTATAGATTTTTCTGGAACATCTTTGGTTACAACTGCGTTAGCACCAATCAAAGAATTTTTTCCAATAACAACAGGTCCTAGGATTTGAGCACCTGAACCTACCACTACATTTTCTTCTAAGGTAGGATGCCTTTTTGAATTTCTTTGTTCATTTGTATTAATGCTTGGAGATGTCCCCCCAAGAGTAACATTATGATAGATTGTTACGTTATCGCTTATTTCAGATGTTTCGCCAATGACTACACCCATACCATGATCAATAAATAAATTTTTTCCAATTTTTGCCTTTGGATGAATTTCAATTCCAGTAAAAAATCTTGATAATTGTGAAATAATTCTTGCTACTAAATCAAACTTTGCAATTGCAAAAAAATTTGCAATTCTGTGAAAAAATATCGCCTTTACTCCTGGATAAGTTAATATTAAACTTAATTTAGATTTTGCCGCAGGGTCACGGTCGATTATAGATTGTAAAAAATCATTCATGTTGTATTTATTGTGTCAGTAGATTTAGTTTATATAGTTATTTTAAAAGATATTTAAAGGATTTATTATGTACAAAAATACTAATTGTTTTCATTTAGCTATACCATGTGGTGATTTAGAAACTGCTAAAAAATTTTATAGTGAGACTCTTGGATGTAGCTTAAGTAATTCTGAAAAAGAATGGGCTGATGTAGATTTTTGGGGAAATGAATTAACCCTTCATGCTAGTGATCACAAACTTAGCAATGAAAGACACGAAGTTGATATGGGTAATGTCTCAGTTCCTCACTTCGGTGTTCATTTATCAAGAAAAGATTTTGATGCTTTGAAACAAAGATTAAAAGATAAAGGGACAAAATACTATGATGAGCCTTATCTTAGATTTAAAGGCACAAAGTACGAGCAAGAAACATTTTTTGTTAAAGATCCAAACGAAAATATTTTGGAAATAAAAACATTAACAGCAAATCCTGAATAATCTTAATCAAATTACACCAAGGTGTGAAATGACTTACAGAAGAAATTTATTAAAAATTATTGGTTTATCTTTTGTGTCATTGATTCTGTATCCATATAAGTTGGTACTTTCAGAGACAAAAAAAATAATTAATCAGAACCTTACCAGTAAACAAAAAGAAATTATGTTTAATGAAGGTACTGAAAGACCATTTACTAGCGAATTATTAAAAGAAAAAAGAAAAGGCTTTTATCATTGTGCGAATTGTGGAAACAAATTATTTTCCTCAGAGGCTAAATTCGATAGCGGCACTGGTTGGCCGTCATTTAGTGAAGCTTTACCAGGGGCTTTTAAAACAAAAGTGGATTATTCATTTGGTATGAAAAGGATCGAGTATCATTGTGCAAAGTGTGGGGTCCATCATGGACACGTTTTTGACGATGGCCCAAGCTCAACTGGTAAAAGATTTTGTAATAATGGGTTGTGTTTACTATTTATCCCTGAAACTTAATAATCATTTTTATTTTTTAAAGATTTAAAGTAAGTTCAGAACATTCAAATATCTATGTTATGGAATTTGCTTTATTAGGTTTTTTAACAGGGTTAAGTCTTATATTAGCTATTGGAGCTCAAAATGTTTTTGTCATAGAACAAGGTCTAAAAAAACAACATGTCTTTTTAGTTTGTTTTATTTGTTCTATATCTGATTTTATTTTAATATTTTTAGGAATATTTCTTTTTCATTATTTTACACAATACTTTACTGCAACAGTAGAGTTAATCTTTAACATTTTGTTAATTATTTTTTTAATTCATTTTATATATTCAAAACTAAAATCCTTAAATTCAATAGTAAGTTTTAATGATAGAGTTCCTGAAATCTCAAAATTAAATGTTTTCATAAAAACACTTGGTTTTACTTATTTAAATCCACATGTTTACTCTGATACTGTATTTTTTTTAGGAAATTTTTCTAAAAGTTTTATTTTAAATCAAAAAATATTATTCGGAACCGGAGCTTCAATAGCATCCTTGCTATTCTTTTTTATTATTGGTTATTTATCTAAATATTTATCGCAATATGCTCAAAGTTTAAAAGTGTGGAAAACAATAAATATTTTTATTATTAGTTTTATGAGTCTACTTACAATTTTTGTTATAATGGAAACTATTTACTAGAATATCCATATTTTTTTAATCTTACATCACCAGTTCTTGCATGAGCTTCCATTCCTTCATATCTTGATATTCTTGCTGCAGCAGCACCAACTAGTTCAGTAGATTCTTTTGTCATTCGTTGAAAACTTAAAGTTTTAATAAATTTACCAACAAATAAACCACCAGTATATTTACCAGCTCCTTTAGTTGGTAAAATATGATTTGTACCTGAACATTTATCTCCATAGGCAACTGTAGTTTCTTCTCCTACAAATAACGATCCATAATTTGTTAATCGTTCATAAAACCACTTTAAATTTTCTGTTTGAACTTCTAAATGTTCTGGAGCGTATTCATCGCTAATCTTAACAATTTCTTCATCAGTATCGCAAAGAATTACTTCACCATAATCTCTCCAAGCTGCTTCTGCACTCTTTCTAGGAACTTCGGGTAATTCTGAAATTAATTCTGGAACTCTTTTTAACACTTTGTCAGCTAAGTCTTTACTTGTTGTGTATAACCAACATGGAGAATTATAGCCATGTTCTGCCTGACCTACTAAGTCTACAGCAACTATCTCTGGATCAGCTTTTGCATCAGCAATTATTCCAATTTCAGTTGGACCCGCAAATAAATCTATTCCCACTTTGCCATATAAAATTCTTTTTGCTTCAGCTACAAACTGGTTTCCCGGACCAACAATGATGTCTGCTGGAGGGTTTTTAAATAATCCATTAGTCATCGCAGCAATCGCTGGAACACCACCTAAGTTCAATATTACATCTGCTCCACAGAGATCAGCAGTGTAGACAATAGCAGGGTGAGCACCAACATTTTCTTTTGGAGGGCTACATGCAATTATATTTTTAACACCGGCAACTTTAGCTGTAGTAACACTCATAACAGCAGAAGCGATATGAGCATATCTTCCACCTGGTATGTAACAACCAGCAGTATTAACTGGGACTAATTTTTGACCTGCATACAAACCATCAGACAATTCAACTTCAAAATCTTGACCGTAATTTTTAAGTTGAGCTTCTGCAAATTTTCTTACTCGATCAAAAGAAAATTGGATATCATCTATAGTTTTTTGATCTAAAGTTTTTTTAATTTCTTCAATTCTTTCTTTTGAAACAATTATTTCCCCATCGTACTTGTCAAACTTTTTTGTTAAATCAATGCAACCTTGTTCTTTTGTAGTTTCAATGTCTTTTAATAAATTTTGAACTATTCCTGATGTCTTATTGTCATCTGTTGATGAAGTTTTTGGAGATTTTTTTAGATACGTAATAGCCATATTATTTGTTTACTATAGTTGAATTATTTAAGACAATTTCAATTTTATTGCAATCAAACAATTAATCTAAAGCAACAACAGCTGCAGCAATAGATGCTAATCTTGCGGGAGCATCATCAGAACGACTGGTTATTACTACTGGAACTTTACCTCCAACAACTACACCTGCTGCACACGCTCCACAAAAGTATATTAGCATTTTTACTAATCCATTTCCCGTTTCAACACTTGGAACCAGTAATACATCAGCCATACCGGCTACACTATTTTGTATTCCTTTAATAGCAGCAGATTTTTTTGAGATACTATTATCAAATGCTAGCGGACCGAAAACATCGGCATTTAAATTTTCTTTTTTAGCTAATTTAGTTAATTCTTCAGCCTCTTTCGAACTTGGAACACTATCTAAAACTTCTTCAGTAGCAGATAATATTGCGACCTTAGGTTTTTCAATACCAATTCTATTGGAAAAATTAATAACATTTTTAAGAATATGTAATTTTGTTTTTACATTAGGTAAAACATTCAATGCTCCATCAGTAATTATTAAAGGTTTATCCTCTTTTCCTAAAGTCATATGCCAAATATGACTTAATCTGGTTTTTCCAAGTAAACCATATTCTCTTTTCAAAACTTCTTTCATTAGAACGTCAGTATGAATATGGCCTTTAACAATAATTTTGATCTTTTGTTCGCTCGCAAGTTTTGCAGCAATGACGGCCGTATTGTTTTCAATAGGTTCATGCATTATCTCATAATTTGAGATATCCCATTTTAAATCTTGTGCACACTTATTTATTTCTTTTTCATCACCTATAAAAATTGGCTCAATTAGATTTTCTCTAACAGCATCTTGCACCGACTGCATAGGAAGAGGTTTTCCTGCATTAACAATCCCTGCTTTAACACCTTTCTTTTTATGAGCAACGTTGAGCAAGTTATCAGGACAAATAATTTCTTTTTTGGACAGCATGACTATTTTTTTAAATCTACTAAATCTTTTTTGATAATTTTTGACAATTTGATTTCTTTTTTTACGTTCATTCTAAACCTTTTATCTTTATTTTGACCAGGATACATTATTTCTTTCACTCCTTTTATTTTAGGCAATCTTTTAATCGTTTTAATATTATTCTTAATTCTTGAGGTATAATTTTTGACAAATAAGTTTGTTTTAAATGTGATAAACAAATGTCCAATATTTTGTGGACCTGAAAAATCATCAAAAGGATCCTTAACCTTACCTGCATGATTTCCACCAGTTAAAACACCACTAAGAATATCTACCATCCACGCTAAACCCGAACCCCTAAAACCTGCAATAGGTAATTGAACTCCGTAAAGAGCCTTTTTTGCATTCGTTGTAGGTTTACCAAATTTATCTAATGCAACACCTTTTGGTATTTTTTGATTATTTCTAGCTGCAAATCTAATTTTTCCTCTATTAATTTTTGCAATAGCTGTGTCTAATATAAAAGGTACCTTTGCTCCAGTTGGAGAACCAAAACATATGGGATTAGTTCCAAACAAACTTTTTTTTGCACCATAAGGAGCGATTGCTGGTGGAGCATTAGTATAAATCATAGTGATTAAATTTTTTTTGACTGCTTGCTCAGCGTAATAACCAGACAATCCATAGTGACCACTATTTTTTACCGCCACTAAACCGATACCTGTTTTTTTGGCACATTCGATTGCTTTTCTAATCGCAAGATCAGCTGCAACGAAGCCAATACTATTATCAGCATCAATGTGAGCTATCGATTGAGATATTTTTTTAACTTTTATTCTAGGTTTTGGATTAATAACTTTTTTAGATATTCTTTCACAATACATTCTTAATCTAGAAAGACCATGACCATAAGCACCGACTAACTCGGCATTAATCAAAGCATTAGCTGAAATAACAGCATGTGGATTACTTAATCCGTGATTTTTAAAAATTTTAATGACTTCTTTTTTAAGATTTTCTGTTTTCAAATTAGCCTTTTCCACGCCATGGTATTGTTTTGTCTATTATTTTTCTCAAAGTGACATCAAATAATAAACCCAGCATTCCCATTATAAATATAGTGATCCAAATAACTTCATATTGAAAATATTTTTTAGCAACGTTTTCAACGAAACCAATTCCAGTTGTTCCAGCTAAAAATTCGGCAGCAACCAGAGTTCCCCAACACATTCCTACTGCAACTCTTATTCCAGTAAGTATTTCTGGTAAAGAGTTGGGAAAAATTACATACCTCAAGATTTGTTTTTTTGATGCACCAAGTGAGTGAGCTGCATGGATTTTTGATAACTGAGTACCAGAGGCACCAGCTCTCGCAGAAATAATCATGATTGATAATGAGACCATAAATAATAAGAAAACTTTTCCAGTATTATCAATTCCTAAAACTGAAATGATTAAAGGAGCCCAAGCTAGAGGAGGAACTGGTCTATAAAGTTCAATTAACGGATCGAAGAAACCTTTGGCAAATCTATTTAATCCCATAAAAAGTCCAAGCGGTACTCCAATTAATATCCCAAAAACTAATCCTAAAAATACTCTTAAAAAAGAATCCCATATATGGCCATAAGGCACTGGTACTTTAAATAGCTTAAAGTCTCCTGTTACTAATTTTAAAACTTGGCCTTTAAAATTTTGTTTAACAATTCCATCTTGAGTGTGAACTGGGTATTCACCAGGTAAAATATCAGCTATCCAATCTGGTAAAATAAAACCAATCATTTTACTAACATCAACCAGTTCTATCCATAGGAGAGGAATTTCTTTGTAACCTACACTCGGTTTAAGCATAAGCATAAACTTATCAAATGTATCTGACGGCTTAGGTAGCCATCTACCAGATCCGTGTTCTGAACAGCTTGGCCCACTTGCAACAATAGTACCAGCTGGAAATAAAAATATATCTACAAATCTCAATCCCCCTTGAGCTTCTTTTTGGGCAACATCAAAATTGATAATTGCATTTTGCATTTCGTTTAACGCATTGGGTGGATATATACTTGCAAATTCTATTCGTCGTGCAATTTTAACAATATCTTTAGCGTAAGTTGAAGCTACTTCTTGGGTATCATCTAAATTTTTTCGATAAGCTTTGATCTCATCTTTGAGCTCTTTTATTTTATCTTTAAATTGAGGATTATGATTTCTTAACTTAAAGAATTCATCACTAATAATTTGTAATTCTTTTGCGGCAGCATCAAATTTTAAACCTCTTTTAGTCTCTGGAACTAAAGGTACTTCGATAGTATTTTCTATAGACCCTGTTCCAGATTGAACCTTTATAATTCCCCAATCTCCTTGCTCACTTACTGCTTTGAGTCTCTCATTAGCTTCTTGTTCTGTTTCAAAAGGATATTCAGGTTTTCTAAAATTTTCTGTTAATAGGTTAATTTTTCCAGTGATGTCATCTATTTTGAATTTTGTCTCATTTTCAATTAAATCCTCATTAGTTAATAAAGGAATTAGCTGAATAGTTTTGTTGATAAACTCTGTAAGATCTGTTTTTTGTTGCAAGTTAAGATCTTCAGAAAGTTTGATTTCATTTAAAGTTGCTTTAAGATTTTTATTTTCTTTCTTAATTTGAGCAGTACTTTTGAATTCTCGTTCCTCTATTGGAAATTGATATTTTAAACCTAATAAAGAGTCGTTAACTTTTGCTACTTGGCATAGTTCATTAGCAGATTTTGGGTAAAAACCTTTTGCAATATCCCAAGAATAGTAAAGCCATATCAATAATAGAAAGCTACTCCCGACTATAATCCAGTGAGTACCACCTCTTGCTCTTTCAGGATTTCCAAAAACAGCATCAACTTTTTCAGTTTTGATTAACCTTCTTCCATAGAGAATACAGCCAATAACAGCAAAAAAAATTAAAAATGTGACTATTTGAGTTAACATTTAATTGTCTTTCCCCATAATTTCTTCTTCCATATTCCAAATCATCTCTAATATTTCTTCACGTTTCGCGGAAAAATCTTTGTTCTTTTTAATCTCTCTTAGATCTTCTTTCAGTCCCATTGAGGCAAACGGGAGATTATACTCTTTATGAATTCGCCCTGGTCGAGGTGCCATAACATATAATCTTTCACCAAGTAAGAGAGCTTCTTCAACTGAGTGGGTGATTAAAATAATTGTTTTCCCTGTCTCTTTCCAAATTTTTAAAACTAGAGACTGCATTTTTTCTCTTGTTAACGCATCAAGGGCTCCTAAAGGTTCATCCATTAAAATTAGGTCAGGATCATTAATCAAACATCTTGCAAGAGCAACTCTTTGCTGCATACCACCAGAAAGTTGATAGGTTGGAGTATTACCAAAACCTTTTAAGCCAACTATTTCTAACCATTCATCAACTTTTTTTTGAGTTTCAATTGGATCTTTTTTTTTCATCCTTAATCCAAAGTTGACATTTTCAGCAACTGTTAACCATTCGAACAATGCACCTTGCTGAAAAACCATACCTCTCTCTACACCTGGTCCATCAATCTCTTTACTATTTAAAGTAATACTTCCGGAAGTTGGTCGAATAAATCCTGCGGTAATATTTAATAACGTTGTTTTTCCACAACCTGATGGTCCAAGAACTGTTAAAAGCTCTCCTTTTTTAAGAGTAAAATTTAAATCTTTTAAAGCGTGAACAGTTTCTCCTTTTGGAGTTTTAAAAATCATATTAAGATTTTGAGAAACTAGATCACTCATTTGTTCACTTTATATTAGAATTTATAGTAAAAAAATAGGCACCAATTTAATAAAAAATTGGCGCCTATTTAAATTTTAATTACCTTAAAATTACAAAGGTAAGAAACTTGTATCGACGTTTCCTCTTGGTGTTCCCATTCCTTTTAGGAATGCATCAAGATTTCCACTTTCCATAGAACTTTTTGTTTCCTCTGGAGTTAGAAATTTGAAACCACTTAAAGTTTCTTTCATGTCAGGAATTTTCATTTCTGAAGCTTTTGACATTGCATTCATATCGCTTTTTCCAGCTCTATATCTTGCATTAGCCTCATGAGTTACTTCGATGAAAGTTCTTAACATTCCTGGGTTTTCCTTCATAAACTTTGTAGTTACAGAAGTAATATCAATCCCTAGAATACCTGCATCTCTAGCTTCTTGAACTGTTAACAATCTAGATCCAACTGCAACAGCAGCTTTAATAGAATTACCACCAAACAAACATGCCATTACAACATCACCACTTACTAAAGCAGCAGCACCTTCTTCAGGGTCCATTTGAATGATATCCATTTTTTTTCTATCCGCTCCAACAACTTTCATACTTTCATCAAAAACGTATTCAGCCATTGTCCCAAGTGGAACAGCAACTTTTTTACCTTCTAATTCAGTTGCATTGGCTTTTGTAATTCCAGATGCATTAGATGTAACACAAGTTGTTCCTCCCATTCCGTATTCCATAGCAATATCAACTAATTTGATAGGTGCTTTAGATTTTACAGCGTTAATGAATGGAACTAAACCTTGAGAATAAGAAATATCTATATCTCCTGCTAACATCGCATCAGTCATAGCACCACCATTAGTAAAGTTAGTCCACTTTACAGGAACCCCTAGAGCTTTTGCGAAGTTTTTCTTCATCATGTCCTCTAGATTTGGACTTGGCCACTCTAAGAAGTAAGCAACTCTAACTTCATTAGCTGCTGAATTAGCAACTGATATAGAAAGATTTAGAGCTACAAAACATCCAAGAATAAAACTAATTATTTTTTTCATTTATGCCTCTTCTTTGTTTATTTATATGTTTCAATTTTAAGATTAATTTGACCTATATGTAAAACAAAAAAATGATCATTATAGTTACACAACTTTAAGTTGTGACATTATTTTGGTGGTTAATTTCTATTAATTAGTCTAAGGATTTAACTATTAAACATTTTAAATTTATTTATGAGCTCAGAAAAAAGAACGTCAGTGCCTAATTCACTCAATGAACACTGGATGCCATTTACATCTAATAAGGATTTTAAAGAAAATCCAAAATTGATTGTTGAGGCAAAAGGTGTTTATTTAAAAAATCATCATGGCAAAACACAAATTGATGCAAGCTCAGGATTATTCTGTAATCCATTGGGACATGGAAGAAAAGAAATTATTGAAGCAATAACAAATCAATTAAACACTCTTGATTATTGTCAGCCGTTTCAACAAGGATTTGGTGGTTCATTTGAATTAGCAACAAGAATTTCAAAACACACACCAGGAAACTTAAATAAAATTTTTTATACGATATGTGGATCTACTGCAGTAGAAACTGCAATAAAGATTAGTATTGCATATCACAAAGCAAGAGGTGAGGGACAAAGATTTAGATTTGTAGGTAGAGAACGTGCTTATCATGGTATGAATATTGGAGCAACTTCAGTAGGTGGTATGATCAATAACGTTAAAGCGTATGCAAGTGTATTGATGCCAGGTGTTGTTCATATGAGACATACACATTTAGATGAACATAAATTTATCTCAGGTCAACCAGAAACAGGAGCTGAGATTGCTGATGACTTAGAGAGAATTTGTACTAATTTTGGCTCTGAAAATATTGCAGCTTGTATTGTAGAACCTATTGCTGGTTCAACAGGAACTTTAGTTCCACCAGTTGGATATTTACAAAGACTAAGAGAACTTTGTGACAAACATAAAATACTTTTAATTTTTGATGAAGTTATCACGGGTTGGGGAAGAACTGGTTCGGCTTTTGGAGCCCAAGAGTTTGGAGTAACACCTGACATAATGACTATGGCAAAAGCAACAACTAATGGAATAGTTCCTTTTGGTGTGGTCGCTTGTAAAGAGGAAATTTATGATGCAGTGATGGATAATTCTCCAAAAGGTGCAATAGAATTATTTCATGGCTATACATACTCTGGAATTCCAGTTTCAGTTGCCGCAGCATTAGCAGTTCAAGATATTTTCGAAAAGGAAGATATTTTTAATAGAGCTAAAGAACTTGCTCCTTACTTTCAAGAAGGTCTATTTTCTCTTAAAGACATTGATGTTGTCGACAACATAAGAGGTTATGGAATGATGGGTGGTATAGATATTAAAACTGATGGTAGACCTGGCAAAGCAGGTTTAGCTACTTTCAAACATTGTTACGATGCAGGAGTAAATTTCAAAGCGACTGGTGATTGCTTAATTATAGCACCAATGTTTATTTGTGAAAAAAAACACATTGATGAAATCATAGAAAAACTAAGAACTGGAATTACTAATTACGCAAAGAGTAAAAAGAATTAAATTTCGTTAATGAGAATTGGCGTACCTAAAGAAATAAAACCTCAAGAAAATAGAATTGGCCTGACACCGGATAGTGTTAAAACTTTGGTTTCAGAGGGTCATGAAGTTTTAGTTGAAAATAATGGAGGCTTTGAAGCAGGTTTCGATAATGATCAGTATAAAAATGCTGGGGCAAAAATTATAGAAAAAGCTGCTGATATTTTTAATGACGCTGAGATAATTGTTAAAGTTAAAGAGCCTCAAAAAGTTGAGGTTGAAATGATTAGGGAAAATCAAATTGTTTATACCTATTTGCATTTGGCTGCTGCAAAAGAATTAACTGAGGGTTTGGTAAAATCAAAAAGTATTAATATTGCTTACGAAACCATTACAGATGACAATGGACGACTTCCTTTGTTGGCACCTATGAGTGCGGTAGCTGGACGTATGTCAGTCCAAGCAGGAGCACATTGTCTAGAAAAAAATCAAAAAGGCAGGGGAGTTTTATTGGGAGGAGCTCCTGGTGGTGAGCCTGCAAATGTTTTAATTTTAGGTGGAGGAGTTGTTGGAGAAAATGCTGCAATAATAGCAACTGGTATGAAAGCAAAAGTTCATGTTGTAGATAAATCAGAAGCAAGATTAAAACAATTAGTTGAAATTTTTGGAGATAAAATAATTCCAGAACAAAGTGATAAAATAGACTTAAAAAAGTTAGTAGCTGAAGCAGACTTAATAGTCGGTGGAGTTTTAATACCTGGAGCAGAGGCACCAAAATTAGTTACTAAAGATATGCTTAAATTGATGAAAAGAGGTTCTGTAATTGTTGATGTTGCAATCGATCAGGGTGGGTGTGTAGAAACGAGCAAACCTACAACTTTTAATGATCCAACTTTTATAGTAGATAATGTTGTTCATTATTGTGTAGCTAACATGCCAGGTGGAGTTCCAAGAACGTCCACTATCGCATTAAATAAAGCGACACTTCCATATTTGGTAAAATTAGCTAACAAAGGTTATCAAAAAGCTCTTGGTGAAGATAAAAACTTTCTAGCGGGATTAAATGTTTACAAAGGTCATGTGACTTATAAAGCGGTTGCAGATGTTTTTGGACATGAATATGTTAACCCAGGAGATGCAATCAATAACTAATTAGATGGAAAAAAAACTTCCAAGTAGCACAAAAGTTGTTGTGATAGGAGGTGGGGTAGTAGGTTGCTCTGTTGCTTATCATTTAGCTAAATTAGGTTGGAAAGACACAATTCTTTTAGAAAGAGATCAATTAACGTCAGGAACAACTTGGCATGCTGCAGGTTTAGTAAGTCAGTTGGGTCCAACTGCAGCAGTTACAAAAATTAGAAAATATACTTTAGATTTATATAAAGAGCTTGAAAAAAAAGTTGACCATTCTGCAGGTTTAAGATTAAACGGAGCACTTTCAATCGCTCAACATAAAGGAAGATGGCAAGAACTTCAAAGACAAGCAACGACCGCACAACTTTACGATGTTGATGTAAGAATTTTAGATAAAGATCAAATTAAAAAAGATTATCCCATAATCAATACTGATGAAGTTATAGGAGGAATTTTAATGCCAGGCGATGGTGCTGCTGATCCTTCAGGTGTTACCCATATATTGGCTAAAGCAGCAAGAATGGAAGGTGCACAAATTTTCGAAAAGTCACCTGTTGAAGAAATTTTAACTAAAGATGGAAAAATTTCTGGAGTTAAAGTAAAAGGCCAAAAAATTGAATGTGAATATATTGTTTTAGCCTCAGGTATGTGGTCAAGGCAAATAGGAGAAAAAGCTGGTGTTAGTATTCCCTTGTATCCAGCAGAACATTTTTACATTATTACTGAACCAATTAAAAATTTATCTAAAACATTACCAGTTGTTAGAGATTTTGATAATCGAACTTATATAAAAGAAGATGCAGGAAAAATACTAGTTGGAATTTTTGAGGGCAATTCAATTCCTGCTTGGAATAAAACCAATAAAGTTCCAGAAGATTTTTCCTTTGGTGAGTTTCAAGAAAATTTTGAACATTTTGAACCTTATTTAGCTTCAGCAATTAAAAGATTTCCAATTCTAGAAACCGCAGGAATTAGAAAATTTTTTTCTGGACCAGAGTCTTTTACTCCTGACACCAACACATTATTAGGAGAGGTACCTGAAATTGAAAATTTTTTTGTATGTTGTGGGTTAAATAGTATTGGAATTGGCAGTGGCGGTGGTGTTGGTAAGGTTACAGCAGAATGGTTGATGACTGGTCATATTAATGAAGATATTTTTAGTTATGATATAAAAAGATTTCAAAAGTTTCATTCAGAATTAGGTTTTATCAAAAAAAGGATTACAGAGTCATTGGGAGATTTGTATGGAATGCATTGGCCCTTCAAACAACACAAAACTTCTCGAGATATAAAAAAACTTCCACATCATGATAATTTGAAAAGTTTTGGAGCCTGTTTTGGTGTCTCTGGTGGATATGAAAGACCAATGTGGTTTGCACTAGATGGTGAAAAGGCAGAGTATGAATATAGTTATAACTATCAAAGTTGGTATCCTTCAGCTGAGTATGAAACAAGTAATACAATAAAGAATGTTGGTTTATTTGATCTAACTCCTTTTTCAAAGTTCGAAATAAAATCTGATAAAGCCCATCAAGAATTACAAAGAATTTGTACTGCAAATATTAAAAAAGAAGTTGGTAAATGTACCTATACTCATATGTTAAACTCAGATGGAGGTATTGAGACTGATTTAACCATAGTAACGATAGATGAAAACCATTTTAGAATAATTAGTTCTGCCGCAACAAGAGAAAGAGACAAACATCACATCAAAAAACATTTAAATAAAGATATTGAATTGAAAGATGTAACTGATGATTATTGTGTTTTTGGTTTATTTGGACCCAAAAGTAGAAATCTATTAAGTTCATTAAGTAAAGATAATTTTGATAATGAAAATTTCAAATTTGGAACAGCAAAATTTATTTCAATCGAGGATATTAAAATTTGGATACAGAGATTGTCTTATGTTGGGGAGTTAGGATATGAACTTTACGTTGAAGCCAAAGATGCGAAAAATATTTATGAATTAATTATAGAAAAAGGTAAAAATTTTAATCTTTCAAATTGTGGTATGCACGCAATGGATATTATGCGAATGGAGAGTGGCTTTCTACATTGGGGACACGATATTTCACCTGAGGAAAATCAATATCAAGCAGGATTATCTTTTACAATCAGTAATAAAAAAAATATAGATTTTATTGGTAAGTCAGCTCTTGAAAAAATTAATAATAAGAAGATAAAAACAAGATTTGCTATGTTTACCTTAAAAGATAGTAAACCTGGAGAACCACTATTACTTCATGATGAGCCTATTTATTTAGAGGATAGGATAATAGGCAGATCAACTTCAGGGAATTACTCTTTTAACTTTAAGAAAAATCTAACTTTTGGTTACATTAAAAACAATTTTTCCAATCAAAAATTGAGAGATAGTAAATTATTCATTGAGGTTGAGAAAAAAAAATACGAAATTGAATTGATTGATAAACCATTAAAACAGACCAATTTTAAAAGTAATTAAGCTTTATTTTTTAGAAGAAAAACAAATATAAAACCAGTGATGTACATAATTAAAGCATATGCAGCTGTTGGAGTTATGTAGATTAAATCTGTACCGAATATTTGTGTAGAAACAAATATTGCTAAAGTACCATTTTGTAAACCACACTCTAAAGCAATACATTTTTGTTGTTTCACTCCTGAAGCAAAAGTTTTACTAAGGTAATAAGCCATAATCATCATTGTTATATTTAGAGTTAAAGTAATGAAACCTGCTTGCATTAGAAAATCTATAAAACTCTCTCTTTCTTCATAAAATGCAGCAATAAAGAAAATGACAAATAATAGTATATTGAGTTTTTCAAATATTTGAATTTTTGAATTTACAAAATTTTCAGCAAATTTTCTTATAATCATTCCCAAGATAACTGGAACTGTTACAACCAAAAACATTTTTAGCGCTATAACAGTCATTGAAATATTTTGAGAAATATTTGTAATTTCAAGTAAATCTGCAGATGTAAAAATTATAAGAGGAACGGTAATAATAGAAATTAAACTGATTACAGCTGTTAAAGAAATAGATAAAGCAACATCTCCATTAGCAAATTTTGTTAATATATTAGATGTAACTCCACCTGGTGCAGCAGCGATAATCATAACTCCAATTGCTATTTCAGGTGGTACTTTTAAAATAATAATTAATAAGTAAGCAACTAATGGAAGAATAATTAATTGAGAAAAAAAACCAACAAAAAAATCCTTTGGAGTTTTTAATATCTTCGTAAAATCGTCAATCTTTAATCCCAAACCTAAACCCAACATTATTAATGCGAGTATGATAGGTGCTATTTTTGTTACTATCTCCATGACCCCTCTGTGTAATAGTACTCATCTATAATTTATTTAGGATTTATGAAATTGCAATCAAATTCAAAATTCTTGTTATAAATTTTGATTTTTCCCTGAAAAAATCCAACTGATAATTAATTATCTGATCTCTGTTATTTCCTGTTAGAAAATATTGTTTTTTATCATTAACTTTCAAATTTCCTTTCTTAATTAAAAATTTACATTTTCTTATAACTGTTGCTCTTGGAATATTTGTCATTTCTGAAATAGACATGGCACTCAAACCTGGTTTGGTTAACTGAAGAGGATTAGAAAATGTATTATCAACAAAATGTCTGTTATCTCTATTCATAGAAAAGTCTCTTGGAAATGTTTTTGTATTTAATGCTTGATGCATCATAATTGTTCCTATGACATGAACAGTCGTTAAGTCATTAAACATTTTTTGATAACCAATAATCCATGGAATTTGCATTCTATAATACCATCTCCAACATAACGTAAAATTTCTTTTTATTAATTTTTCTAAACTATTCTTGTCAATTTTTTTATCATATATTTTTTCTTTATTTAAAAGCGCTCCTACTCTAGCAAGATATTTAGCAGTTAGTGGTATTTGATTTTGTGGTTTAACATATTCATAAGCAGATCCATCAATTTCAACTTGTTTTTTTTTTCTCTTGATAACACCTAATTTTTCTAGTTCTAAAACTTTACGTCTTAAAGTTTCTTTAGGTAAATTAAGCTTTTCACATAATTCTGAGATACTAAACTTATCTATTTTTAAATTATCTTTTGCATAATATTGGTCATAATTTTGTGTAATATTAACTTGATGATAGAAATTTAAAGTTTTTTCAACTAGAGAAATTATTATCAAAAATTTTATATGATCTTGAAAAGACTTGTAGATTCCATTAATCCAATTCCACTGATGTGTTATCCAATCCGTACCTAGGGCTTCATAATTTTGTACAATACAATTATAAACTTGATCCTCAGAGAGTGTTTTTGAAAAATCTATTTGTTTAACTTCCATAAATTAAAATTAGATATTAATGACCCAAATTGAACACATGTCAACTAAATACAGACCCATATTGGACTTTTTTGTAAATTGAAAAAATTTACACTCTATGATTTATAGATTGTATGAAAAATAAGGGCTTTACAGATTTAAATACCGAAATCGAGACCCCAAATGATTTCAGTGAAGCTGGAAAGCCTTTAAAAAGAAGAGTTGATATCAACCATTTAAAATCAAAACTTCAAGAGACTGAGAGTAGAGAGTTCAAAAAAAATCTTATCATTTTAATATTGTTATTTACAATGTTAGGAGTTTTAGGGATAAACCTCTCATTATAATGAAATTTGCAAATATATGTTTTTCATGGTTTAATAGTTTAATGAAAAATTCTGGTTTTAACATTAAAGAAAAATTAATTGAAAAATATCTTGTTAAAGACAATATAAAAAACCAAACAAAAAGTACAAATATTAATGTTTTACTTAACAGGGTTAAGAATGAAAAGAAAAATGAAAGTATGAAAAAATTATATTTTTCTGCTGCAGCTTCTACTGGTTTGGTATTATTTGGACTTCTAATTTTCTAAAATTTATTTCGTAAAAGTTTCATTAAACTGATTGCTAACTCTTACAAAAGTCGTACACTTACTTAGTTGTTTTAAAGATGGTGCACCAACGTAAGTACAGCTGCTTCTTACACCACCAAGAATATTTAAAATAGTATCATTAATTTTTCCTCGGTAATTAATCTTCACAGATCTTCCCTCACTGCTCCTGTAATTGGAAAGACCTCCATAATGTTTTTTATTAGCAACTTCAGAACTAGAGCCATAAAATTCGATATATTTTGAGCCATTTTTTTTGATTATTTTTCCACCTCCTTCGTCATGTCCTGCTAACATTCCACCCAACATAACAAAATCAGCACCTCCACCAAAACCTTTTGCAACATCACCAGGACAAGTACAACCTCCATCAGCAATAATGTGTGCTCCTAAACCATGAGCTGCATCTGCACATTCAATTACCGCACTTAATTGAGGATAACCAACTCCTGTTTGTATTCTTGTAGTACATACACTTCCAGGTCCGATACCAACTTTTACAATATCAGCACCACTTAAAACTAACTCTTGTGTCATGTCTGCAGTAACTACGTTTCCTGCAATAATAGTTTTCGTTGGATATTTATCTCTTACAGATTTTATGAAATTAGTAAAATGCTCTGTATATCCATTAGCTACATCTATACATATAAATTTAAAAAAACTAAATTCTTTTAATACTTTATCTAAAGTTTGAAAATCCTCTTTTTTAATACCAACACTTAAAGCTATATTTTGATAAATTTTTTTAATATTTTTATTTTGTTTAATTTTTTTAACATCGTGTTGTTTTGTAAGACATGTTATCATGCCATGCTCGTTTAACTTTTCTGCTACACTAAGTTCTCCAACACCGTCCATATTGGCAGCTATTATTGGGATTCCTGACCATTCATTTTTACTATATTTAAATCGATAAGTTCTTAATAGATTTACATCCTTACGACTTTTCAATGTGCTTCTTTTAGGTCTAAATAAGACATCAGAGTAGTCTAATTTAAGCTCTTCTTCTATTCTCATTAAGTGAAAGATAACTTTGATATTCGAAATATCAATTATATTATTAGTTGAAAAAAATACTTTTAGTGGATAATTAACAGTTATTTAAGGTAAATGATTAGATACGTCTTATTTATATTTTTCTTTTTTGTTTTTAGCTCAAATTCATTTGGTTTTATAACATTTAAACAATCAAAAGATATTTCATCAGACGCAACAGGTCTTAGACAAATAAATTTTAAACCCGATGGAACAATTATGTATGTCACCAATCGTGAAAAAAATACCGTATCTGAGGTTGATAGTGTAATACAATATTCTTTAAGCACTCCATTTGATATTAGTACGGCGACTCTAACCTCTTCTACTACATTAACAAATATAGATAAACCTCATGCAATACATTTTAAGCCAGATGGAAAGGTTATGTATGTTATAGACAATGGATCTCTTACAGTCGAACAATACAATTTAACTACTGCTTGGGATAGTTCTACTTTAGTTCACGACGATAATTTTACTATATCGGATGAAAATCAATTAAGATCATTAGCTTTTAAATATGATGGAACCAAAATGTACGTAACTGGTGCTGAAACAGAGGTAATACAACAGTTTACTTTATCTGTTCCTTGGGATGTAACAAGTGCAACAAAAGACTCAACTGAATCTCCTTCTTTAAGCGCCAAAGAAGACAAAGTAAGAAGTATCCAATTTAATTCAGATGGAACTATATTTTATATAGGTGGCAATGATACAGACTCTATTAATAAATACACTCTATCAACTCCTTGGGACGTAAGCACATTAGAATTTTCACAGTCATATTCATTTAGTGCTCAAGTTTCATCATCTGGTAATTCAATTATGGCAGGTTTTATTTTTACAGCCAATTTTACAAAATTATATATTACTCAAGATACAGACTCTAGACAAAGTCAGACAGGTGTTAATACTGTATATGAATATAGTGTGGCTTGTGCTGAAACTATAACTTGTCTTGATGCTTCAACTAATGCTGATGTAAAAGCTATCATTGAAGCTAATGTAGAGTCAGCTAAGCGTATTATTCAAAGCAACACCCTTCCAATATTTCATAGAATGGAATGGTTAAGAAGACATAAAAATAAAGATAACCTTTCTAATTTGAATGCAGAAATTGATTTTACAAATCAAACTGTTGCGAAATTTGCTAGTGCTCTTAAGTCTTTAAAAAAAGAAAAGGATCGTTCTTACAATAGTGATGATTGGTTTGAATGGAGTGAAGGAAGAATTGTTTTAGGAAACAAACATACTAGAAATACGTCCTCTAGAGATTTTCATAATCTAGGTGTTTCAATAGGTGCTGATAGAATTAAAAAAAAAGATAGAGATAAAATGTATGGTTATGTTTTTCAGTATGGAACAGATGTCATTCACATTGGTGGTAATGGTACAAAAGTAAATACTGATGTTTACAGCTTAGCTCTATATGAAACAAAACTTAGAGATAATCAAATTTTTACGGACGGTATTATTGGCATCAGTCATCTCGATATTGACCATAAAAGAGTAATTAATGGAAATACGTTAAGAGGTGACAGAGAAGGACAACAAATATTTGGCTCAATTAATTTTGGAAAAAGAATTATAGATGAAAAATTTAATTTAAATCCAGGAATTAAATTAGATCTTGGATACACTAAACTTAAAATATTGAGGGAACAAACTACAATAGGTAATAGTCTTGCAGATGCATTAATTTATAAAGAACAAGAAATTAAAACCGCGATTGCAACAATTGGAATTCTTTTTGATACTACAGACAAACAAGGTGACACAATTATAAATCATCATGGAAGGTTAGAATATGTTGGGGATCTAAGCTCATCTTCTGACTCAGACTTTTATTTTATCAATAATCCGAGCACATTATATAATTACACATCAAATAATAAATCAGAACATAATTACAGAGTTGGTTATGGTATTGATACAACTTCGATTTCTGGCTGGTCAACAGTGGTAAATTTTGAAAGATTTGGCGCTAGAGGCAAAGGTCATAGTAATGAACTTTATTTATCTGTAGGATATGTGCCAATTGATGAAATTAAATATGCATTTAAGATAAATGATTTTAAAAATGCTGGACTAGAATTTACTAAAGAAGTGAATGACTTAGATTTAAAGATTGTTACAAATTATGATTTTTTAAGTGTTGCACCTAATTACAATGCAAATATTTCAATAAGCAATAGCTTTTAATATTTCTTTAGTGTTTGAAAGAAAAAATAAAAGTAGTATATATCAAAAATAATTTAACGGCGGGGTAGCTCAGTTGGTTAGAGCGCAGGACTCATAAGCCTGAGGTCAGTGGTTCGATCCCACTTCCCGCTACCATTTAAATGAAAAAAATTCTTTCTGTAATTGGTATATGTTTAATATTTGTTTTGTTGATTGACTTTTTATTTGGGGCTTATTTATTAAAATTTACCCCCAAAAAGATTGATCATACAACAATTCACAATGTCTACGATCATGATCTAAAAAAAAGTTTCAAAGGAAATTTAGAATGGTCTCCCGGCGAAACATATCTTTTTTGTTCTAATAAAAATTCATTTAGAACTTTTTGTAATAAAATGGATTTTGAGTCAAAAGAATTTGATATAGCATTCATAGGAGATAGTTTTACAGAAGGTGTTGGGGTTGATTACGAAGATACTTTTGTTGGAAGAATTGAAAATAAATTTGACAAGCTAAAGATTGCTAATTTAGGTGTTGTATCTTATTCGCCATCAATTTATTTTACTAAGTTAAGATATTTATTAGAAAATGGTTACAAATTCAAAAGAGTAATCATTTATTTTGATATTAGCGATATACATGACGATAATAGAAAATACAGATTAATAGATAACAAAATAAGTAGAAAAAAATCAGTAATTTTATCTAATATCCAAAGAACCCTGAAATCAACTTTTCCATTTTTGGCATATTCGTCAAAAGTATTGAAGAATGATGTATTTAAAAAAACAGATGTAATAAATAAATGTACTTATCTAGATTTCTGTCATGAAAAAAGTTCGTGGACTTTTAACAATAAGTTTTTTGGAGACAAAGAAATTAGTAAATCACTAGAATTTATGGAAATGACATATGAACTTTTACAGAAAAATGATATTAAAATGTCAGTTGGAATTTATCCTTGGCCAGCTCAAATTTTGTACGATAATAGTCAATCGAAGATTGTTAAATTAATGAATAATTTTTGTGTAAACAAATGTGAGTTTTTCTTTAACAATTTTACTGATTTCTTCAATGAAATTACTTTTACTGAAAAAGAAAAAATTATTTCTAAGTATTATATTAAAGGTGATGTACATTTTAATTCTTTAGGTAATGAAAAAATATTTCAAAATTTTGTAAAGACCTTCAAAAATTAATGTCCAGGAAATTCTATTAAATTTTCTACTTTAAAACCTTTATCTTCAAGCTTTTTGCATCCACCCAAATCAAATAAATTTATAACAAAAATAAATGCTGCAACATTAGCTTCTGACATTTTAATTAACTTAGCAGCAGCTTCAGCTGTTCCCCCAGTAGCAATCAAATCATCAATGATTAAAACATTATCATTTTTCTCAAAAGAGTCCTTATGAACTTCAATTGTAGCTGTTCCATATTCTAACTCGAAATCAACTGAGTGAACTTCTGCAGGAAGTTTATTTTTTTTCCTAAGCATAATAAAAGGTTTTTTCAAAATAAATGAGACTGCTGAAGCAAAAACAAATCCTCGAGACTCAATTGCAGCGATCTTATCAAAATCATATTTTTTAGATCTTTCAACTATTTGACTAATTGCTTCAGCGAATGCATCTTTGTCTTTAATTAGTGTGGTAATATCTCTAAAAAGAATCCCCTTTTTTGGATAGTCTTGAATAGATCTTATAAAATCTTTTAAATTCATAATAAGTAATTATTAAAGTATAAATAATTTATATTTTAAACATGACAAGAAATAAATTGGCAATAATTGGTGGAAGTGGTCTATATGATGTAGAGGAATTTACTGACAGGGAATTAATAAATCTGAATACTCCCTGGGGTGAGCCATCTGATCAAATTTTAAAAACAATTTATAAAAATAAAGAAGTTTATTTCTTACCAAGACATGGAAGAGGACATTTCATTTCACCCTCAAATATTAACTTTAGAGCTAATATTGATGCATTGAAACAATTAGGGGTTACAGACATCGTATCTGTTTCAGCTGTCGGGTCATTAAAAGAAGATTTACCTCCTGGAAAGTTTGTAATAGTAGATCAATTTATAGATAGAACTTTCTCTAGGGTAAAAACATTTTTTGACAATGAAATAGTTGCACATGTTTCTATGGCTCATCCAACATCTAACGGTTTGATGAACGCATGTGAAGAGGCAATTAAAAAAGAAAAAATAGAATATCAAAGAGGTGGAACTTATGTGGTTATGGAGGGTCCGCAATTTTCAACTTTAGCAGAATCAAACTTATATAGATCTTGGAAAGCAGATGTAATTGGAATGACTAATATGCCAGAGGCAAAATTAGCAAGAGAGGCAGAGATAAGATATGCGTCAGTTTCTATGGTTACAGATTATGACTGCTGGCATCCAGATCATGAAAATGTTGATGTTCAACAAGTAATAAAAGTTTTGTTAGGTAATGCCGCAAAAGCAAAAAACATGATTAAAAACTTGATAGAAAATTTTGAAGATTTCATTGATCCTAATGATCCAACCAATAATTGTTTAGATGTTGCAATTATTACAGCACCTGAAAAAAGAACAAAAAAAACAATAGAAAAACTTAAAACTGTTGCTGGTAGAGTTTTAAATCAATGAGAATAGAAGGAAAAGAATATCGTACTATTTGGTTTGAAAATAATGTCGTAAAAATTATTAATCAAACAAAACTTCCACATCAATTTATTATTAAAGACCTCAAAACTGTAGAGGACTCAATAAATGCGATTAAGGTAATGGAAGTTAGAGGCGCACCTCTAATTGGAGCTACAGCAGCTTATGGAATGGCTTTAGCTATAATTGAAAATAATGATCAATCATTTTTAAAAAAATCTGCAGAAGATTTAATTAGTTCAAGACCAACAGCAATAAATTTAAAGTGGGCTGTTGATAGAATGATGAATAAATTATCAGGTGTTAATAGCGATAAAATTTTAGAAATAGCCTTGAAGGAAGCAAAAGATATATGTGAAGAGGATGTAAAATTTTGTGAAAATATAGGAATAAATGGACTAAAAATTATTGAGGAAATCTATAATAAAAAAAAAGATACAGTTAATATATTAACTCATTGTAATGCAGGTTGGCTTGCAACTATAAATTGGGGAACTGCAACCTCTCCAATTTATCATGCACACAAAAAAGGAATTCCCGTTCATGTCTGGGCAGACGAAACTAGACCAAGAAATCAAGGAGCAAATCTTACATCTTATGAATTAAATGAAGAAGGAATTAAAAACACAATCATTGCAGATAATACAGGCGGCATATTAATGCAAAGAGGTGAAGTTGACATGTGTATTGTTGGAACAGATAGAACTCTAGCCAATGGAGATGTTTGTAATAAGGTTGGAACTTATCTTAAAGCATTAGCAGCTCGTGATAATAATATTCCTTTTTATGTTGCGCTACCAAGTTCAACGATTGACTGGAACATAAAAGATCATAAAGATATCCCAATCGAAGAGAGAAATTCAGATGAATTATCTCATGTTGAAGGTTTAGATGAAAAAGGAGATATAAAAAAAATACAAATTTATCCAAAAAAAAGTAAAGCCATGAATTTAGCTTTTGATGTAACTCCAGCAAAATATGTTACAGGATTAATTACCGAAAAAGGTGTATGCGAGGCTTCAGAAAAAGGACTTAAAGAATTATTTAAATGAAGAATTTAGAGCAAAGAAATCAGATTATAGAATATTCGTTAAAATTAAATTCTACAAATCTTTCACCTCTTAGATCAGGCAATATATCATTGAGAGGAATAGAGGATAACACAGAAGGATATTTAATTACTCCATCAGGAAAAAAATATGAAACATTAAAACCTGAAGATATTGTTTTTATGGGTTTAAATGAAGAAGAAGAAAAAAACAATTCAACCAACAAACCATCATCTGAATGGAGATTTCATAGAGATATTTATAAAAATAAAAAAGAGGCACAGGCAATTGTTCATGCTCATTCTCCACACGCAACAGCTGTATCTTCACATGGAAAACCTATTCCACCCTTTCATTATATGATCGCTCTAGCTGGTGGAGATAACATTAAATGTGCTGAATACGCTACTTTTGGAACAGAGGAATTATCCAAAAATGTTATCAAAGCTTTAGAAAATAGATATGCTTGTTTAATGTCTAATCACGGCCAGGTTGCTTTTGGAAAAAATTTAGAGGATGCATTTGAACTTGCACAAGAGATAGAAAATATTTGTCATCAATACACTATTGCTTTAAAACTAGGACAACCTAAGATACTTTCATTTGAAGAAATGAAAAAAGTTTTAGATAAGGCTAAAAACTATAAAAAAGGGTAAGATGATTAAAGTTGGGGAGCATATTACTTTAGATATTATAGGTACTACAAAAGAGTACGATCCTTCAGTTTATGAGAAAGTTATATATAAAATAGCTAAAGCAGCTAACGTAACTATTTTGAATATTTCAAAATATAAATTTGAACCTCAGGGTTTTACTATTTTAGCTTTATTGGCTGAGAGTCATATTAGTTTTCATACATTTCCAGAAAATGGAATAATTAGTTTTGATTTTTTTACCTGTGGAAAAATAAGTCCATCGGTGGCAATTGATATTATTAAAAAAGAATTTGAACACAAAAGAATTGTAAAAAAAGAATTTAATAGAGATACCCGATCTTTGTATCATGATATTTATAGCTCACCTGGTTTACAAAAATCATATGTTGTAAATGAAGTCTTGGAGGATTTTAAATCAAAAGTGGGTCAACATATAGAAATTTTAGAATTGGAGCAATTCGGAAAATCTTTATTTATTGATGGTGAAATACAAGTGGCGGCATCGGATGAATATTTATATAGCTCAACTTTTGTTGGAGCTGGTCTTAAGTTAAATAAAAAAAATGAAAGAGCAGCAATTATTGGTGGCGGTGATGGGGGTGTTGCAAGAGAATGTATTTCAAAAAAGTTTAACTTTATAGATTGGTATGAATTAGATCCTGAAGTTGTTGAAGTTTGCAATAAACATCTTGGTGATATTGGAAAAAAAGCTACAGAAAAAAATTCTGTAAAATGTGTTTGGGGAGATGCATTTGAAAGTATAAAGACAGTGAACGAAGATACATATGATCATATTTTTGTTGATTTAAATGATGATCAGTTTTGCATAGATCTCGCTGCTAAAAATATGGACTCTTTAGTAAGAATTCTCAAGCCTAAAGGCGTTATTACCGCACAAGTTGGAAGTCAGGATAAAAAACCTCTGCAAGTTGAAAATTGGTTAAATGTGTTCAATCATCATTTTGGAAATACTAATTTATCAAGAGTTTATATACCTAGTTTTGATTGTTCTTGGAATTTTTCTTCTTCAATAAATCATTAATTTTTCTTTTTAATATCCACAATTTGTGAAATAATATTTTTTTACTAAAGGAGATAATAATGAATATATTTAAAAAAACTATTTTTTCAGTTTTACTTTCTTTATTGGTAATAGGAAATGTTAATGCTGATAAAATAAGGATTGGAACAGAGGGTGCTTATCCTCCATGGAACTCAAAAAATGAAGCAGGTAAGTTAATAGGATTCGAAGTTGAATTAGCTTATACACTTTGTAGATACATTGGACAGCAATGTGTAATAGTTGAGCAAGATTGGGACGGAATGATTCCAGCTTTAATCATGAGAAAGTTTGATGCAATAATGGCAGGTATGTCAATTACTGCAGAAAGACAAAAAGCAATCAGCTTTTCACAAGGATACGCAGATGAAGTTGCATCATTAGCAGTCATGAAAGGATCTAGCCTAGAAGGTCTAGATACATCTGCTGGGATAAATCTTACTAAACCAAATGCTGCAGCTAAAAAAGATCTTAAAACACTTACTGCTGCATTAGCAGGTAAAACTGTTTGTGTACAAACTGCTACAATTCATCAAAACTTTTTAGACTCTGGTGATGTAGGAAAAGTAAATGTCAGAACTTATAAGACACAAGATGAAGTTAACTTAGACTTAGCATCTGGAAGATGTGATGCTGCATTAGCTGCAGCAGTAGCATTTAGTGATTATGCAGAAAAATCTGGTAAGCCAGTTGTTTTAACTGGACCAACATTTTCAGGCGGTGCTTTTGGAAATGGCGTTGGGGTAGGTATTAGAAAAGATGATACTGAACTTTTAAAAAAGTTTAATGCTGCAATTAATAAAGCAAGAAAGAACGGAGATATTAGTAGAATAGCTACTAAATGGTTCGGTTTTGACGCTTCTATGTAATTGAATTTTAGGTTTGGCGACTATCATGTATAGTCGCCAATCTATATGGAACTTCTAGCTTTTGGAGATACTGGTTGGGGTGATGAGTTATTTCGTGCAACCTTAATGACCATAGCTGTTTCGATAACAGCAATGTTAATCGGTTTTAGTTTCGCCGCAATTTTCACTCCTTTAAAACTATCTAAATTTAAATTTCTAAATTTAATTGCTAATATTTACACAACAGTCATCAGAGGTGTTCCTGAATTATTAGTTATTTATCTTTTCTTTTTTGGTGGGAGTGGAGCGATTATGTTTGTTGCTTCAATGTTTGGATACAAAGACTACATAGAAATTAATGCGTTTGTTACAGGTTCATTTGCTATTGGTATTATATCTGGTGCTTATTCGACTGAAGTTTTTAGAGGGGCAATTCAATCGATTGATAAAGGTCAATTTGAGGCTGCAAAAGTTTTGGGTTTTAGTAAATTTAAACAGTTTTATAAAATTGTTTTTCCTCAAATGTTAAGACTAGCTATCCCAAATTTAAGTAATGTTTGGCAAATTACTCTAAAAGATACATCTTTAATCTCAGTAACAGGTTTAGTTGAAATAATGAGACAGTCTTACATTGCTGCTGGCTCTACAAGAGATCCATTATTCTTTTATTCATTCGCTGCAGTTTTATATTTATTGCTTACTTTTATAAGCATGAAGTTAATTAATAAATTAGAAGTTAAGTACGGTAGAGGGTATTGATGGACTTTGAATTAATGATCAATAGTTTTCCAAAGCTATTAAATGCTGCAGTAGTAACTTTGAAACTTTTGTCAGTTTCTTTGATCGTTGGTTTATTCATTGGATTATTATTTGCAATTTTAAGATTAAATAAAAATATTTTTATCAATAAATTTGCATATGGATATTCATATGTATTTAGAGGAACTCCATTGTTAGTGCAAATATTTATTATATATTTCGGCTTAGGTCAGATAGAGTCTTTAAGATCTTCTTTTTTGTGGGTAATACTTAAAGAACCTTACTGGTGTGCAATTATTGCTTTTGCATTAAATACTGGTGCTTATACTTCTGAAATTTTAAGGTCTGCTTTTCAAACAATTAAACCAGGCATTATTGAAGCTGGAAAAAGTTTAGGTATATCTAATAAGATTATTTTTTACAAAGTTCAAATTCCTATAGCTATTAGACAATCTCTTCCCGCATATGGGAATGAAATAATACTAATGCTCAAAGGTACCTCTTTAGCAAGCACAGTTACATTGATGGATTTAACGGGCGTAGCAAAATACATAATATCTACTACTTTTAAACCAATTGAAGTCTTTATAGTTGCAGGTGGAATTTATTTATTTATGACTTTTATAATTCACAATTTAATAAAGTTTTTGGAAAAAAAATATAGCTACTAATATTTTGTATATTCTTTAATTTCTTTAATTTTTGAGCCTGTATAAATGTTAATTTCTAATTTAATTTTTGCACGATCATCATTTAAGAAGTGAACATCTCTTGAAAGTTTAATAAATTTTTCTCCAAAATCCTTTTCTTTTTCACATAATCTTTTTTCATCTTCAATTAACCAAAGTTTTGAATTTATTTCTTTTAGTGATTGATAAAGTTTCTCAAGTTTTTCATCAGACTTTACATTTTTTTCTAATTGATCTTTTAAAACAGAATGTTCGTTGTTTATAAATTTTAGCTTTTCAGTGTCTTTAATTTTTTCTTGCTTAATCTCTAAAATTGAAACTTTGTCTAAAAGTTCCCCAATTGAAACTTCGACTATAATTTTATTCATAAAATTTAATACTGTGCTATCTTGTTATAAATATGTCTAATATTTTAATTATTAAACACGGGTCATTAGGAGATATAGCTCAAGCAAGTGGTGCAATTCAAGACATATCTGAAAATCATAAAAATGACCAAATATATATGCTGACAACAAAACCCTATTTTGAATTATTTAAGAAAAATCCTTTTGTAAATGAGGTGATCTTAGACAAAAGATTACCAAAATATAATTTAATTTATCTATATTTTCTAATGAGAGAGCTTAAGAAGTATAATTTTTCAAGGGTGTTTGATCTTCAAAATTCATCAAGAACTTCTTTTTATAAGAGTATACTTTTTCCAAAAGCTAATAAAGATACTTGGTCTAGCACTAAAACAACTTTACCAGCAGAAATAAATAAAGAAAAATTTGATAAAGATTCAGTATTAAATAGATTTGATTATCAGCTAAAAGAGTCTGGTTTAAATACTATTAACACACTTAAACCTAACTTTAGTTGGGCTTGTTCTGAAATTAACGAAATAAAAAATAAATATGACTTACAAAAATATATTTTATTATTTCCTTTTTGTTCACCACATCTATCAGTTAAAAAATGGCCTTATTACGATAAACTGATTGGATTGATTAAAGATAAGTTTGGCTCAGAATATAAAGTTATAACAGCACCTGGACCTAATGAAATAGATGATGCTAGAAAATTTGATGCAATAAGTGTTCTTGATAATGATAAAGCCTTGAATTTATCTCAGTTAACATCTCTTATCAAAGAGAGCTCCTTTATTGTTGCTAATGATACTGGTCCTGCTCATATAGCTGCTCATGTTGCAGCAAAAGGTTTAACTCTATTTGGAAAACATACAACCGCAAATAAAGTTAGTATCGAAAGAGAAAATTTTAAAGCAATACAGGTAACTGATTTAAATAATTTAAGTGCTGGTAAAGTTTTTGAAAGGTTATTAAACTTATTGTAAGATTTTTTTATATTCTTCTATAGTATTAGACCAATTAAATTTAGAAGAATATTCTTTTGCATTTTTACCTAACTCTGAATATTTTTTATTCTCTAACATGGAATTTAAAGAAGAATAAATATCTTCTAGCTCATTTCCATCACAAATTAATCCTGTTGTGTCATGCTTGATAGCATCTGAGGCACCTCCATCTTTACCACCAAGAGAAGCAACACCATACTGAGCAGCTTCTACGTATGCTATTCCGAATCCTTCAACAGACTTTTTGTGAATAATTGATGGCATCACAAAGATATTTGATTTTGCTATTAAAGCATTTTTTAAATCTTCACTAATTTCTTTGAAAAACATTACTTGAGAACTTAAATCAAGCTGTTTTACCAATTCTTTAATATTTTTTTCTTCATCTCCATAACCTATACAAATATAGACTATATCTGGATAAATTTGTTTTAAGTTTCTTAAAGCCATTAATACTTTTTCATGATTTTTCCTTTTATCAAATCTTGAGACAGTAATTAAGCGTGGCGTTTTTATTTTGAGTAAACTTTCAACTTTATCTAAAGATTTTTTATTTAGGTCTATAGGAGGATTTACTCCAGGATTTATAACAACGATTTTTTCAGGATTTAAGCCTATATTAATAGCTAGGTTTTTAGTATATTCAGAGTTAGCAATAATTTTTTCGACATTATCAATTACTTTCACAATCCTTTTATTTTGATAACTATCTTTTGGATAATTAATTTCTTTGCCATGTATCAGACAATATTTCTTTTTATTAGATTTGATTAATTCTAAACTTTTCCAATGGTCAGCTATAATTCCTTGAACTTTATTATCTTTGAGAAACTCATTAACCAATTGGGCTTTTCTAATTTTTCTCAAAAATTTAAGACCACCAACTCTTTCAATAGAAAAATTTACATCTTCATCAAATTCTTTGTGATTTTCATGATAATCAGCAAAGACTTTAATCATAAAGTTTTTTGACATCTCTCGTGCGAGACCCCACATTAAACTTTGCATCCCACCAATTTCTGGTGGAAAAGATCTTGTAGCGATTAAATACATTAGTTAGTTTTCCACTTAATACCACAGCCAGCACTTGGGACCTGACTCTCTGGCCCTTTGCCAGTTTCGGCTATTTGTCTCATAGCTTTTAATAAATCACTATCGCCATCTCTTACAGGAATTAAGTTTTTTAATTCTCTTAGTCTGCCTCTATATTGAAGCTCCAAGTTTTTATTATAGCCAAAAAAGTCAGGTGTGCATACTGCATCATAAGTTTTAGCGACCTCTTGTGACTCATCACTTAAATACGGAAAACTAAATTGGTTTTTTTTGGCAAATTCGATCATATTATCAAATGAATCCTCTGGATAATTTTCTGCATCATTAGCACATATAGCTACTGAATTAATACCTAACTCTTTTAATTTATTACAATCATCAACAATATCTTTGGTCACTGCTTTGACGTATGGGCAGTGGTTACAAATAAACATTATTAAAGTTCCGTTTTCACCTTTAATGTCATTTAGAGAAATAATTTTATTTTCTGTAGATTTTAACCGAAAGTCATGAGCCTTTTGGCCGAAATCACATATTGGAGTTTGTATTGGCATAATGTAATAATATATAAATTATGTTTTACGATTTAAAAGATAAAAAACCAAAAAACTCTGGCGAAAATTGGGTGGCTCCAAATGCGGTAGTCATTGGCGATGTTACTTTAGAAAAAAATACTAGCGTTTGGTTTAATGCAACTTTAAGAGGCGATATTGAAAATATTCATATAGGTGAGGGATCAAACGTTCAAGATGGATGTGTTCTGCATACAGACCCAGGCTGTCCTTTAAAAGTTGGAAAAGATGTCACCGTAGGTCATTTAGTTATGCTTCATGGATGTACAGTAGGAGATAATAGTTTGATAGGCATCGGTGCAGTGATTCTAAATAATGCTAAGATCGGTAAAAATTGTATTATAGGTGCAAAAGCTTTAATCACAGAAAACAAAGTAATTCCTGATAATTCACTAGTCGTTGGTTCACCAGGTAAGGTTGTAAGAGAAGTGACCGAAGAAGAAAAAAAAGCTGTTTGGGAAAACACTAAGCATTACCAAGACAACTGGAAAAAATATTCAAAGTCTATATTTTAATTTTTATGCCAACTTATACAATTACAAATTCAAATTTTAATATTTCCTCTAAACAACAAAAAAAATTAGCTGAAGGAATTACAAAAGTTCATAATGTAGTAACTGGTGCGAATACATATTTTGCTCAAGTGATATTTAACAAAACAAAAAAAAATAATCATTTTATGGGTGGAAAAAAAGTCAAGGAGCCATCTTTATTTTTACTTGGGCAAATAAGAGCAGGTCGATCAAAAGAGGTGAAAGACAAATTAATTTCAGATTTAAAACATGTATTAGTAAAAAATTCTAAATTAGATGAAACCCAAGTATGGGTTTACATTAATGATCTTCCTCCTTCTCAAATGATTGAGTATGGTGCAGTTTTACCAGAGTCGGGGAAAGAGAAAGAGTGGTTTGCAAATTTGCCCATTAAATTAAAGAAAAAATTAGCAGCTATTGAAAAATAATTTAAGGAACTAACCAGCTTTCTTTTTTATTTTCCAAATCAAACTTAGCTCTTCGATGTCCTTTTGCTGCAAGATATAGCCATTCAACAGATTGAATTTTACATTTAATTACAGTGAAATTTTTATAACCTTCCTCACTTTGTTCCATTGTGTAATCAAAATCTTCTAATTTAGATATCATTCCAGAAGTTGGATTTTCTGAAGTAGTTCCAGGAGGGCTATCGGTCAAATAACATCTTCTACTTATATGCTGAGTTTTCTTCCATGACTCTTCAGTTGTAGAATTTTGATTATTAACTTCACATTCTACTTTTACTCTTAATTGTATCTTTTCTTCTTTATCATAAAATACTAGTGAAGCTTTATTATTTTTTTTTAGAATATCGACTTTAGGAGATCTTAAGTCTGTATGAAATTGCAATAGATTGCTTGCTCTATCTGATTTACGTAAAACAACAATTCTACCATCTACTTCATCTTGGTGAGCACAAATAAAAACTGGAATTCTAAATGGCGAAGCTCTATTAGTCACTGCATCATCTAACATTGACCAGTACTTATTTTGAATTTCAGCTAAATCTTCATAGTATGCTGGTTGCATACATTACTTTCTAAATCTTTTAATTAAACTTGATGTATCCCAACGATTACCCCCCATGCCTTGAACTTCTCCATAGTACTTATCAACAAGTTCAGTAACAGGTAATAATGATCCATTGTTTTTTGCTTCATCCATTGCAATCTTTAAATCTTTCCTCATCCAATCGACTGCAAAACCAAAATCAAACTTATCATCAATCATTGTCTTGTATCTATTTTCCATTTGCCATGATTGAGCTGCACCTTTTGAAATAACTTCAATTACATCTTCCATATTCAGTCCAGCTTTCATACCAAAGTTAATTGCTTCAGATAAACCCTGAACTAAACCAGCAATACAAATTTGATTAACCATTTTGGCAAGTTGGCCATTGCCAGCACTACCCAGTAGCTTCATCTTTTTACTGTAACAATCTATTTTATCTTTTGCTTTATCAAAATCAGCTTGATCACCACCAATCATTACGGTTAGTGCGCCATTCTCTGCACCGGCTTGTCCTCCAGATACAGGTGCATCTAATGCGCCAAAATTATTTTTTTTTGCGTAATCATAAATCTCTCTTGCAATAGTTGCAGATGCAGTAGTATTATCAATGTAAACTGCTCCTTTTTTAATTGTTTTGAAAGCACCGTTGTCACCAAAAGTTACTTCTCTTAAATCATTATCATTTCCAACGCAGGTAAAAATATATTCTGCATCTTTAGCTGCTTCAGCTGGAGTTTCTGCTATTTTACCTTTGTATTCACTAATCCATTTTTCTGCTTTTGATTTTGTTCGATTAAAAACAGTTACATTGTGTCCACCTTTTGATATATAACCAGCCATTGGATACCCCATGACACCAAGACCTATGAAAGCAACATTACAACTCATAATTTTTTATGTTTAATAGTTTAAGTTTAAAAGTAATTATATTTGGATTTATTTTTACATTTTTTTCTAGTTTTGGACAGAGTTTTTTTTTAGGTTTGTTTAATTCGAGCATAAGAGAAACACTTTCTATCACTCATGGACAATTTGGCTCAATTTATGCATCTGCTACATTGTTAAGTAGTTTTCTTTTAATTTGGGTTGGAAAAAAAATTGATGATATCAATATTTTTCGATTTGCATTTTATGTTACTTTACTCTTAGCATTTTCATGTTTCTTTTTTTCAAAAATATCTTCAATAATTTTTTTATTTATAGCTGTTTTTTTGATGAGATTTTCTGGACAAGGATTAATGTCTCACACTGCAACTACAACAATTACAAGGTATTTTACAAAATCTAGAGGGAAAGCCTTAAGTGTAGGTTGGTTTGGTCTTTCAACAGCTGAATTTATTTTACCTGTATTAATTGTTTATTTACTTTCAATTACAGCTTGGCAGAATATTTGGATATCTATTTCAATTTTAGTTTTGATTTTTTTACCTTTGACATCATTTTTTTTAATTAAAAAATTGGATTTTGATACAAGAGAACAAGTAGACCCAACTGACTCTGAAATAAAAGAAATTAAACAATGGAAAAGAATTGAGGTTATAAAAGATTATAGATTTTATATTGTATGTTTAAATATGTTAGCAATGCCGTGGATTGCAACTGGTGTATTTGTTTATCAGTCTTTCATTACTGAAGCTAAGGAATGGGGTTCTTTTGTTATTGCTCAATCATTCATGGTTTATTCAATATTGTCTGTGCTCACTTTGCTAGGTTCTGGATTTCTAATCGATAAGTTTACTAGCAGAAAACTTTTAATCTTTATGAATATACCTTTGTTAATTTCTACTTTAGTTTTATTTTATTTTAATAATCCAATAACATCTTTTATTTTTCTTGGATTAATAGGTATTTCTAATGGTTTAGCCAATGTTCTAGGTTCATCAACATGGGCTGAAATTTATGGTGTAAAATTTATTGGCTCAATTAAAGCTCTAACTACAGCTTTAATGGTTTTTTCCACTGCTTTTGGAACAGCTTTATTCGGTTTTTTGATAGATAGAGGCTTTTCTATTGAGCAAATTGCTATGGTTTCATTTGTTTATATTTTAATCTCCTTGATCTTATTATTTTTTGTAAGAAATAAGCTAAATCCACAATATATATAAAAAATCTCCTTGATTTTTTTTTAGTCACTGTATAGATACTGCGCATGGCTAGAGTTACTGTTGAAGATTGTATCGATAAAGTTGAAAGTCCCTATGAGCTTGTTTTAGTTGCAAAAGAAAGAGCAACTCAATTAAACTCTGGTGTTGAGCCAACTTTAGATAGAGATAATGACAAAAATACAGTCATTTCACTAAGAGAAATAGCTGAAGAAAACATCAAAGTTTCAGATTTAAGTGAGAGTGCAATCTATAAATTGAGAAAACATGTAGAGCAAGTTGATGATGGAACGGAAGATGACGAAGATGTAGGTGATGATTTTGAAAGTTTATATAAAGGTGAAATTTCAAAAAGTGGTGTTCCAATATTGCCATCAAAGAGAGCTAGAAAAGCTCCAGAAAAAATTCAAGTTTCAAAAGATGATTTAGCCGAGCTTTCTCAAACAGCTAGTCTCGACGTGGACTCTCAACCATCAGAGGAAATGGAGAGCGATTCTGATGATGTTTCTCTTGATGAAGTTTCAGAAGCTGAAGAACAGGCAAGTCAACAAGATACAGATTCTTCTGAAGAAAATAATTAATTATTAAATTCTTCTAAAATTTTTTGTCGATGCTCATCTAAATCAGGAATATCACCTCTAGTCTTTTCATCCTTATATGATGACATTTTAATCGGGTTTCCAGCTAATTTAAAATCGCCCACAACTTTATGAAAAGCTTTTACAATCATGTTTCTTGATTCTATTTGAGGATTTTCTACAGCCTCTTTTATGTTGAAGATTGGACCACATGGAATTTTATCTTTTTCCATTTCTTTAACCCACTCATCTGTAATTTTTGTAGATAATTTATCCTCTAAAATTTTTTTAAGCTCATCCATATTTTTAGCTCTGGATGAATTATTTGAAAATTTTGGATTTTGATTTACTTCACTTATTTTTAAAACATTACACAGTTTTTCAAACAATTTATCATTACCTGCTGCAATTATTATATAACTATCTTTTGTCTTGAAGGCTTCAAATGGAGCAATTGATGGATGACGTGATCCCATCGGTTTTGGAATTTCATTCTTTGAAAGATATCGTGCGATAGCATTTTCTAGAATAGCTATTTGACAATCAAGCATCGACACATCTATGTACATTCCTTTTCCAGTTTTTTGTCTATCATAAAGAGCAGCATTAATTCCAATCGTAGTAAAAAGTCCTGCAGTTATATCTCCGATAGATGTCCCAACTCTTGTAGGTTCAGAATTTGGTTGGCCAGTTACACTCATTAATCCCCCCATACCTTGTACCACCATGTCATAAGCTGGTAATTCTTTAAGTGGACCTGTTTGACCAAATCCTGATGCAGAAGCATAAATTAGTTTTGGGTATTTTTTGGACACATCCTTCCATCCATATCCCCATTTTTCTAGAGTACCTGGTTTAAAATTTTCTACTAAAATATCTGCTTTAGATAAAATTTTTTCAAAAATTTTTTTATCTTCTATATTTTTTAAATTGAGAGCAATACTTTCCTTACCTCTATTTAAAGACATAAAATAAGCAGAGTAATCTTTTATAAATGGTCCAAAATTTCTTGAGTCATCACCAATTTCTGGTGCTTCAACTTTTATCACCCTTGCACCTAAATCTGATAATATCATTGTACAATAAGGCCCAACTAATACTCTTGTTAAATCAACAACTAAAAGGTTTTTTAAAGGTCCATCCATAAATATAGTTTTATATATTAAGTGCTTTTACCGACTTGACTCTTATTAATAAGTTCACTTTAATTGAATTATTAAAAATAACAATAGAGGGAAAAATAATGTTTAAAAAAATATCTTTATACTTAACTTCATTAGTTTTCGTTTTCACAACTATTGGTTCTGCTTTTGCTGTAACTCTAAAAGCAAGTCACCAATGGCCGGGAACACCAAGAGCTGATGGATCTTTTGACCCTCGTCATGAAATGGTGCAAATCATTGCTGACGAAGTCAAAAAAGCAAACGTTGGAATAGATATAAGAATTTATCCAGCTAAATCATTATACAAACCAAAAGAACAGTGGAAACCAATGACAACAGGTCAGTTGGATATTTCTGCTTTTCCATTAGCATATGCATCTAAATTCCATCCAGAATTTGACGCAACTTTAATGCCAGGAACAGTTAAAAATCATGATCATGCATTGAGATTTAATAAAGGACCAATGATGACAGAGATTAAAAAAATTATTAATGATGCTGGTGTTGTAGTTTTATCTGATGCTTGGTTGGGGGGTGGTTTTGCTTCAAAAACAAAATGTATCAAAAACCCTAGTGATGCAAAAGGTCAAGTTATGAGAGCTGCAGGTAAAGCATTTAACCAAATGTTAGAAGCAGCAGGAGCTGGTATACAAAGTATGCCATCATCTGAAATTTACACAGGTTTACAAACTGGTGTATTAACAGGTGCTAACACTAGTTCAGGAAGTTTTGTAAGTTATAAAATTTATGAACAAGTTTCATGTGCAACTCCTCCAGGAAAATTTGGTCTATGGTTTATGTATGAACCAATCTTAATGTCAAAAAAGTCTTATGATGCATTAAGTTCAAAGCAACAAAAAGCTTTAATGAAAGCTGGTAAAGTTGCTGAGAAATACATGACAGCTCAAGTAGAGAACTTAGATAAAAAGTTCGAAGATGCTTATAAGGCTGCTGGTGTAAAATTGGTATACATGGATGCAAAAGACCATGCTGCATGGGTAGAGATTGCGAAAAAATCTTCTCATAAAGCATTTGCTGATAAAGTTCCAGGTGGCGATAAGCTGATGGAAATGGCTTTAGCAGTTAAATAAAATAATATATAAAGAACCCCTATTTATTCTTATTAAATAGGGGTTTTTTTATGAAAAAAAAATATCTACAACTTTGTGACTATATAGCTAAAGCATGTGGTGCTTTCGCTGTGTTGGCATTGCTTTTATCAATCTTGGTAATTGTTGAGCTTGTTTTTGAAAGATATTTTTTTCAAAGAGCAATTACATGGCAGACAGAACTTGTCACCATGTTATTGGTTGCCTCAACTTTTATAGGAAGTGTGTACGTTTTAAGTGAAAAAGCTCATGTTAGTATGGAATGGATTTATGACTTTCTATCAAAAAAAAATATAATTAGATTAAAAATTTTTACATCATCAATAAGCTTACTTTTTTTCTTAATTTTATTTTATTTTGGATTTTTAATGTTTGAGGAAGCATTTACTAAAAATTATTCAACAGGAACTGTTTGGGATCCACCACTATGGATACCATATTCATCAATGATGTTGGGAGCTTTGTTAATGATATTACAGTATATCGCAGAAATTATAAAATTAACTGATGATAAGGATTTTAAATAAATGGATCCTCTGATTATAGCATTAATTGTTGCAGTATTTACTTTATTGGTACTTTTTTCTGGAATTCCAATTGCTTTTGGTTTGAGTTTTGTTTCGATTGCTTTGTTAGTAACATTTGAGGGAGTTCAAATGCTTGATGTATTTGCTGAAACATTTTTTGCAGGATTAAATTCTTTTGTTTTACTTTCCATACCAATGTTTATTTTAATGGGAATGGCTGTTGCCAATTCTCCTGCAGGAAAAGATTTATATACAGGTTTGGATAGATGGCTTTGGAGAGTACCAGGTGGATTAGTCATTTCTAATATTGGGGCTTGTTCAATTTTTGCAGCTTTAAGTGGATCTAGTCCTGCAACTTGTGCAGCAATTGGAACGATGGGAATACCTGAAATGAGGAAAAGAGGGTACTCTGACCAAATCGCAACAGGAACTATTGCAGCTGGAGGTACTTTAGGAGTTTTAATTCCTCCTAGTATTGTTTTAATTGTTTATGGAATTGCAACAGGAACATCAATAGGTAGATTATTTTTATGTGGTCTTGTACCAGGTTTCATGTTAGCAGGTATGTTTGCAATTTGGGCTCTTATTCATAGTTATTTTATTGATAAAGACGCTGCAAAAGCTCTGAGAAATAGAGTGAGACCAACTTTAAAGGAAAAACTTGAAGTATTACCAAGAATTCTTCCTTTCTTAGCTATTATTGCTGGTGTTTTGTATGTTCTTTATGGAGGGGTTGCAACACCATCCGAGGCATCTGGAGTAGGAGCATTCTTAGTTTTTGTATTGATTGCGGTAGTTTACAAAATTTATCAACCAAGCAAAATATGGAACATTGTTAAAGTTTCAATGAAAGAAAGTGTGATGATAATGTTTATCATTGCTGCATCCTATCTTTTTGCTTTTACTCTCTCACAACTCTATGTAACTCAATCTTTAGCACAGAGCATGGTTGAATTAAGTTCAAACAAATGGGTTGTGTTCATTTTGATAAATATATTTCTTTTAATAGCTGGTTTCTTTTTACCACCAGTCGCAGTTATTGTAATGACTTCAGCTATATTATTGCCTGTAATAACCACTTTAGGGTTTGATCCGTATTGGTTTGCAATAGTATTTACAATCAATATGGAGATTGGCTTAATAACACCGCCAGTTGGACTAAATCTTTATATCATAAAAGGAATTACCCCAGATGTTAGTTTGTCAGAAATTTTAAAAGGATCTATACCATTCATGATAATTATGGCTTTAGCTATAGTAATTTTATGTATTTTTCCTGAGATTGTTACATGGTTACCTGATAAAATAATGGGTAAGGACCTTGGATTCTAAAAAAGAAATAAATAGAAAAATATCAGTTGCTCCAATGATGGATTGCACTGACAGACACGATCGTTTCTTTTTAAGACTGATGAGTAAAAATGTAATGCTCTATACTGAAATGGTAGCAACAAAGTCAGCAATTCACGGTGATAGAAAAAAAATTTTGTCTTTCAGTCCTGAGGAAAAACCTCTTGCTTTACAGGTTGGTGGTTCCAATAAAGATGAACTAGCAGAAGTTGCTAAAATTGGAGAAGACATGGGTTATGATGAAATAAATATCAACCTTGGATGTCCTAGCAAAAAAGTTCAAAAAAATAAATTTGGCGCATGTTTAATGAAAGAACCAGAGTTAGTAGCTGAGTGCATACACTCAATGGTAAATGCTTGCAAAATTCCAGTAACTGCTAAAACACGTATTGGTTTTGATGATGTAGAAGATTTTGATTATCTAAATAATTTTATTGGACAAATGAGAGATGCAGGAACGCAGACATTTATTTTGCATGCTAGAAAAGCAATGTTAAGTGGATTATCTCCAAAACAAAATTTGAATATTCCAAAGTTAAACTACGATATGGTTTACAAAATTAAAAAAGAAAATCCAAATTTAGAAATTATAATTAATGGAGGTATAACCAAAGTAAGTGAAATAAAAGATCATTTAAATTATTGTGATGGTGTAATGATTGGTAGATCTATTTACCAAAATCCATATTCTCTCGTGGAAATAGAAAAAGAAATTTTTAATGTCGACAATAGCCCCACAAGAGAAGAAGTTGTTCATAAACTTTTAGAATATTTAGATAAAGAAGTTAAAGAGGGTACCAAAGTTAATCACATAATGAGACACACAGTTGGATTATATCATGGTCAAGTTGGATCTAAAGAATGGAAAAGGTATTTAAGTGATAATATGATGGCAAGAGATTCTGATTTTCAAAAAGCAAAACATATTATGACCATTGTTCAAAATAATGAAAAAGCAAATCAAAAAAGTCAGTAATGGAAATAATAGATTTAAGTGAATTAATAAATTTATTATTAGTCTTGAGTGTTGCAGCAGCAGTTGCAGGTTTTTTAGCTGGCTTACTAGGTGTTGGTGGAGGAATAATTATGGTTCCCGCTTTATACTATGCTTTCACGGTTTTAGATTTTGATATTATAACAAGAATGCATTTATCAGTTGGTACCTCTTTAGCAATAATAATTCCAACATCTATTATTTCTACAAAAACACATATGGAATATGATGCAGTGGATTTTAAAATGGTAAAATCATTTGGTATTTTTATTTTATTTGGAGTAATTGCTGGAACTTTTTTAGCTGTGAACTTGAAAACTGCAGCTTTAGTTTTATTCTTTTCTATATTTGCCTTTATTGTAGGTTTATTTTTTATTTTTTTGAGAGAAAAACTTCTTGAAAATCCAAAAGAGATTTCTGATTTAGTAAAAAATATTTCTGGTATTGGGATAGGTTTTATCTCAGTGCCTCTTGGAATTGGTGGTGGTTCATTGATGGTGCCTTTTATGAGAACATTTGGTTATGATATTAGAAAATCCATTGGAACAGCCGCTGCAGTAGGTTTTTTGATCGCTGTGAGTGGTAGCATAACAATGATTTTAGGGGGTAAAATAATTAATAATGTAAGCACTCCTTTTAGTGTTGGTTACATAAACTTATTGGGTTTTCTGGTTTTTGTACCAGTGACAACAGTCATGGCTCGTTTAGGTGCAAAAGCAGTTTATCGAATTGATAAAAAATTATTAAGTAAAATTTTTGGAACTTTTTTAATTATAGTGTCTATTAGATCGTTTATTGAGTATTTAAATATTAGTTAAAACTAATCTTGATCAGTGCCCCATTTAATTTTATTCCAAATTCTTTCGTGAAAATAGTAAAAAAAAAGTGGTACTATTGATCCAATTCCTAATATTCCTGCGACTTTAAATGAACCAGTAAAAATATATCCGAACAGCATCCAGTATACAAATATAAGAAATCTCCAGGAAAAAGTTTTCGCAACTGATCTTATCTTTTTATCCGCCATTTAATTGTGTTCAACTTTGCTTAAAGATGGGGGTAAGGGTGGTTTCAGTCTCCCTCTACCACCCTTAAAAAAACTTTATTTGATTCTTAAAAAAACACAAAACTCGTAATAATTGAATTTATTAGTTGTTGATAAATAGACTAGAGAAAGATTATATTTTTTGGTCGTATTCTCCAATTTTACCAGTTTTTTGTAATAATTGATCAATAAATTCAAATATCTTTTTCTTTCTTTCATCAGAGGTTGGGCTTTCTGTAACAACCACCAACGAAGGTTTATTTGATGAAGCTCTAATCAAGCCCCAGGATCCATCATTAAATGAAAATCTTACTCCATTTACAGTAATAATTTCTGTTATTTCTTGTTCGTCTATTTTAGTTTTATTTTTTTTTATATTCTCAATTTCCTTTACAAGCTGATTTACCACCTCATATTTTTCATTATCTTTACAAAAAGGAGCCATTGTAGGTGATTGAAATGTTTTGGGTAATTCATTCATTATTTCACTAATTTTTCTATTATCGTTATCAAGTAAGTGACACACTTGGATTGCTGAGTTGATACCATCATCATATCCATACCCCAGAGGTTGGTTAAAAAAGAAATGCCCACTTTTCTCAAAACCGGCTAGCGCTTTCTCATTATGTACTTTTCTTTTTATATGTGAATGGCCTGTCTTCCAATAGATCGTTTGGCATTGATTATTTTTTAATATTTTGTCGTTTGAATATAAGCCTGTTGATTTGACATCTACGATGAATTTGGAATTTTTATGAGAGTTGGAAAGATTTCTTGCTATCAAAAGACCAATTTTATCTGAAAATATTTCATTTCCTTTATTATCTATCACACCTAATCTATCACCATCACCATCAAAACCAAAACCAATATCGGCATTATTTTCTTTTACAAATTTTGATATTTCATGGAGCATTTCTAGATCTTCTGGATTTGGATTATATTTTGGAAATGTCCAATCTAATTTACAATCTAATTCAATTACATCACAACCTATTCCCCTTAAAATATCAGGTGCGAAAATACTTGCGGTTCCATTTCCACAGGCAACAACAGCCTTTATCTTCTTTTTAATTTTATTTTTTTTTATTAAATCGTCTTTATACACTTGTTGAAAATTGCTTATTTGTTTTTCACTTCCACTGCCTGTCAAAAAGCTTTTATTTAATGTAATTTCTTTTAACTCTTTCATCTCATCTGGTGCATGGGTTAATCCTTTTTTGATACCCATTTTAACACCAGTCCAACCATTTTCATTATGGCTGGCAGTTATCATTGCAACTGCATCTGAGTTTAAATTAAATTGAGCAAAATAAACCATTGGAGATAATGACAATCCTACATCTTCGACATTACATCCTGTTGAAATAAGACCCTTCTTAAACGCTTTTTTAATTTCTTCACTGTAAGATCTATAATCATGACCTACTATTACTCTCGGATTATTTTTTTTTGTGTGTTTTAGAATTTGTGACCCGAATCCTTTTCCTAGATTCGTCATTCCATCCAAATTTATATCTTCCTCAAACAACCATCTAGCATCATATTCTCTAAAACCATAGGGACTTATTTTTAAATTTTCAGACATAATTGTTAATTACTTACATTTTTTTGGATTTTTTTATTGATAATTTTTTTGCCATGTTCTATAAATGTTCTATTGATTTGTTGTTTATATAGTATATTAACACCAAACGCACACAACATATAGTTGTTTTCGTTAAAATAACAAATATAATACTTTATTTATGAATAAAATAGTATCGCTAGCAATTAAGAAAGCTGTCTCTGAATATAACCCCAAGGTTGAAAAAGTAGTAAATGATAATAGGCCTGATTTATTCTCACTTAACAATGAAACTGAACTTTTTCAAAATGATAGAGGCATCATAATTAAAATTGATCGATCTAGAGATCTAAATCTAACAGATTTTGGAAAAGCAACTTTAAAAGATAGATATCTAGGTCATAACGAGTCTTTTCAAGATTTATTTGCAAGAGTTGCTAGCACTTACGCTGATGATAATTTGCATGCTCAAAGAATTTATAACTACATAAGTAAATTGTGGTTTATGCCAGCAACACCTGTTTTATCAAATGGTGGCACAAAAAGAGGTTTACCTATTTCATGTTTTCTTAATGAGGCTTCCGATAGTTTAGGAGGTATACTTGACCTTTGGAGCGAAAATGTTTGGTTAGCTGCAAAAGGTGGTGGTATTGGTAGTTACTGGGGAAATTTAAGATCTATCGGAGAAAAAATTGGTAAAGTAGGAAAAACTTCTGGAATTATTCCTTTCATAAAAGTTATGGACTCTTTAACTATGGCAATAAGTCAAGGTTCATTGAGAAGAGGATCTGCAGCTTGTTATCTTCCAATTGATCATCCTGAGATTGAAGAATTTATGGAAATGAGAAGACCAACTGGTGGTGATCCAAATAGAAAAGCTCTTAATTTACATCATGGTGTTTTGGTTACTGATGCATTTATGAGAGCAGTTCAAAACGATGAAGAATGGGCATTGAAAAGTCCAGCTGATGGATCTATTCAACAAACAATTTCTGCAAGAAATTTATGGATAAGATTATTGACAGCTCGAATTGAAACTGGAGAGCCTTACATTATCTACATTGATACTGTTAACAGACAAATCCCTCAGCATCATAAACTAGCAAACTTAACAGTTAAAACATCAAATCTTTGTAGTGAAATAACTTTACCCACAGGGATAGATAAAGATGGAAGAGATAGAACTGCCGTTTGTTGCTTGTCATCTTTAAATTTAGAAAAATACGATGAGTGGAAAGACGATCCAAACATGATTGCAGATGTAATGAGATTCTTAGATAATGTTTTAACTGATTTTATTAATAAAGCCCCAGATCAATTTAAAGACGCCAAGTATTCTGCAGAAAGAGAGAGAAGTGTTGGCCTTGGTGTGATGGGTTTCCATTCTTTTCTACAAAAAAAGAGAATTCCACTTGAATCAGTAATGGCAAAATCTTGGAATAAAAAAATATTCAAACAAATTGATGAACAAGTTAATCAAGCTTCAAAAGATTTAGCTGAAGAAAGAGGTGCTTGTCCAGACGCGGCTGAGTATGGTTACATGGAAAGATTTTCAAATAAAACTGCAATAGCTCCAACCGCATCTATTTCAATTATTTGTGGAGGTGCTTCACCTGGTGTTGAACCAATTGCTGCTAATAGTTATACGCATAAAACTTTGTCAGGTTCTTTTAATGTTAGAAATAGATATCTTGAAGAAATACTTGAAAGTCATGGTAAAAATGATGATGAAACTTGGTCTACAATTACTACAAATCAAGGTTCAGTTTCTCACCTAGATTTTTTAACTGATCTTGAAAAAGATGTTTTCAAAACTGCATTTGAGTTAAATCAAAAATGGATTATTGAATTAAGCGGAGATCGAACTCCATATATCTCCCAAGCACAATCAGTTAATTTATTTTTGCCAGCAGATGTCCATAAAAAAGAATTACATAGAATTCATTTTGATGCATGGAAAAAGGGTCTTAAAAGCCTTTATTACTGTAGATCGAAATCAATTCAAAGAGCTGAAAATATTAATAATGCTAACTCAACCGATATTACAGCCAATGTATATAAATCAAAAAAACAACAATCTAACGAACAACCAGAATATGAGGAGTGTTTATCATGTCAGTAACAGAAAAAACTAAGGCAGAGAAAAAAGAAATTATTCAACCAAAAAAGATGGGTTTATTGGTAGAAAACCCTGTGTACAAACCATTTAGATATCCATGGTGTTATGATGCATGGTTAACGCAACAAAGAATTCACTGGTTACCAGAAGAGGTGCCACTTGGTGACGATGTAAGAGATTGGCAAAAAAATTTATCACAACCTGAAAAAAATTTGGTTACTCAAATATTTAGATTTTTTACTCAAGCGGATGTTGAGGTTAACAACTGTTATTTAAGACACTACACAACAGTATTTAAACCAACCGAGGTATTAATGATGATGACTGCTTTTGCAGCAATGGAAACAGTTCATGTAGCAGCATACTCACATTTGTTAGATACAATCGGAATGCCCGAATCCGAGTATTCAGCTTTTATGAAATACAAAGAGATGAAAGATAAGTATGATTACATGCAAGGTTTTAATGTAAACTCGAAAGAAGACATTGCAAAGACAGTTGCAGTTTTTAGTGCTTTTACTGAAGGTTTGCAGTTATTTGCTAGTTTTGCAATTCTTTTAAATTTTCCAAGACATAACAAATTGAAAGGAATGGGACAGATAGTAACCTGGTCTGTTAGAGATGAAACTCTTCATTGCAACTCAATGATTAGAATCTTTAAAGAGTTTATAAAAGAGAATCCAGAAATCTGGACACCAAAATTAAAAAAAGAACTTTACGAAGCTTGCAGAACAATTGTTGAGCATGAAGATGCTTTTATAGATTTAGCTTTTGAAATGGGTCCAATGGAAGGTTTAACAGCGCAAGAGGTCAAAGATTACATTAGATTTATTGGAAATAGAAGGTTAGTCCAATTAGGATTAGAACCAATTTATGATGTAGATAAAAATCCACTTGGATGGCTTGATACAATGCTTAATGCTGTTGAGCATATGAACTTCTTTGAAGGTCGTGCTACTGAGTATTCTAAAGCATCAACACAAGGGACTTGGGTTGAAGCTTTTAGTTAATTATTAAATAAATTACTAGATAGATTGCCATAAATTATCTAATATGGTCATATGACCGTATCACCTTGCATAAGTATTTGCAAAACGGATCCTGTAACAGGTTTTTGTTATGGGTGTGGAAGGACCAATGAGGAAAAAAAAAACTGGAAACTCAGTGAAACCACTGACGAATGGAAGCAAAAAAATCTTATAGAAATCAAAAGCAGACTTAATGGCTGGCAATTAAAAAGTTTCGAGGACTCATATAAGAATAAAGTTGAGAACGGTATTTCTCTTTTTAAAAAAGAAATGCTTAAATAAATTATCTTTGACTTAATTAAATAATTTAAAAAAAATAAAAAATTTACTAATGAAATATAAGAAATATTTTAGGAAAACAAGCCTTAAACAAAAAGGTCATGGAGATTTCCTTTTGGACGAAGTTAGAAAAGAAAAACCTAAAATTTTTTTAGAGATAGGAGTTTTTCATGGAGTCACTGCGCGAAATATTTGTGAACTACTTTATCAAACTCATAAAAACGATTTTAAATATATAGGGCTAGATTTATTTAAGGAAAATGAAGAAAATAAAAATGAGGTTATACCTAATAATACATTTAACAACCCGTTAAAAAGAATTTATTTCAAATACATTAAAAAACAAAATCCATATAGTCTTGAGGCCGTAAGAGATTTATTAAAAAAATTTGAAAAAAATGTTCATTTAATTCAAGGTAATTCAAACAAAGTTTTGAAAAAAATAGACATGAGCAAAATAGATTATGTTTTTTTAGATGGGGGTCATGAATATAATACGGTTAAGGACGACTTGGATAACTGTATTGAGGTTATTAAAAAGGGTGGAAGTGTTTTATGCGATGACTATAATTTAGGCTCAGCGCCAGGTGTAAAAAGAGCTATTGATGAATTTGTAAAAAAAAATCAATTGAATGTTGAAATACTTTGTGAAAATCGATTTGCTAAAATTCAAAAGTAAACAACTATCTTTGATTTAATTGTAGAACTTTTCTGTGTTTATTACCTTTATAGCTTGCCAAAGGTCTAATTAGTTTATTTGCAGCATGTTGTTCCATTATATGTGCAGACCACCCTGTAATTCTCGAAATTACAAATATTGGTGTAAAAAAATCTGTGTCAAAACCCATTAAATGATATGTTGGTCCAGTTGGATAATCTACATTAGGGTGTATATTTTTTTTATCAATCATAACTTTTTCAACAATGTCGTAAATTTTTTCAAATTTTTTATCTTTTTTGATCTTCGCTACTTTAGCAAAATATTTCCTCATGGTAGGGACCCTCGAGTCACCAGATTTATAAACTCTATGACCAAAACCCATTACAACTTCTTTTTTGGCGAGTGCATTGTTTATCCACTTTAATGCGTTTTTAGGACTTTTTATTTTGTTCATCATATGCATGACTTCTTCATTAGCTCCACCATGAAGAGGACCTTTTAAACTTGCTATTGCACCTGTTATAGCTCCGTGAATATCAGACAAACTACTTGTTATAGTTCTTGCTGTAAATGTTGAAACATTGAAACTGTGTTCAGCATATAAAATTAAAGATACATCAAATGCTTTTACAATTTCTTTTTGAGGAACTTTTCCAAAGCACATATAAAAAAAATTCTCAGACATATTTAAATTTTTTTTTGGTTTGATTATACTTTTACCTTTTCTTATTCTATAAAACGCAGCTAAAGCAGTTGGTGTTTTCGCTAAAATTCTAACTGCTTTTCTCATGTTTGCTTCAGGTGAAGAGTACGTTGTTTCCTTATCTTCTAAACCCATTATACTGACCGCAGTTCTAGCTACATCCATTGGATGGGATTTCTTAGGCATTCTTTTTATAAATGAGTAAAGATCTTTAGAGAGATCTCTATTATTTCTCTCCTCTTTTTCAAATTTTTTTAATTCTATTGAGTTTGGTAAATCTTTATTCAAAATCAAATAGGCGACTTCTTCAAATTTACAATATTCACACAGATCTTGAGCTGCATAACCTCTATATGTAAGAGAATTTATCTCTGGCATAACTTTTGAAACCTCTGTTTCATCAACTACAATTCCAAGTAAGCCTTTTTTTATGTCATCAGTCATTATTCATGTCCATCAGTATTAAAATTATAAATAGTTTCATCTAAACTATTATATTTTTCGTAATCTACAAGCTCATATAACCTTTTTCTAGTTTGCATCTTATCTATAATATTGTTTTGATGTCCACTTGCATAAATGTCTCTTAATCCATCTTCAACGTTTTTCATCGCTAATCTTTGAGTGGTGACTGGATAAATCACTATGTTATAACCAAACTGTTCTAATTCTTTAAAATTAAACAATTTAGTTTTTCCAAATTCTGTCATATTTGCTAATAAATAGCATGAGAGCTCTTTTCTTACTTTTTCAAAATCTTTTTCATCATGTAGAGCTTCTGGAAAAATAATTTCAGCTCCAGCATCGACATAAGCTTTGCATCTATCAATCATCATATTTATTCCTTCTACACTTTTTGCATCTGATCTAGCTATAATTTTAAAATTCTTATCTTTTCTAGCTAAAACACATTCTTTGATTTTCTTAACCATAGCGTCAGTAGAAATTAACTCTTTATTATCTAGATGACCGCATCTTTTCCTTTCAATCTGATCTTCTATATGTACAGCTGAAATTCCAAACTCTTCAAAAGTTTCAATTGTTTCTTTACAAGATTTAAAACCTGTATCTATATCCACAATAGTTGGAAGATTTGTAACTCTAGATATTAGATACGATCTTGTACTTACATCCTGTAGTGTTGTTAATCCAATATCAGGAAAACCAAGATCATTAGCCATAACTCCACCCGAAACATAAACTGCATCATACCCAATTTCCTCGATAAGTTTTGCTGTTAAAGGATTATAAGCTCCAGGAACTCTTAAAATTTTATTTGATTTTAATTTTTTATCGAAATCTTCTCTTTTTTGATTTGGTTTTTTCTCAACAAAATGCATTAAAAAATTCCTCTTTTTAAGTTTCTTTTTAGTTTATTTTTTTTCACTTCAATATTTAAACTATCTAATTGACCCGATTTTAATTTTTTCAAATTTTGGACTACTTTTAAAAATCTATCACTCTCTTTTTTAGTCAGTAAATTTTCAGTTAAAGTTAAAAATTTATTTATATAATTCCATCTTTTAAAAGGTCGTGATCCATAAGGATGGGCATCAGCTATATCTTGTTGTTCTGAAATTTTTTTACCATTTTTCAGAGTAATTACTACCTTTGCACCAAAAGCTTTCTTTCTAGGATCTGGATTATGGTATTTTTTAGTCCATTTTTTATCTTCATGAGTCTTTATAGATCTCCAAATTTTTATTGTGCTTTTTTTCTTAGCCCTGGATTTAGTATAAGATTTTATGTGGTGCCAGTTTCCATCCTCTAAAGCAACAGCAAAAATATACATTATTGAATGATCTAAAGTTTCTCTACTTGCATTGGGGTCCATTTTTTGTGGGTCATTTGCACCAGTTCCAATTACATAATGAGTGTGATGACTTGTATAAATATCAATTTTTTTTATTTGATTTAAATTTTGTACTTTCTTTTTTAACTTTTTTGCTAAATCAATTAATGCTTGTGATTGATATTCAGCTGAATATTCTTTTGTATAAGTTTCAAGTATTGCTTTTTTAGTCTCACCTTTTTTTGGAAGTGGGACTTTATATAATGATTTTTTTCCATCTAGTATTCTGGCGATAACACTATCTTCTCCCTCGTAGATTGGACTTGGAGCACCTTCTCCACGCATAACTCTATCAACAGCTTCAATTGCTAGTTTACCAGCATGAGCTGGTGCATATGCTTTCCAACTTGAGATCTCTCCTTTTCTAGATTGTCTAGTAGAAATAGTTGTATGTAAAGCTTGTTGAACAGCTTGATAAATTGTTTCAGTATTTAGTCTGAGCATCGATCCTATTCCTGCAGCAACACTAGGTCCTAAATGAGCAATATGATCAACTTTATGTTTATGTAAACATATTCCTTTAACCAAATTAACTTGTATCTCATAAGCTGTAATAATTCCTCTTAAAAGATCTAATCCATTTTTTTTGTTTTGTTGCGCTACACTTATCAATGGAGGAATATTATCCCCAGGATGACTATAATCTGCTGCTAAAAAAGTATCATGGAAATCAAGTTCTCTAACAGCTGTTCCGTTTGACCATGCAGCCCATTCACAATCAAATTTTAATTTTTTATTAACACCAAAGAGTGTAGCACCATTTTTTCTAGAATGTTTTAAAGCCATTTCTCTAGATGAAACTACAGGTTTTCTATTTAGAGATGCAATCGCAACAGATGCATTATCAATTATTCTATTAATAACCATTTCTATCGAGTCTTTATTCAATTTTGCATTATCACTTGCTATTTCAGCAATTTTCCAAGCAAGTTGTTTTTTTTTAGGTAAGTGAATTTTGGATGGATAAACTTTTACTTTATGTAATATCAAAATAACTCCTAACTATCGAAACTGTTTGTAATAGTTAAAAAAAAATAATCAATATTAAAGATATTTAGACACTATTTTTTCCATACCTATAAAGTCTGTTACCAAGTGATTGTGGTAAATTTCAGTTGTATTTTTTTCTGTATATCCATCTTCGAGTAAAATAACTGGGATACCTGCACTTTTTGCAGCATTAGCATCTGTTTCACTGTCACCAATCATGAGAGTTCTTTTAATATCACCATCTAAAATTTCTATAACAGAGGTTAGGTGTCTTGGATCAGGTTTGCAATAATCGAATGTATTGTGTCCAGCCACATATTCAAAAAAATGATAAATCCCAATTTTTTTCAAAAGATCAATAGCTAAGTGTTCTTGTTTATTGGTACAAACCGCCATAGAAATATCATTTTTTTTTGACCATATTAAAAATTCCCTTACACCATTAATTAATGTGCTTTCATTGACGATGTTTTTTCCATAAAAATCTATGAAATCTTTCACCATTTCTTTTTTTATTTGATCATCTTGCACTTTACCAAATTCTTTTTTAGCTTGTCCCCAAATCGATCGTCCAAGCATTGCACCAGCACCTTGTCCAACAAGATTTCTAATTTCCTCAGTAGATTTTGTTGGGTAACCAAATTTCCTCATTACATGATTATGGGCACGCATAAGATCTGGGGCCGTATCAACTAAAGTTCCATCTAAATCAAATAAAATTGTAAATTTTTGTTTCATATTTAAAAGTATTTTTAAGAAATATTTTGTGAATTAAGAAACATATATACATAATATAAAGAATTTAAAAGATGAAACAGCTTAATTTAAAAAATTCTCAAATTAATTTAAGAAATAAGTTTTTAAAATCAGGTGTAAAAATGATTGGTCCTGAAACAATTTTTTTTTCTGATGATACACAAATAGGAAAAAATGTAATTATAGAGCCTTATGTTGTGATTGGTTCTAAAGTGAAAATTGGAAATAATGTTGTGATTAAATCTTTTTCTCACCTTGAGTCATGTAAAATTGAGAATAAAGTTGAAATTGGACCCTATGCAAGAATAAGACCTAATACAATTCTAAAAGAAGGTTCAAAAGTTGGAAATTTTGTTGAAGTAAAAAAAAGTGTAATTGGAAAAAAGTCAAAGGTAAATCATTTGACATACATTGGTGATAGTAAAATTGGTAAATCTGTTAATGTTGGTGCAGGAACAATTACTTGTAATTATGATGGAAAAAAGAAATATGTAACTAATATAAAAGATAAAGCATTTATAGGATCAAATTCATCGCTTGTAGCTCCAATAACTATTGGTAAAGAAAGTACAGTCGGAGCTGGTTCTGTTATAACAAGAAATGTAAATAAAAAAACATTAGCTCTAACAAGAAGTGAACAAAAAGAAATTAAAAATTACACAACAAGAAAAAAATAATGTGTGGAATTATTGGAATAAATAGTTACAAACCAGTTTCATCGGCAATAATTAATTCATTAAAAAAATTAGAATATCGAGGTTATGACTCAGCAGGAATAGCCACGTTAACAAGCGGTTTTATAAATGAGATTAAATCGGAAGGTAGGGTAGATAATTTAGAAAAAAATTCTCTTGTCCAAAAAATGGAAGGAACTATAGGTATCGGTCATGTTAGATGGGCAACACATGGAATACCTAGCAGTTTGAATGCTCATCCTCATTCTTCACAAAATGTTTCAGTGGTTCATAATGGAATAATTGAAAATTCGACTATCTTAAAAAAATTTTTAATTGGTAAAGGGCATAAATTTAAATCTCAAACAGATACAGAGGTTATTGTTCATTTAATAACAGAACATTTAAAAACAGAAAATATAATTAATTCAATAAAAAAAACTTTAAAATTACTTCATGGAAGTTTTGCTTTAGGAATTATTTTTAAAGATCAACCAGATTTAATCATTGGTGCTAGAAGAGGTTCACCTTTAGCTGTCGGTTATGGTCCAAATGAAAATTATTTAGGTTCAGACTCTTATGCTTTGAAATCAATGACAAACAAAATTACTTATCTAAATGATGGTGAATTTTGTGTGATTAAAAAAGATCAAGTGGAGTTTTTTGATGAGAAGGGAAAAAAAATTAACAAAAAAATTTTAGAATTATCAAGTGAGGATCAAAAATATGATAAAGGAGACTACAAACATTTTATGGCTAAAGAAATAGACGAACAACCAATATCAATAAAGAATGGTATTAAAGAATACTTAGATACGGCAAACAATGACATTAATATATTCAATTTTCCTTGGAAAGCTGAAGATATTTCCTCAATAATACTGGTAGGCTGTGGTACCGCATATCATTCATGTTTAATGGCCAAATATTGGTTCGAGGAATTAACCTCTTTAGATATAAGTGTAGATGTAGCTTCAGAATTTAGGTACAGAAAAAATAGATTTAAAAAAGATAGTTTATATATTTTTGTATCACAATCAGGTGAAACTGCTGATACTTATGCAGCTTTAGATTTGTGTAATAAAAATGGTATGAAAACTTGTGGTGTTGTTAATGTAATTGAAAGCTCGATAGCAAGAGATTCTAAATTTGTTTTACCAATTCACTGTGGCACAGAGATAGGTGTTGCCTCAACAAAAGCTTTCTTAGGCCAGATGTTGATATTATACATTCTCTCTTTAAAACTTGGATTAATTAGAGGAGATATCAATAAGAAAAAATTTTCAAAAAAGCTGAAGGATTTAAAAGATCTACCTGAATTAGTTAAAAAAACATTGCTTATTGATAATAAAATTCAAACTACCTCGGGTACTTTTATTGAGGCTAAAGGCTCGATGTTTTTGGGTCGAGGATTTTCATACCCTATAGCATTAGAAGGAGCTTTAAAATTAAAAGAATTATCTTATGTTCATGCTGAAGGTTATCCAGCAGGTGAAATGAAACATGGACCATTAGCGTTAATAGAAAAAGGTATGCCAGTCGTTGTGTTGGCCCCAAGAGATAATTATTACAAAAAAACAATATCAAACATGCAAGAGGTTATTGCTAGAGGAGCTAAAGTTTTATTAATCACCAATAAAAGTAAAGATGAAGTTTTTTCAGAAAATATTTGGGAAACTATAGAAGTAGAGAATACCAATGAGGATCTTTTACCATTCCTTTTAACTATACCGTTGCAAAAATTAGCTTACTATTCAGCATTAAAAAAAGGATATGATATAGATAAGCCTAGAAATTTAGCTAAATCAGTCACAGTTGAATAAAGATAGTGAGAATAAATTTTAAGACCAATGTAAATTTTTGGCATATCGCTTCAGCTGCGCGTGATAAAAATGTAAGCGACTATGAAATGTTATATCAAGCTTTTGAGCAAGATGCATTAAAAGAGGAAAATAAAATATTTTTAAAAAAATTTATTAATAGTTTTAAAAAGATAAAGAATATAAAGTCGCAATTATATCAAGATGTTTTTGCTTATTTCATAATTGGAAATAAATTCGATAAAACGTTTTTAGAATTTGGAGCAACAGACGGTCTAGAATTATCTAACTCTTATATGTTAGAAAGTTCTTTTGGTTGGAAAGGGGCTTTGTCCGAACCAAGTCCTCAGTGGTATAATTCTTTAAAAGAAAATAGAAAAAATACAGAAATAATTACTAAATGTATTTGGACTGAAAGTGGAAAAACTTTAGATTTTTTTATGTCTGATATAGGCGTTTTATCTACTCTTAAAAATTTTATAGAAAGTGATAAAAATTCTATGCCAGGAAATACAACTCAAAGAAAAAAAGGTGGTAGAATTATTTCTGTTAATACAATTTCATTGAATGATGTAATCAAGGATTATTTTAACAATATATCTCCCTCTTATATTTCAATAGATACTGAGGGTTCTGAATATGAAATTTTGAAATCATTTAACTTTAATACTTACCGACCAAAAGTTTTTACGATTGAACATAATTTCACTGATTTACAAACAGGTATTAATGATTTGATGAAATCGAATAATTATGAAAGAATTTTTAATAATTTAACAGCTTTTGATGCTTGGTATGTCTCAAAAGAAACATTAAAAGAATTAGATTTTTAGCAATTTTAATAAAATTTTACTCTTAAGTTGATTACTTATAAAACTCTGATACAACAATTACAGGTTGAACATGAAAAATTGGAAAGTAAATAGTTGGAGAAAGTATCCTGTAAAACATATTCCTGAATATTCTGATAAAAAGGAATTAGAACAAGTGTTAGATAAAATAAAAAATTTTCCACCACTTGTTTTTGCTGGTGAAACAAGACATTTAAAACAACAACTTGCAGAAGTAGTAGATGGTAAAGCTTTTTTACTTCAGGGAGGAGATTGTGCTGAAAGTTTTGCTGAATTTAATCCAGATAATATTAGAGATACCTTTAAACTGATTTTACAAATGTCATTGGTATTAACTTATTCAGCATCGCTCCCAGTAATTAAACTTGGAAGAATTGCAGGTCAGTTTGCTAAACCAAGAAGTGCGCCAACTGAAAAACAAGGGGACTTAGAACTTCCAAGTTATTTGGGTGATAATGTAAATGGTATTGAGTTTAATAAAAAAGCAAGAGAGCATGATCCAAAAAGACTTTTTAGAGCTTACTCACAATCTGCATCGACTTTGAATTTATTAAGGGCATTTTCAAAAGGAGGTTTTGCAGATTTGAATAAAGTTCACTTGTGGAATTTAGATTATATAAAAAAAAGCCCTCAAGCTAAAAAATTTAAGGATTTAGAAGATAAGATTGCTGATGCATTAGCTTTTATGTCAGCTTGTGGAATTACTTCAGATTTTAATAACAGATTATATACAGTTAATTTTTGGACATCGCATGAGGCTTTACATCTACCTTTTGAAGAAAGCATGACAAGAGTAGATTCCACAACTGGTGAATACCACGACACATCTGCTCACTTTGTATGGATTGGTGATAGAACTAGACAGCTAGATGGGGGTCATGTCGAGTTTTGCAGAGGAATAGAAAATCCAATAGGAATAAAATGTGGACCCACAAGTAAACCAGAGGAAATAGTAAAAATTTGCAACTCAATAAATCCAAAAAATGAAAAAGGCAAAATTACACTAATATCTAGATTTGGACACGACTCAGTTGAAAAGTTTTTACCTAAACTTGTAAGAACTATTAAGAAAGAAGGTTTAAATGTAATTTGGTCTTGTGATCCAATGCATGGAAACACGATCAAATCTACAACTGGATTTAAAACTAGACCATTTAATAGGGTTTTAAAAGAAGTAAGAGATGTATTTGCAGTTCACCAAAGTGAGGGTTCATATGCAGGAGGGTTACATATTGAAATGACAGGTCAAAATGTGACAGAATGTACTGGTGGTGCAAGAAAAATTTCTGATGCTGATTTGTCAAGCAGATACCACACTCATTGTGATCCTAGGCTTAATGCAGATCAAGCCTTAGAATTAGCATTTTTAATATCAGATGAGATTAAAAAGAATAGCAGCTATTCGAAAAATTCTATCCAAGTGGCATCTTGATCTATTGCTTTAAATTGTAAGATTGTTAAATATTAATTCATGAATCCTAAAGAAAAAATAGAGTACATATCAAATTGGATCAAATCATATGTTGATCAAATGCCATCTAAAGCGCAAGCTTTGGTAATTGGTATATCAGGAGGAATCGATTCATCTGTATCAAGTACATTAAGCGCGATGACAGGTTTAAAAACTATTGTTCTGACCATGCCTATAAAGCAAATAGAAAACCAACATGATTTAAGTTTAAAACATCAACAATGGTTAGTTAAAAATTTTAAGAATGTTGAAGCTCACACTATAAGTTTAGATAAATTATTTGAGACATTTTCATCAACATTAAATAAATTTAACAATGAACATGGATTTGCAAATTCAAGAGCAAGACTGAGAATGACAACTCTTTATCAAGTAGCAGCGGCTAATAAAGGAATTGTTGTCGGAACAGGCAACAAAGTAGAGGACTTTGGAGTTGGATTTTATACAAAATATGGAGATGGAGGTGTTGATATTTCACCAATAGCAGATTGTAACAAAACTGAGGTTTGGGAGATTGGAAAAGAACTCGGAATATTACAAGAAATTATTGATGCCGCTCCAACGGATGGCCTTTGGGATGATGGAAGAACTGACGAGGGTCAGTTAGGTTTTGATTACCAAGCCTTAGAAGATGCAATGAAGAATCCTAATTCTCCACATAAAGCAGAATACGAAAAAATTAGAAAACAAAATATGCATAAAATGGAGCCTATTCCAGTATGCAAAATTCCTAGTTAATCAATTAGATTAACAAATCATCAAATAAGGTATATTTCTTAATCAAGCGAAATGGATATTTTTTTAACAAACAATTTAACAAATAAAAAAGAACAATTCATCCCGATAAAAAAACAAAATATTGGAATGTATGTTTGTGGACCAACTGTCTATGATGATCCACATATAGGGAATGCAAGACCACTAGTTATTTTTGATATTCTTTTTAAAATTTTAAAAAATAATTTTTCAAAAGTCACATACGTAAGAAATATCACAGATATTGATGATAAAATTATTTTATCTTCACAAAAACTTAAAATATCGACAAAAGAGTTAACTGAAAAAATAACTAAAAGTTTTTTCGAAGACTGTAAATTTTTAAATTGTGAGGATCCCACACACCAGCCAAAAGCGACTGAGCATATAGATCTAATGATTCAAATGATTAATGATTTGATTAAAAAAGGTTACGCATATGAAAACAATAAACATGTATATTTTGAGGTAAAAAAATTTTCTGAGTATGGAAAATTATCAAATAAAAAGTTAGAGGATTTAATTGCAGGTTCGAGAGTTGAAATAAGTGACAATAAAAGAAACTCTGAGGATTTTGTGTTATGGAAGCCATCAACTAAGGATGAACCTTATTGGGATTCTCCTTGGGGACCAGGTAGACCAGGATGGCATTTAGAATGTTCTGCTATGTCAAAAAAACTTCTAGGTAATGAATTTGATATACATGGTGGTGGTATTGATTTAATTTTTCCTCACCATGAAAATGAAATTGCTCAATCTAGATGCGCTAATGACACAGAGGTTTTTGCTAATTTTTGGATCCATAACGCTTTTATAACAATGTCGAATGAAAAAATGGCTAAGTCTCAAGGTAATATTTTAAAGATAAAAGACTTTAGAAAAAAAATTAGTGGTCAAATAATCAGGTTAGCACTGATGAGTGCACATTATAGACAACCCTTAGATTGGAACGATAAATTATTAATTGATTGTGAAAATACTTTAGATAAGTGGTATCGAATAAAATTAGATAATTTCAAACCTGTAAAAGTTCCTGATGAAATATTGAAACCTCTATATGAAGATTTAAATACTCCAGGTTATATTGCTAATCTCCATAGCTTGTATGAAAAAGCAATTAAAGATGATAACAAAGATTTATTTATATCAGCATGTAGATTTGTTGGTTTATTAAATGAAACGCGTGACCAGTGGCATGATTTTAAAAGAGATAGAGTTTCATTAAGTGAGCCCGAAATCGAAAAAATGATAAACTTAAGAGATAAAGCTAGAGAAAATAAGGATTATAAAGAGGCTGATCGAATTAGAGATGAACTTTCAGACAAAGGTGTTTTAATAGAGGACAAAGATGGTAAAACACTGTGGAAATTTAAATGAGTAAAGAAAGATTATACATATTTGATACAACTCTTCGAGATGGTGCTCAAACCCAAGGTGTGCATTTTTCAATTGACGAAAAAAAAAAAATTGCACATGCTTTAGATGATCTTGGTGTAGATTATATTGAAGGAGGTTGGCCAGGCGCTAATCCGTCTGATACAGAATTTTTTCAGAAAGGTTTAGATTTAAAAAACTCTACCTTTACTGCTTTTGGAATGACCAAAAAAGCAGGACGAAGTGCTGATAATGATCCGGGTTTGTCAGCAATTTTAAATTCTAATACTAAATCTGTTTGTTTAGTTGGAAAGTCTTGGGATTTTCATGTTGATGTTGCTTTAGGAATATCAAAAGAGGAAAATTTAGATAACATTAAAGAGACAACAAAGCATTTCGTAAAAAATAACAAAGAGTTCATGTTCGATGCAGAACATTTCTTCGACGGCTATAAGGCAAACCCCGAATATGCTTTAGCTTGTATCAAAGCTGCCTATGATAACGGAGCTAAATGGATAGTTTTATGTGATACTAATGGCGGTACACTTCCTCATGAAGTAACTAAGATAGTAAAAGAAGTTTCAGAACACATACCTGGTGAAAACTTAGGTATTCATGCACATAATGATACTGGTAATGCTGTTGCAAATTCAATAGCAGCCGTTTTATCAGGAGCCAGACAAATTCAAGGTACTATAAATGGCTTAGGTGAAAGATGTGGTAATGCTAATCTAATGTCAATTATTCCAACTTTCCATCTTAAGAAAGAGCTATCAGATAAATTTGAAATAAGTATAAAAGAAAAAAACATCAAACATATTACACAATGTTCAAGGTTACTTGATGAGATACTAAATAGAAAACCAAATAAACATTTACCATATGTTGGTGCTGCAGCATTTTCACATAAAGGTGGTTTACATGTATCTGCTGTTCAAAAAGATCCTAAAACTTATGAGCATATAAATCCTGAGGAAGTTGGTAATAACAGAAATATAGTTGTCTCTGATCAGTCAGGTAAATCAAATATCCTGTCTCGACTTAAAACTATTGGAATCGATATTAAGGAAAATGATCCTAAGGTTAAAAAACTATTAGAAGAAGTTAAAGATAGAGAGTTTATTGGTTACAGTTATGATGGAGCTGATGCATCTTTTGAGTTACTGGCTAGAAGAGTAATGGGAGAAATTCCAAGATATATTTCAATAAAAGAATATGATGTTTCAGTTTCAAAAAACGATCAAGATAAAATAGTTTCTAGAGCAAAAGCAAAATTGGAAGTTGATGGTGAGCAAATAGTCTGCGAAGGTGAGGGCAATGGACCTGTTCATGCTTTAGACAACGCTATAAGAAAAAATGTTACAAAGTTAGAGAAATATTCTGAATATTTGAAAGATTTAAAACTAGTTGACTACAAGGTAAGAATTTTAAATACAGGAACTGAAGCTACTACGAGAGTAGCTATTGAAAGTACAGACTCCCAAGGAAAAAATTGGTTTACAATCGGCGTATCACCAAACATAATTGATGCATCATTTAAAGCTCTTATCGATAGTTTAGATTTCAAACTATTTAAGGACAAAGCTCCTGCCAGTAAATAAATGAAAATTAAAAAGTTCTCTATGAAACCTGTAGATATTGAAAGCAGGGTTGGGGCAAGTCCTGTCGTTTGTTACCCAAATGATAGCATAAATAATAATCTTGAAATATTACATGAAGCAAGAAAACACATTAAACAAGTCGATGAAATTATAATTCCACCAAGAGATGCTAAAACTTTCAATGTTAAATCAGGTAATTTCTTTAGAATAGAAAGCATTGAAGGTCCACAGGTAGGAGATTTAAATATATTTCAAGCTGATAATTTAAATGAAAAGTTTTATTCTGGAAAAACTAGAGCTCTCTACGGAACACATATTTCAGTTGGTGACAAAATGTTCAGCAGTTTCCCATATTTGAGATCATTGGCAACAATTACATGGGATACATTAGATTGGTATGGTTATGATAAAGATGGGGGCTCAGTTCATGACGTTATTGGAACTAGATGTGATCCTTATACTTACAAGTTAACATCAAACAACGATTACCATTATTGTTGTCATTCAAATTTAACTAGAGCTTTAGTTAAGGAAAAGAATTTAAAAATAGATGACGCAGAAAAAATTGTACACGATGTATTAAATGTATTTATGCTTACTGGTTTCACCAATGATACTAAGCAATATTTTATGAAATCAAGCCCAGTAAGACCTGGCGATTATTTAGAATTTTTTGCTGAGACTGATCTATTAGGAGCCTTATCTGCATGTCCAGGTGGTGATTGTGGTTCTGAACATTCATCTGATGTAGCAAAATGTTATCCATTAAAAGTTTCGATTTGGGATGTAAATAAAAAATTTTTGGAAGGTATAAAAATTTCTAAGATATCATCTTATAATAGAGACCATGGTTTGACTGATTAACATGTCAAAAAATAATATTTCATTTATTTTACATAGGCCGCAATTGTCAGAAAATATTGGTGCATGTGCAAGAGCAATAAAAAATTTTAACTTTAAAAAGTTAATTTTAATAAATCCTAAGCCAATTTTTCCAAATGATAAAATTTTCGCCACATCAGTAGGTGCAAAAAATATTATTAATCAAAGTAAAGTGTATGAGAATATTGAAAAAGCACTCAAAGATATTGATATTGTAATTGCGACCTCAGCGCGATTTAGAAATAAAAATATAAAACATATAAATCTAGACGATTTGAAGAAAATAGATTTCAAAAAAAAAGTCGGTTTTTTATTTGGATCTGAAGCCTCAGGTCTTTCAAACGAAGAGGTGAGTTATGCTAATTACACTTTACAAATTCCAACCAATCCAGAATTTAAGTCATTAAATCTTTCCCATAGTTTAATTATTATAGCTCAAGTAGTCTCTAGTATAATTAAGATGAGAACCAAACCATTTCAAAAGTCAAAAAAAATTAAACTAGCGTCAAAAAAAGAAATTCAATCAATGATAAACTTGTGTTTAAGTAATTTAGAAGACATCAATTTTTTTAAACCAAAGGAAAAGAAACCTGTAATGTTACAGAATTTAAGAAATATTTTTTATAAAATGGAATTATCGGATAAAGAAACACGTATTTTATCAAGCGTATTCGCAAGTTTGGGAAAAAAACATTGATTGACAAAATAATGTGTAAGTTTATAAGACCCAAGATTAAATGACAAAAAGATTAAACTCTAAACATAAAGTTGATAGACGATTAAAAGTAAACCTTTGGGGAAGACCTAAAAGTCCTTTTAATACCAGAGCTTATGGACCAGGACAGCACGGTCAGACCAAAACATCTAAACCCTCAGATTATGGTATTCAGCTTCAAGCAAAACAAAAATTAAAAGCTTATTACGGTAATATCAACGAAAGACAATTTAGAAATATTTATAAAAAAGCTAGCATGTTAAAAGGGGATACAAGTGAAAACCTAATTGGTTTGTTAGAAAGAAGATTAGATGCAGTTATATATAGAGCAAAATTTGCAACAACGATTTTTTCTGCACGTCAACTCATTAATCATGGTCATGTGAGAGTAAACGGAAAAAAAGTCAACATTTCAAGTTATTCAGTTAAGGAAGAGGATACGATTGAGATTAGAGATAAGTCAAAACAATTAGCAATAGTTGATATAGCTTTAGCAAATAAAGAGAGAGAAACTCCAGAATATATTCAAATGGATGAAAAGAATAAAAAATTTAAATTCATAAGGGTGCCCAAGTTTGAAGAAGTTCCTTATCCAATTGTTATGGAACCAAATTTAGTTATCGAATATTATTCTAGATAGAATTACTTTTTATATTTTACGCCTTTATCATCAAAGACTTTTTTTAATTCACCATTTTCATACATTTCTTTAACAATATCACAACCACCAACAAATTCTTTTTTAACATATAATTGTGGTATTGTTGGCCAATCACTAAAGGTCTTTATACCCTCTCTTAAAGATTGATCTTCTAAAACATTAACTCCTTTATAATTTACTTCTAAGATTTTAAGTAAATTTGCAACTGCCATTGAAAATCCGCATTGTGGAGCATCAGGCGTTCCCTTCATGAATAAACAAACTTCATTATTATCAATATGACTTTGTATTAAATTTTTAATTTGATCGTCCATTATTGCTCCTTTGTTTTTATCGCTAGGGCGTGAAGTTCATTTCCCATTTTACCTTTTAAAGAATTATATACCATCTTATGTTGCTCAATTTTACTTTTACCACTAAATTTAGAAGATGTAATGGTCGCAGAATAATGGTTTCCGTCACCAGCTAAATCTTGAATCTCAACCAATGCATCGGGTAATGCTTCTTTAATATGTTTTTCAATTTCTTTTAAATCCATCGCCATAATTAATTCATGTAGTTAGTTAACCAATTAGTATTATATGATTTTAATTCGTCAATTGTAACTTTTGTCTTCGCATTTATAATCATATTTTTATCAGTAATTTTACCTAATTCATCAAAATGAACAGAGTTTTTGTCTAATATACTAATAACCTTTTTTAAATTTTTAGACTCAATTTCTATAACATATCTACCCTGATCTTCAGAAAATAAATATTCAATTTCACTCATGAAATATTTAGGTTTATTAAATTCTATTCCTTTATTTCCTTTTATACACATTTTACTTATAGCTGTAATAATTCCTCCGATAGATACATCATGAGCACTTCTAACAAGATTATTTTTGATAAGTTGGAGAACTGTTCCACCATTATTTTTTTCATTAAAGAGATTTATTTCTGGTGGTGGTCCATTCTTTTCATTTAAGATATTTCTTGCAAAAAGACTTTGATCAATGTGACCTTCAGTTTTACCAATTATTAAAACGAGGTTATCAATTTCTTTAAAGTCCATAGTAACCATTTGTTTATAATCTTTTATCAGACCCACACCGCCAATCGATGGAGTTGGTTTAATTCCAATTTCTTTTGTTTGGTTGTAAAATGATACATTTCCAGAGACGACTGGAAATTTTAAATATTCACAAGCTTCACCAATTCCCTGAACACATTCAACAAACTCCCCCATATTTTCTTCTTTTTCTGGACTTCCAAAGTTCAAACAATTTGTTATAGCAATTGGAGTTGCTCCTACCGAAATAAGATTTCTCCAACTTTCACAGACAACTTGTTTTCCACCTGTAAGAGGGTGAGCCCAACAATAAATGGCTGAAGAATCAACAGTCGCAGCTACTGCCTTATCGGTTCCATGAACTCGCACTACACCCGAGTCACCACCAGGTTTTTGAATTGTATCACCCATTACTGTGTGATCATACTGTTGCCAAATCCATTCTTTACTACAAACATTAGGATTTGATAAAATTTTACTCAAAACTTCTTTGATTTTAAACTTTTTAAATTCTTCCTTTTTGATCAAATTTTTTTTGGGTAGTTTTGTTTTTTTCCACTTTCGATCATACATTGGAGAATTTTCAACTAAAGTATTAATTGGAATAGTAGCAACTTGTTTTTCATCATAATATAATTCAATGTTTTTTGTATTAGTCGTCTTACCAATTACAGAAAAATCTAAATCCCATTTATCAAATATTTTTTTTGCCAAATCTTCTTTTCCATTTTCTAAAACAATCAACATTCTTTCTTGGCTTTCAGAAAGCATGATTTCATAGGGTGTCATTTTGCTTTCTCTACATGGAACCTTATTTAGATTTAACTCAATTCCTAAATTACCTTTTGAAGCCATTTCAATACTTGATGATGTAAGACCTGCTGCACCCATATCTTGTATTGCAATAATTGAGTCTCCGGCCATAAGTTCTAAACAAGCTTCAAGTAAAAGTTTTTCTGTAAAAGGATCTCCAACTTGAACAGTTGGTTTTTTTTCTTCAATTTTTTCATCAAAACTAGCTGATGCCATACTTGCTCCATGAATACCATCTCGTCCAGTTTTTGAGCCAACATAAATAACAGGTTTATTAAGACCAGCAGCTTTTGAATAAAAAATTTTATTTTTCTTAACCAACCCAAGCGTCATAGCATTGACTAAAATATTGCCATTGTAAGAACTATCAAAAGAAGTTTGTCCTGCAATAGTTGGGACACCCATGCAATTTCCATAACCCCCTATTCCATGAACAACTCCTCTTAATAGATTTTTTGTTTTTTTGTGTTGTGATGATCCAAAATGAATTGAATTTAAATTTGCAATTGGTCTTGCGCCCATTGTAAATACATCCCTCATTATACCCCCTACACCAGTGGCTGCTCCTTGATAAGGCTCAATAAAAGAAGGATGATTGTGACTTTCAATTTTGAAAACAATTGCATCTCCATCTTCAATATCAATCACGCCCGCATTTTCTCCTGGTCCTTGAATCACTTTTTTTCCAGAGGTTGGTAATTTTTTTAAATGAAGTCTCGATGATTTATATGAACAGTGTTCATTCCACATTGCAGAGAAAATTCCAAGTTCTGTTAGATTAGGAACCCTTTTTAATAGATCACAAATTTTTTTATATTCTTCTTTTTTTAAACCGTGATCTACAGCTATCTGTTCGTTAACTTCCATTATTTGATGTTATTTATTAAATTTTTAAAAAATAAAGATCCATCTTCACCAGATAAACTCTGATCAATCATTCTCTCTGGATGGGGCATCATTCCTAAAACATTTTTCTCCTTATTAAAAATACCAGCAATATTCTTTAAAGAACCATTTGGATTATATTTTTCTTCTGTTTTTCCATTGTCATTGCAATAATAAATTGCTACCTGATTATTGTCTTCAATTTCTTTAAGTTGATCATTGGTGCAAAAGTAATTTCCCTCATTGTGAGCAATATGAAGCTCAAATACCTCTTTATCTAAATTTTTAAAATATGGGTTGTCTTTATTATCAATTTTTACAAAAATATTTTTACAAATAAATTCTAAATATTTATTTCTCAACAAAATTCCTGGAACCAATCCGCTTTCAACCAAAATCTGAAAACCATTACAAATTCCCATTACTAATCCACCTGATTTTGCAAAATTGATTACTGATTGCATTATCTTTGATTTAGAAGCCATGCTTCCACATCTCAAATAATCACCATATGAAAATCCCCCTGGAAGTACTACCAAATCAGATTTAGGTAATTCATTATCATTATGCCAGACCATTTTATTTTTAAAACCAAACTTAGTCAGTGCAACGTGCATATCTCTGTCACAATTTGAACCTGGAAAAGTAATTACTGCTGATTTCATCAATTATTGTATCTCAATAATTTTATAATTCTCTATTACAAGATTCGCTAAGAGTTTGTTACACATATCTTCAACAATTTTTTGAGCTTTTTTTGGATCGTTTTCTTTTACGTCAATTTCAAAATATTTACCTTGTCTAACTTCATTAACATCTTTAAATCCCATTCCATCTAAAGTTTGATGGATTACTTTTCCTTGCGGATCCAGAACATCTTTTTTTAAAGTGATAATTGCAGAAACCTTCATTTACTCTTTTTTTTAACTGAAGATAATTTTGTTACATTGACTGCAGTAACATTGGATTGTTCATGTAAAATTCCTAGTCTTTTTGCTACTTCAGTATATGCTGGTATTAAATCTCCTAAATCTTTTCTAAATCTATCTTTATCTAATTTCTTTTCAGTAACAGAGTCCCATAATCGACAAGTATCTGGACTAATTTCATCAGCTAAAATAACCTCATTCTTACCGCTTATTTTTATTCTTCCAAACTCAAGTTTAAAGTCTATCAATTTGATGCCAACGCCTCTAAACATACCAATCATGAAATCGTTAATTCTTAAGATCATTTTTTTTACTTTTTCAATTTCTTTTTTTGAGGCCCACTCAAAAGCATAAATATGATCTTCTGCTATTAAGGGGTCTCCAAGTTCATCATCTTTTAAACAGTATTCTATTAGGGGTTCTTTAAGAACCGTCCCATCTTCAATTCCAAGTCTTTTCGTTAAAGAACCGGTAGCAACATTTCTGACAACAAACTCTATTGGAATAATTTCTACTAATTTGATTAATTGTTCTCTCATATTTAATCTTTTTACTAAATGATTTTTAATTCCTATTTGAGACAGATTAGAAAGTATGTGTTCTGAAATACGATTATTCAATACACCTTTTCCCTCTATAGTGCTTTTTTTTTGATTATTAAAAGCAGTAGCGTCATCTTTAAAATATTGAATAACTAAATTTTTATCAGAAGAAGCATAAATGATTTTTGCTTTTCCTTCATATAATTTTTTACCTTTTTTCATTATCTGAATACTCTTTTAAATATTAAGTTCACATTCTTAAAATGTTTAGCGTAACTAAAAATGGATTGTAATTTTTTTGGTGAAATCTTAGTAATTATGTATTTATCAGTGTGAATAACGCTATACAAGTCCAGATCTTCTGCAAAACATTTTTTTGCATAATTTTGAATCATTCTATAAGATTTTTCTCTACTTAATCCAGTTTTTGTTAATTCTAACATTAATTCTTGAGAAAAAATTAATCCTTTTGTTAAATTTAAATTTTGTAACATTTTTTTTGGATAAACAATCATATTATCTAATATATTAGCTAGTCTTACTAAAGCGAAATCAAGAGTGATGTTTGTGTCTGGTCCTATATTTCTCTCTACACTTGAGTGTGAAATGTCTCTTTCATGCCATAAAGCAATATTTTCTAAAGCAGGCGCAACAGCACTTCTTACTATTCTTGACAAGCCTGTAAGATTTTCACTTAAGATAGGATTTTTTTTATGTGGCATCGCCGAGGATCCCTTTTGATTTTTTGAGAAGTATTCTTGTAACTCATAAACTTCAGTTCTTTGAAGATGTCTTATTTCTGTTGCAACTCTTTCAATGGATCCAGCTATAATACCTAAGACTGAAAAATAAAAAGCATGACGATCACGAGGAATTATTTGAGTTGAAATTGGTTCAACTTTTAATCCAAGTTTTTTTGCAACATGTTGTTCGACCTTTGGAGAAATATTTGCAAAAGTCCCAACAGCACCTGATATTGCACATGTAGAGACTTCATCAATTGCATCGATTAATCTTTTTTTATTTCTTTTAAACTCCTCATAAAAAGATGCTAATTTAAGACCAAATGTAATTGGTTCAGCATGTATACCATGACTTCTTCCCATACAAGGAGTAAATTTATATTTAAGTGCTTGTTTTTTTAGTGCTTTTAAAATTTGATCTAAATCTTTGACAAGAATTTTTCCTGATTGGACTAATTGAATATTAAAACTTGTATCTAAGACATCAGACGATGTCATCCCTTGATGTAGATACCTTGCTTTCAATCCAGCTTTTTCAGTTACAGATGTTAAAAAAGCAATCACATCATGTTTGACCTGACTTTCAATTTGATGAATTCTTTTTACGTTAATTCTTGCTTTTTTTCTAACCGTTGAGGAAACTCCTTTTGGAATTTGGTTTAATTTTTCCATTGCTTGAGCTGCTGCAATTTCTACATCAAGCCAAATCTTGTACTTATTCTCCTCAGACCATATGTCTGTTAATTCTTTACGAGAGTATCTTTTTATCATTAATTGTATGGTGGTTTAGAATATCCTTTAGCAGATTCTGTAAAGATTTCATAACCATTTTCAGTTATTCCTATTGTATGCTCGAATTGTGCTGATAAAGATTTATCTTTTGTTACAGCAGTCCAACCATCGTTTAAAACTTTAGTATCAAATTTTCCAGCATTTATCATTGGCTCTATTGTAAAAGTCATACCTGGTCTTAATTCCATACCGGTATTTTTATTACCATAATGTAAAATATTAGGTGATTCATGAAACACTGTTCCAATTCCATGACCACAAAAATCTCTTACCACTGAAAAACCTCTTTCTTCGACATAGGATTGAATTTCATGTCCAATATCTCCAATTTTAATACCTGGTCTAAGAATTTTAATTGCTTTCATCATTCCTTCATAAGTAGCATCAATTAAATTGTTTAATTTTACTGACGTTTTGCCAACACAAAACATTCTACTAGTATCCCCATAATGATTATTAATGATTGCAGTAACATCCACATTTAAAGCATCGCCATCTTGTAAAATTCTATCGTCTGAGGGTATACCATGACAGACAACATGGTTTAAAGATGTACATAATGATTTTTCAAAACCCCTATAAAAAAGTGGAGCAGAGTGACCTCCATTATCTCTTATAAATTCATAGCCAAGTTTATCTATGTAGCTTGTTGTAACACCTTCTTTAATATTTTCAGTGAGCATATCTAAAGTTTTTGCAGCAAGGTTACCTGCAATTCTCATTTTTTCAAACTTTTCAGAGTAATTATTCATTAATAATCTTTAATTTTTTTTCGATCAAAATTTTTTTTGAACTAATTTTACATCTATACGCTAAAAAATTTACCCCTGCTTTTTTAGCAACCTGATAATTATTATAATATTCTGGGTCTATGTCTTTTGCTATTTTAAAGTTTTCCATATTTTGTATTTGCACTAGAAAAATTAAGTATGTTTTATAACCTTTTTTTATGGCATCAATAAGGGTGAGTAAATGCTTTGATCCTCTTGAGGTAATTGCATCAGGAAATTCAGCAGTTTTAGTATCACGAAAAAGTGTTACATTTTTTACCTCTATAAAGATCTTTTTATTATTTTTTTCAGCTAAAAAATCGAATCTTGTCTCTTTATTGAAAAAAACTTCTGGTTTGATTGTTTTATTATTCTTTAACTCACTTATAAGATTTTCTATTAAACCATTATGAACAATTTTGTTAGCTAAATGGGTATTTACACCAACAAGATTTCCCTTAGCTTTTAAAATTTGAAGTGTGTATTTCAACTTTCTTTTTGGATCATCGTTCTTTAAAAGATAGGCCTCATTCCCCTCATCTAACAAGCCTTTCATCGATCCTGTATTAGGACAATGTGCCGTAACTACTTGTTTACCTAATTTAACATCAACAAAAAAACGTTTATATCTTTTGATTAATTTGCCTTTTATTAAAGACTTGGTAAATTCCATTTTCAAATTATACATATAATAATGAGTAAAAACAAAAAAGTTAATGCTGCAATTTTGATAATTGGTAATGAAATTTTATCAGGAAGAACTCAGGATACAAATACTAGCACATTAGCTCTTTGGCTTAATTCAATCGGCATAAAAATAAATGAAGTAAGAGTTATTCCTGATGTAGAGCAAACAATCGTCGATACTCTTAATGTTTTAAGGAAATCTAACGATTATGTTTTTACAACCGGAGGGATTGGTCCTACTCATGACGATATTACTGCACAATCCGTTTCAAAAGCTTTCAATCGAAAATATGAAATACATAAAGAAGCTTTTAAGATTTTAGACTCTTATTATAAAAAAGGGGAATTCAATGAAGGCAGACAAAGAATGGCGTGGATGCCAGAAAACGCAGAATTAATTTTAAATCCAACAAGTGGTGCTCCAGGATTTAGTGTTGAAAATGTATTTTGTTTACCAGGTGTACCATCAATTATGAAGTCTATGTTAGGAGGATTGAAGAATAAATTAGCTGGTGGAGAACCAATTTTAAGTCATACGATTAATCTAAGAACAGTTGAAAGTGAAATTGCTAATTCTTTGATGAAAGTTCAAGATCAAAACCAGGATGTTGAAATTGGAAGTTATCCTTTTTTTCATGCTGGCAAGTTAGGTGTATCAATCGTCTTGAGATCTGAAAATCAATCTAAAATTGACTACTGCAATACTCAAATTCTAAAATTTATAAAAGAAAAAAATATCGAAATTGTAGAGAGATAAATGCTTTACTTTGCTTACGGTAGTAATCTTCATCACATTCAAATGAAAAGGAGATGTAAGGATAGCATTTTTCTAAAAAAGATAGACTTAAAAGATTTCAGATTAACTTTTCGAAGTAAATATAGAGCAGCTGACATTGAACCCAAAAAAAATTCAATGGTTCCAGGTGGTTTATTTGAAATATCAAAGAGTGATGAAAAAAAACTAGATGTCTATGAAGATTTTCCTATTTTATATAAAAAATATTATTTTTTATATGAGGGAAAAAAAATAATGACTTATACCATGACTAAAAAAACACCTTTTAGATTTCCAACAGAAAGATATTTAAATGTAGTCAAGCGTGGGTACAAAGATTGTAAACTTGATTTAAAATTTTTAGAAAAAGCTCTTGTTGAATAAATTTTTTTTAGCCAACAATTAAAGTGTCTTTGGATCCGCCACCCTGTGAACTATTTACAATAGTACTACCTTTTCTCAAGGCTACTCTTGTAAGTCCGCCTGAAGTTACATAATTTGATTTTCCTGTTAAAACGAATGGTCTTAAATCAACATGTCTCGGCTCGATATTATTATTAGTTATAGTTGGACCAGTTGACAACACTTCTAGTGGTTGAGCAATAAATTCTCTTGGATTTTTTAAAATTTTTTGTCTTACCTCTTCAATCTCTTTTTTTGGCGCTTTGGGTCCTATCATTAAACCATAGCCACCTGAAGCATTTGCGGGTTTTACAACTAACTTGGATAGATTTTCTAAAACATATTTTTTTTGATCTTCTTCATGACATAAATATGTTTCTACTTGGTTTAACAAAGGTTGTTCACCTAGATAATAAGTAATCATTCTATTTACATACGAATAGACAACTTTGTCGTCTGCAACTCCCGTTCCTATCGCATTTAAGATACCGACATTTTTTTTTAACCAACATTTAAATAAACCTGGAACTCCAATTAAAGACTCTTTATTAAATACTTTGGGATCTAGAAAACTGTCATCAAGTCTTCTATAAATACAGTCAACTTTAAGAGGTCCTTTAACAGTTTTCATATATACATTATCATCTTCAACAAAAAGGTCCTTACCTTCAACTAAAGCAATTCCCATTTGCTCTGCTAAAAATGAGTGTTCAAAGTAAGCCGAATTATAAATTCCTGGAGTTAAAACAACCATGTGAGGATTAGCTGTCTTTTTTGGAATACACTCAACCATACAATTGTATAATTTATTTGTGTACTGGTGAATTGATGAAACCTTATATCTAGAAAATAGTTCTGGAAAAACATCCATCATAACCATTCTATTCTCAAGCATATAAGAGACACCTGATGGTACTCTTAAATTATCTTCAAGAACTAAATATTCTCCGTTTTTGTTTCTTATTAAATCGATCCCAGATATATTAGACCAAGCCTTAAACTTTGGTGAAAACCCTTCACACTGTTTTACATAATAGGGAGATTCTAAAATTAAGTCTGCAGGTATTATCTTGTCTTTAAAAATTTTTTTTTGATTATAGATATCATCAATAAAAAGATTAAGAGCTTTGGCTCTTTGTTTTAAACCTTTGGAAATTTTATTCCAAACAGGTTTTGGTATTATTCTTGGAATAATATCTAACGGCCATTTTTTTTCTTCGGCTCTATTATTTGCAGCGTAAACTCTAAAATTTATTCCTCTGGCACTAATTGTACTTTGACAGTTTTTTTCAATTTCTTGCAGTTTCTTTTTTCCGTACTTTTCTAAAATACCAGATATTATTTTTGCGTGTTTTCTTAATTTGTTATCCGCTGTAAAATAACCATCATATGCATTTTTGGCGTTATAATCTTTCCATAATTTAGAGGCCATAAAATATCTTCAAATTTTAAATTAATTAATTCAATTGTATAATTGTTATACCTGTTATGTAAGAAATAGATTATACATTATGCAAATTTAAAAATATTGCTAGAAATAATGACTTATTGTATTGGTATAAAAGCAAATGATGGCCTAGTTTTTGCTTCAGACTCAAGAACGAATGCTGGTTTAGACAATGTAAATATTTACTCTAAAATGTTTACTTATGATGTTGGTGATAGAACAATTGTAATCGTTACCTCTGGAAATTTAGGAACTTCACAAGCAGTATATAAATCCATTGAAAAAGATTTAGATGACACATCCGAAAAACTTAATTTAAACACTTGTAAAGATTTTGATCAAATAGCTTCTTATGTTGGATCGCTAAATGTAAAACATTCAATGCCAAAAGGCATTAATACAGATACAGTATTGCTTGGTTCAACTTTTATAGTCGGTGGACAAATTAAAGACCAACCAATGGAGCTTTACTTAGTTTACCCGCAAGGTAACTACATCAAACCGGCAGACAGTAAACCTTATCTAGTAATTGGTGAGGTGAAATATGGTAAACCAATTTTAGATAGAGTAATAAAACCTGATGTATCAATTGGGGATGCTTCTAGATGTGCTTTGATATCAATCGACTCTACCTTAAAAAGTGACTTAACTGTTGGGCCACCAATTGATTTTGTGGTTTATAAAAAAGATGGATATAAAATTCTTTCACAAAAATGTTTGAATATCGCTGATGATGAGTATTCTAAAGTATGCAATCAATGGTCGGATGGTATATTTAAAATTTTTAATTCTTTTCCAAGATTTGATTGGGAAAAATAATTTATTTATTAGATAGCCAGATTGTTTGACACGGATCTAGTTTAATTCTTTTATCAAGTGTAAAAAATAATTTACTCCCCAGTAAGTCTTTGTATCTTAGAAACTTTTTATTTATCTTGAAATACTGCATTTCTGATGACAGATTTGTTATGCAAATTATAGTTTGTTTTTTATCAATACTTTCTCTTTTAAAAGAAAATATTTTTGGTCCAAGATTAATATTCTCTCTACTTGCGTTTGGATGAAACGCTTTCTGCTTTTTTTTGACACTTAATAGATTGGAAATCTTTTTATAAAAATAGTTCTCTTTAGAGTCTTTATTATTAAGTTTGTTTGAAATATTTCTTAAATTCCATTTATACCTATTAACATCTCGATTATTTCCAGTAATAACAAATTTTGCTTCATCATTAGATGTACCAAACATGGAGTTGAAATAAATCGCTGGCACTCCTTCGAAAGCAATCATTATTGAATGAGCAGAAACATATCTTTCAAATGCAAACTTGCCATTATCATAATTAGTTTTTTTTAAAGCATCGAATATTGTTATATTTGCCTCATAAACTTTTTTTGATTTATTTTGAATTTTTCTATAAGAAAACTTTGATCCATTTTTTTTTAACCTGTTTAGAAAATCTTTTAAAACTTTGTTACTTAATAATCCTTCAGTGGGTCTCATTCCAATTCCATCATGGGATGCAATGAAATTTAAATAACAGTTTCCATTTTTACTTTTTGGAAGTTTTTTACTCCAATTATAAAGATACGAATTGTTTTCAAATAAAAAAGCATGGATCAATAAAGGCGGTAACGAAAAATTATATATCCAGTTAGCTTCATCATTTTTTCCAAAGTAACTTAAATTTTCTTTTTCAGGCAAGTTTGTTTCTGTAACTATTAAGGTTTGGGTATTAAGTAAGCCAGAAATCATTCTTAGGAGTTTTATGATTTCATGTGTTTTACATTTTGTTCCACTTTCTTTCCAAAGATAAGCAATTGCATCTAACCTAAATATAGTAACTCCATTATTAATTAGATTAATCATGATCTTTATAAATCGCAATAACACTGCTGGGTTTTTAAAATTTAAATCTAATTGATCTGGACTGAATGTTCGCCACAGATAATCAGTTTTGTTAAAAATATTTATTTTTTTTAAAAGTTTATGATCTCTTGGTCTTACAACTTTTGAAATATTAAATTTAGAATCTACAGTTAAAAAATAGTCTTTACCGGGTTTTTTTGCTCTTAAAAAATTTTTAAACCACAAACCTCTTGCAGATGAATGATTTATGACAATATCAGCCATGACATCACTTTTTTTTGAAAAACTTTTTATATCCGACCAATTGCCAAGCCTACCATCTATCTTGTAATGATCTTTTACTGCAAAGCCACTATCACTGCTTGATGGATAAAATGGTAAAAAGTGAACAGTGTTAAAATTTTTACTTAATCTTTTTTGAAAGAAATTTTTAAATACTTTAATTGAATGTTTTTGATTTTGTGCAAAAATGCTATCACCATAGCAAATAAGCATTGAGGTTTTTTCAGTTATA